>JAYVDI010000424.1:0-6148 GCA_043749505.1 Schlesneria sp. | reverse complement strand
AAGCCGCAACCTGGCAATTGAGACGGCCCTGGTACTTTTCATGGGCTCGTGTCGAACCAGACGTTGCACCTGACGGGGCCGTCAAGGTTTCACAGAGTTGCACGTTCTGCGGCCCCGCATGTGAACGTTAGCGTTATGCGGCGCAAAAGCGATTTGTCAGCAGAGCCAGAGCGCCTCCGCCACCCAGCCTTGGCATCCGCACTTCACTCCAATTCGTGAATGTCGTTGAACACGCCGCGCGGGATGCAGACGGTCAGCACGGTCAGGTTGCCGACCGCCTTGTGCTTGATGCCGCGCGGGACGTAGACCACCACACCCTGATGCAGTTCGATCTCGGTGCCGTCGAGCGTCATGGTCCCCTGGCCGTCGATCACGTAGTAGAACTCATCCGTGTGGGCGTGATAGTGCAGCTTGGCGTCGTGAATCTTCACCAGATGCACCTCGGCCGCCGCGCCGTCTTTTTCCTCCACGAGACATCGAATCTCGCCACAGGTTTCGGCCCAAGGAGTCACGTCCGCAGGGTCGCGACGCAGGAAAGAGGATGGTTGGTTCATGAGTTTTCCTTTCGTGGCATCTGTTCGGGACAGCATCGCTTCACTCGCACTCGGAGAGTGAGGCGGCATAATGCCCCCGCCCATTTGTCAGGCGGATTGTGTCCGTGGCATCCGAACTTATGAGGTCTCCCATGGAAAGCAAAGCGACCACCGTCGAACAGTATCTCGCCGAGTTGCCCGATGACCGGCGCGCCGCGATCTCGGCCGTGAGGAAAGTGATTCTCAAGCATCTCAACAAAGGCTACGAGGAAGGGATGCTGTACGGCATGATCGGTTACTACGTGCCGCACAGCCTCTACCCGGCGGGCTACCACTGCGATCCCAAGCAGCCGCTGGGTTTCGCGGGCTTGGCGTCTCAGAAGAATTACATGTCGCTCTACATGATGCCGGTCTACAGCGATGGGGCCACGGAGACGACGTTCCGCGACGAGTGGGTCAAGACCGGCAAAAAACTCGACATGGGCAAGTGCTGCATCCGGTTCAAGAAAGTCGAAGACCTCGCACTCGAACTGATCGGCGAAACCATTCGACGCACCCCCGTCAAGAAGTGGATCGCGCACTACGAGACGGTCCTCAAGACTTCGCGCACGAAGGCCGTGCGGACGAAGACAGCCAAGTCGGCGAAGACGGTGGCCACGAAGAAAGCCGCTCCCAAGAAGAAAGCGACGAAGAAATGACGCGGTCTGTACCACCGATGCTCTCCACCGCTGAACTGCAATCGCGGATTGCGCGAGTCCCGCGCACGTCACTGGCTCATCTGCCGACGCCGCTTGAGTTCCTGCCTCGGTTCAGCCAGGCGATTTGTCCGAACGGGCCGCGTGTCTGGATCAAACGGGATGACTGCACGGGACTCCTGTTCGGCGGGAACAAAGCGCGGCACAACGAGTTCTTGATCGCGGATGCCCTCGCCCAAGGAGCCGATCTCGTCGTGTGGGGTGCGGGAGTGCAAAGCAACAACTGCCGACAGACTGCCGCCGCATGCGCGAAGGTGGGACTCGACATCCACCTCGTTCTCGGTCGAGGCAAACCCGCGAACGGTCCCGACATCGTGCAGGGCAACCTGCTGCTCGATCACATCGTCGGCGCGAGCATCGAGATCGTCGAAGAGTCTATCGGCTCGGCCCTCGATCAAAAGATCGCCGAAGTCGCCGATCGGTTTCGCGCAACCGGTCGCAAGGTCTATCTGTGGGAACGTCCTGTCGTGCTGCCGCTCGCCGCACTTAGCTACGCGATTTGCATGGCTGAGATCGTCGAGCAATCGACGGCGAGTGGCTTCGAGCCGGCCGCCGTCTACGTTTCATCCGCCGGTTCCACGGGAGCGGGCGTTGCACTCGGGGCCGCCGCGCTGGGATGCCGCTTCCCCGTGAAGAGCATTGCTCCGATGACTTGGCCGTGGGACAGCCAAGTGGAAATGTCCGCGACTGCCAACCGCGCGGCCGAACTGGCGGGAATCGACACGCGACTCACGCCCGAAGACATTCTGTTCGTCACCGAGCAACTCGCTCCCGGCTACGGCCAACCGTCCGACGCGGGCCTCGAAGCGCTGACGCTGCTCGCGCGGACGGAAGGGATCCTCGTCGAACCGACCTACACCGCGAAGGCACTCGCAGGACTGATCGCCGATGTCCGCCGTGGACTCTTTAACGATTGCAACGGTCAATCAACAAATGTGGTCTTCCTCCACACCGGCGGCACTCCCGCGATCTTCGCGGAAGCAGCGATGTTGTCCGAACGCATCGCGAGAAAGGTGCTGTGACGCTTCGCGTGCTAGCCGTTGGCCTTGCAGGAAATCGATCACGTCCGCTCTATACCTCGCGCGGCCTGTGATGAGACATCTGAGCGGGGCGGCGTCAGCCCCGCTCGGAAACCTCTCACTTTTTGCCGCGTTAAGCATAAGAACGCTCCCGAGAATCCCACTCGCCGCAAAGCCTTGGCGATGCGAGAAAGATTCACAATTGCTCGCCAAATTAAGAGCTATGTTTCGGATGGACGTGTTGGTGGGAAGGCTCTGCGCTTCCGCACCATCGTCTGCCCGACGGCCTTTCGCCGACGTGGCATCACGTGGCGGAGGCGGATTCGATGCTGGCTTGGTTGCAAACGACGAATGCTCCACTGAGACCGTTTCCTCGTGCGGACGAACGGCTCGCGCGGGAGCTGCAGGACGGGCGAGTCCGTCTCGACAAGCATGTTTTCTGGGGACTGCTGGCACAGTGGGGCCTCGTCTTGGTCGCGGTCCTGGCTTCATCGGCGGGGAGCAATTTTGCCGGAACCGACATGCTGTGCGCGGCATTGCTGGTGAACGGCGTGCTGTCGGCGAGACCACTCTGGCTGACGCTCCGTGCGCCGGGTGAACGACAAACACGAATGACCGTCGCCATTTGTCAGGGACTGATTTCAACGCTGTTACTATTCGCCACGGGCGGACGGCCGGAGACGCATCTGCACTTGTTCGTCTGGCTGGTCGTGCTGGCGGGCTACCGTGATTCCGCAGTCCTGTTTGCATCCGTTGCGGCGGCCATTGTCAGCCATGTGGTCGTCGCGTTGGTCGTTGCGACACCGGAACTGGGGATCGCTGCGACAAGCCATCTCTTGGAACACGCTGTTTGGTTGGCTGTCGAAACGGCCTGCCTGACCACGTTCATCCGAGTCCGCGTTCAGGCCATGTCTGATTTGGCACGACGTGAAGCGGCCCTCGAATCGCTCAACAACAATCTCGAACGCAAGGTCGAACGCCGCACGCGCGAGATGTCTGACAAACTCACTGCGTTGCAGCGCGAGTACGCCGTCGTGCAGGAGATTCGCGTTCAATCGGAAATCGAAGAAGTCACCGCGATCCGGCAACTAGCGGAGCTGCGGCAGCAGGTGTTGACTCACGCGACGACCCTGATGGACACGTCGTGGAGCTGGAACGAATCGCGATTTGAAGCGGCCTTTCGTCCCCACTGGCGGACGATCCGTGAGGCCACCCAGCAGTTGCTCAATCTCGTGGGCAGCACGGGGCTGTCGGGAATGTCGCTGGGAGATTCACTCATCGGCGGTCCCGAGTTGCCTGCCGACGAACCGATCGTCGGACAAGCCGCGACGTGCGATTTCACTCCCCTGGCCGAACAATCCGGCCCCAAGACTCTGCTCCTGATCGACGATCCCGCCCAACAGGCCTTGGCCGAACACGCCCTCACCGAACACGGCTTCCACGTCGATGTCGTTCGCACCGGACCGCGCACCTACTACTCGGCCATGCTGCGCGAGTACGAGCTAATTCTGATCGATCTCGACCTGGCCGATGACGAGGGCTTCGACACGATCGAAGCGCTGCGACTACTTCCACAGGGGATCAGCAACACGACGGGGCTGTTCGCACTGTCCCGCACACGATCACCCGAAGCGGTTCTGCGCAGCACGCAACTCGGAGTGGACGGCTTCTTCGTCAAGCCGCTCACCGTGGAAGCCCTCGGCGCGGCGTTCGAGGGTCACGGTGGAGCAATCAACGTGCTTCAAGTCGAACGCAACGCAGTCGGCGTGTGAAAGTGCCGTCGTTCATGGGTGGCTTCTCAACGAAACCCTGCGGGTCAAGAGTTTCTGAGCAGGTAGCCCTGTCGCTCCGCGATAGGAAGCGCGATCAACAAGGGACATCCTTCTCTCGATCCAGCTCGAAGCAACAGCAAACGTCACTCGGGCGTTCTCGCTTCCGGTTGCGGAGCGACAGGGCTACCTCCCAACAATGACTGCACCCGGCATCTGATCCGGGCCACGGAGCAACACGTGGTTATTGGCTTGCAGCGGTCAGCGGGCGACGATGCTCTTGGAAGAACTTGACGATCAGTTCGGGAGCTTCATTCGGATATGCGTGCGTTCCCGGATGAATGAGCGTCACGACCGGGTTGCCGCTCTTGGACGAGTACAGCGTGCAGTTCTTGTTGGTTCCCCACGGAGCGCCTTCGCCGCATTCGTTGAGCTTGCGCAGGTGTTCCATTGCGAGTTGCTGCCACGAGTACTTCACAAGTTGGTCGTTCTCGCCCGCGACGTGCATCACCGGCTTCGGCTTGAGGACTTTTCCGACGCGACCTGCCGCTGCGGCTGAAGGGGCCATCGCCGCGAACACGTCGCCGCGCGCCGCCCACAACAAATACGTGAAGCCGCCGCCGTTGGAATGGCCGGTCGAATAGACGCGCCGTTCGTCGATCTTGTGCTGCTCTTTCATCGAAGTGAGTACCGCGTCGAAGAACTTCAGATCGCGGTCCCCCTGATCTCCCACAACCGCCTGCCAACCGGGCTTCTTCCCTTCGGGATCGGTTAGCCGTCCCGGCGTGTTCAGCCCCTGCATATAGACCACGACCGCTTCCGGCCACAGCTCGTGAAGCCGAAAACTGCGTGCCGCATTCCGCATGTTCCCGCCATGCCCATGAAACCCGAAGACCAACGGCGGCGGATCGTTCGAGGACTTGCTCGGTGCGAAGACATCCGCCTCCCGCTTCACGCCATCGACCGTCCACTCCATCCGTTTGGAAGTCGCCTCCGCAGCGAAGACGTTGCTCACCAGACAGAACATCGCCAACAGGCCGGCCAGCACAGACTTCATCTTCGACTCCCCATTCATTGATATCGATCAGGATGCGACGGATTTTCCGACCGGCCATGAACACCGATCCACAGCGAGAGTTCCTCAGCGTTAACAGCCTGTTGAAGAACCGTAGGACGGACGCCTCGTCCGTCCGTTTCTAGCTCGGTTTCGCTCGGACGAGGCGTCCAAGCTACGTTTTTCAACGGACTGTCAGGCTCTGTCCCGTAAAACGAATTAGCCGCGCGGCGCTAGCCCCAATTCTCGACAACACAACCGGGGCTAGCGCCCTGCGGCTGATTTACGGGACAGAGCCTAATGTGACGGCGCAGCGCCCCGGACGTTTGAAACGTCCGGATCGCTTTTAGGTCCCACCGTCGGATCGAACAGCCGCATCATCTGAGTCGGCAATCCCTCGACGCGCACCGATTCCACGGCCCCTGCTCATTCGGCGGCAAAGGCGACCTCCGCCCCCCGAGCCTCACACGCAGCAGCAGCAGCAGCCAACACAACAGGGAGTCATTGAGGAGTCTCATGAATGACCTCCCGAGAAGAGTTCCGCCGCGTGAGGCTCGCCGCCATCGAGCAACCCAAACTCAATTCCAAGCCACTGAGAACGGGCCGGTGTGGCTGGGGTCGAGTCCTCGAAGCCCCCAGCGGCTGGAATGTACTTGCGCGTCATGCTGGGGGCGGTCGAAGACGCCCGACCCCAGCCACCCCGCCGCGTTGGCGTAAGCTGATCTTTCGCGGTAAATTCTTATGCAGACTAATTCAGATGAAAGCGAGAACGATCATGCCCCGTCATACGACGTACGCGAAAGCCGCCGCCAACTTGGCGAACTTGTGTGACCAAGTCACAGCCGACCGTGATGTGGTCCTGATTCGTCGGCGCGGGGCGGATGATGTGGCACTCGTGGCTGCTTCGGAACTATCGGGCCTGTTGGAGACCGCTCACTTGTTGCGCTCGCCCAAGAATGCTCGACGATTGATGACCGCGATGAAACGTGCCAACGCACGTCGAAGCAAGGCGGAATCG
>JAYVDI010000423.1:0-18302 GCA_043749505.1 Schlesneria sp. | reverse complement strand
CCGACGAGACGTTCGTTTTAGAAATAGACTCCAGTGCGTTACGGGGCCTTAGTGCCGGTGTACTTCTCGTACAGTTTCGCCGCTGGCGGGTGTTCTGCCGAAAGTTGCTTGAGATCATCGGCCCTGAACTCTTCGGTGACCTCTTTGCCTTCAATTTTCTTCGCCAGCTTGATCCGGATATTGCGGCCGTTTTCATCCGAGATTTCAAGTTCGCCATCAGCGTCTTCGGCACGGATCGTGCGCGCCCCTGATGGAGCTGAACCGGATTCGGCTGGCATCCGACGCGCTCCATTGCCCACGCCGAACGGTCCCGGAACCATCTGAATTTGAATTGGCCCGCCGAGATTGCCGCCGCCGATTTGGATGTTGCCGTTGCGAGGCGCGTATTGCTCATACAGCTTGAACGCTTCGGGATGGTTCTTCTTCAACTCGTCGGAGTCGGCCGCTTTGAATTCGTCGGTCTTGGGTTTGCCATCGACCGTGCGCGTTTGTCGAACCACGATGTCTTTGCCCGATTTGTCTCGAATCTCAACTCGTTCGTCACCTCGTTCGACCTGGATCAAACGCTCGTTGTTCGTGACCGTGATTCGAATTTGCCCACCGTTCGCTCCGTTGAGAGCCGCATTGAGTTGCACGTTGGGAACGACGTTCGGACCAAGCGGGATTGCTGGCGGTGCCAGTTGTCCGGCTGCACGGGCCCCCAGAATTTCGCCGATTTGAATGGCGGATTTTGCTCGCAAGCCGACGGGCCGGTTTGGCGACTGCATCAGCTTGGTGAGTTCCGTTTTCGCCGCCGCCGAAGCCTCGGCATTGTTGGACGCGAGTAGTCGCGTCAGGACATCGAAGCAGTGATACATCGTTTCCTTGCGGCCTTCACTCGCTTCCTTTGCCAACGGTGCAACGGCTGCTTTGCCCATTTCCAACAGCTTGCTCGTCGTCTCACGCCGCTGGAGCAGATCCCCCTCAGCCAGCGACTTGATGTGCCGAGCCACCTCGGCATCTGTGTCGTTGGCTGATTCAACAACGGGCACGGCAGCCTTTTCGGCTGCGGGTTCATCGGCACGCAACGAGGACGAGAACACGGTCAGCATTAAGATCGAAAGAGACCTCACGGAACACCAATGTCGACTCATTGCAGACTCCACAAAAGAGAAACAGAGGACCGCCGGGTGTCGTTATAACTCGCACGGCCATGAGTGAGATGTTCGAGGCGAGCCGTGTGCCGTAAGGCCACGGGTTTTCGTGTCGCGAACAAGAACCCGCAACCTTACGGCATGCGGCTCGCCAATCTCTCATCTGAGGCCGCGTGAGGTATGGCAAGTGGAGTCGGAGTGTATCGCCACTCGTGAAAGGCGGCGACGGCTCTTACTGCCGCAGCCACGCCCCACCCCAGACCGCAGCCAATCCCAGTAACACGTTCGCGGTGAGATGCCACAGCCCAACAGTCAAGCTGCCGTTGCCATCTTGCACTGAAAGCTGAACGGTCTCGTGCGCGAGTGACGAGAACGTCGTCAGTCCACCGAGGAATCCGGTCACCAAGAGCAGCCGCATCGAATCGGAAAGCCCTTTCGGTTCGGAAGCGACGCCCAACAGGAAGCCAATCAGCAGCGAACCAGCCACATTGACGAGCAATGTTCCGGACGCGGCATAAGTGGGCCAAGCCGTCTTCAGCGCGTCGCTGACAAGAAACCGAACGACCGCCCCGACCGAGCCGCCGAGTGCGACGAAGAACAGTTTGTCCATAGCTCAATGACACTCACTTTGATGTTCGCGGTCTGCCAATGTCGTCTTTCGCTCCGCGAAAGAACGCCCTTTCGCTCCGCGAAAGAACGCCCTTTCGCGGAGCGAAAGGCGACAAAATGTGTGCCATCGGGCTGACGCTGCCTGGCTCACGCCCTTTCGGGAACGCCAGCACACGTCACTTCGCCGCGATCTTCCACAACGACTTGTCGCTGCGAACATAGATCGCACCGTTGGCGATCGCGGGCGTGCAGAGGATCGTGTCGTCGAGGTTGTTCGTCGAAACGAGTTCGCCCTGATCGTCACCCGGCTTCACCACCTGAGCCTCGCCCTTCTCGTTGAAAAAGTAGAGATGGCTTCCGGCCGCGACGGGCGATCCACTGAACGGACCGGCCAGTCGCAGCTTCCATTTTTCATCGCCGGTCTTGGTGTCGGCGCAGGTCACAACACCAGCGCCGTTCACCGAAAACAATCGACCTTGGTAGACGATTGGGCTGGAAGTCGCAGGGCCAAGCTTGCCGACGCGCCACAGGACTTCGATGTTCTCGCTCCCCGTCGGTGGCCGGATGGCAGTGATCCCCTGCGAGGGGATGAATACCACGCCGTCAGACACGACCGACGAAGGGATAGTGGAGGCACCCTCTTTGTAATTCCATGCGACCGTTCCCGTAAGCGGTCTCACGGCGGCGAGTCCTTCGGACGATTGCAGCAGCACCAAGTCTTCGTCGCTCGTTGGCCCTTTATTCAGGAGGGCCGCCGAAGTCCAGTTGGCTCGCTTCGGACGCTTCATCGTCCAGCGCGAGACACCCGTCGCCACATCGACACCCGTCGCCAATGACTCGCTGTCGTTCTCGACCTGCGCCACCAGAGTGTCACCCACAACGACTGGCGACGACGCCATTCCCAAGCTGTTGCTGACATTGGGATGATCGTACGTCAACCCGCGAAACCACAGCAGGTTGCCATCGAGATCGAGACAGATCAAATCGTTGCTGGAATAGAGAGCGAAGAGGCGTTGGCCATCGCTCGCGGGCGTCGGCGTGGCGTTGCACATTTTGGGGTGACTGCTGGTGCGACCGGTCGCCGTGAACTGCCGCTCCCACACGGATGAGCCATCTTTGGCATCGAAACAAAACACATGCAGACGATCCTGTCGATAACCACTTGAGCCTGTCAGGAAGACGCGGTTGCCGATGATGATTGGCGACGACAGACCGCGTCCGGGCAACGACGCCTTCCAAGCGATGTTCTCAGTGGCCGACCACTTCACAGGGAGTGCCGCGTCCTCCGCCACGCCTGTCGTGTCACTTCCACGAAACTGTCGCCAATCGCCCGCGCTCGCAAAACTGGTCAGCGAGAGAGCTGCCACCGCAGCAAACCACCCCGCCCGTAACGCACTCATGTTCCACATGCTGTATTCCCTTCGGAGTCGGCCGAGTTTTTGTCTTCGCTCAAAACCATCCGGCGTTCGTTCAACGACCCAATTGTGAGGTCGTCACGGTGTTCTTGCTGGGCAGGATCGCTGCGCCAGCCGAGTCACAAACACGCACCTGATACTTCCAATCCTGCGCCCATTCCTCGGTCTGTTCGTTCTGACAGACCTTGATGAGGATGGAGTTCACGCCCGACTTCAGCTTCGCTTTCACGCGATATTGATCGAGCTGCGTGCCGCGATGGTATTCGTCGCGAGCGAAGACCAGTTCACCGTTGACCCACAACTTCCATGCGTTGGGTGTCCCCAGCCGCAGTTCGATGCTGCGCGGCGAGTCCGTCGTGAACGTGGTGTATCCATAAGTGATCGCCCCCTTGTGAGGAGCCGTTTTCTTGGCGATGTTCAGCACGCCGTATTCGTCTTCAGTGACATGACGTTCCCAAGCGACCTCGCCCATTTTTCCTGGCAGCTTGGCCGTGAGATCGACCTTCGACTCCGGCGGATAAGCCACATCGAACCCCTGCTTGTCGGTATTGTCGAACGGGCCGATCAAATGCCACTCGGTGAGGAACCCGAAGTGCTTCGGCAGATCGACGGTCTCACCCAATTCTCGCAGCGGCTTGACGATCGCTTTCACCTGATCGTCGTCGATCGCGCCCGTCAGCGCTTCACGAAAAAGAGCGATCGCGTCCGCCGACTTTTTGTCCTCGTGAGCCTTCGTCGCACGATCCAGCAACCGCTGTACGGCATCGCGCCGGAATTCGGGGCTGGCGTCGCGAAGCATTCCGGGAATGAGCCGATCGCTGGCCGAAGCATCGACCTTGATCAGCCATTCGTAAGCCAGCCGCCGCGCTTCCGGGTGGCGAGTCCCATCTTGCACGAAGGCTTCCAATTCGCGAACGGGCAGCATCCGTGACTGTTTCAGTTCCCGCGCGGCCACGGCTTCAAATGCTCCCCGCAGCCAATTCGTGGCGAGCGGGTTCGCGTCGTCAAACGCCTTCAAGATGGGGAGCAACGTTGTGGCATCGCCTCGCGACAACTCTTTGACCGCCGCAACGGCGTTCGCGTGCCCCGCTCCTTCGGCCGCGACGGCACGAATGGCGCGCACCTGTTCGTCCAGTGAAGCGGCGTCACTCGCGAACGGCCACGCCGCCACAACCACCACTAAGACGAACGAGACTCTCCACTCTTGAGCGAGACAACTTAGCTTCATCACGGCTTCCTTCATGAGGCAACCTTCTCACTGATCCGGCTTCCTCGACGGAACCGGTCCCAAAAATCGAGGCGGATTGTAGTCGTCGCTCATCGCAAATGGGAAACGTCATGGGAACCTCATCGACATCAATGTCGTGACGCATGGCGAAGGAACGATCCACGCTTCCCTGAAACCACCTGCCGCCCGCGTGATGGAGGTCGGATCACCTTGCAACTCGCTTTCGACAGGAGTAGGTTCGCGCCACTAGAAAAGGACTCACCATGAAATCCACTTCATTTTTGCTGTTCGCAAGCCTGCTGCTTGCATCCCCCGTCACAGCACTCTCCGCCGAGCCGTTTCGGGCCGGAGCCGCCACGAGCGTCATCACGCCCGAGATTGGGCGTGAGATCATCGGCGGGTTCGTCCCGTTTCCGTCGAAGCACATCCATGATGAACTTCATGCGCGATGTCTCGTGCTGGATGACGGGACTACGAAGATCGCCCTCGTGGTGTGCGACCTGTTGGGAATTCATCGTGTTGTCAGCGATGAGGCTCGTCGGCTCGTACTGGAGAAGTCGGGGATCCCGCCCGAGTGTGTCATGATCTCGGGAACGCACACGCATTCGGCCAGTAGCGCTCTTGGCGAGGCACGCTTGCAGCTCGAACAAAAGCCGGACGATTACCAACGGTTCGTGGCGGAGCGAATCGCGGACGGAGTGGCCCGCGCGCTGAACAATCTGCGGCCAGCACAGCTCGCGTTTGGGACTGTCGATGTTCCGGAGCATGTCAATAATCGTCGCTGGCACATGCTGGCCGGGACCGTGCCGCCGAATCCGTTCGGCGGGCAAGACCTCGTTAAAATGAACCCTCCGTCGGGCAGCCCGAACCTCATCGAACCGGCCGGGCCGATTGATCCGACGGTCTCGTTGATCGCGGTGCGAGGGACCGATGGCTTCCCGATCTCGATCTTCGCCGCTTATTCGCTGCACTACGTCGGGGGGACCGGACCGGCGGATGTCTCCGCCGATTACTACGGCTACTTCTGCGAGAGCCTCAAGCAACTGATGACTGCAGGCGACGCGGTGCCGCTCGACGTGGATCGGCCTCCGTTCGTGGCCTTGATGGCGAACGGCACGAGCGGCGACATCAACAACATCGACTTCCGCAAGCCGCGCGGGGCGAAGCAGTCTTACGAGCAAATGCGGTTCGTCGCCGAGGATGTCGCAAAGAAAGTTCATGCCGCGACGACGAAGTTGGAGTACCGCGACGGCCTCACGCTGGCGAGTCGTTATCGCGAACCAACGATCGCTTGGCGACGCCCCAACGACGAACAGAAAAAGTGGGCCGCCGACACGATCGCCGCCGGACCGAAGAACAAATTCGATCTCTCATTCATCTACGCCGAGCGTGTCACCAGACTGGCCTCGTATCCCGAGACCACCACGATTCCGCTCCAAGTCATCCGGATCGGCGATGTCTGCCTCGGGACGATGCCATGCGAAGTCTTCTGCGAAATCGGCCTCGACTTCAAACGCCGCTCACCGTTCAGCAAGTCGTTCATGGTCGAACTGGCACACGGCTACGTCGGCTACCTTCCGACTCCACGGCAACACCAACTCGGCGGTTATGAAACGTGGCTCGGCACCAATCGGCTGGAGGTGACCGCCAGCGACAAATTGCTCGACAACCTGATCGAGATGGCGAAGGAACTGCACGACGGAGCGAAGTAATGCGGCGACTTCTGATCCCTCGCTCACGCTGCGGGGTAGCGTGAGCTCCAGCCGGTCCCGTCCGGACCACTGGAACGCATTTCAAAACTAGCCCGACGCGCAAGCGCGGGCTACACCGTCATCGAATGCCCAGCCCTCGCTTGCGCGTCGGGCTAGTGGTCTGGACCACTACTTCACCGTGACCCGTTCCCGCTTGTAGGTATGAAACACGCAGACGTTCGGCTGTCCGTCGTCCGATTTGAACGTGGTGGGCCGCGTGACCTTTCCTTCCACTTGATAGCGGAAACAGAGTTTCAAACTGTCTCGCTCCAGTTCGTAGATGCCGATCCATTGAACCGGCTTGCCCGTCGGTCCCTTACCGATGAAATCGAAATGGCCAGTCATCGCGTCGATCTCAAACTTACCCGAGTACGCGCCGATCTTTTCCGCGTAGAGGCGCGTCATCATGAAATTGCCGCCTCGGATGCTGAGCCGCTGGTCCTGCCCTTTCACCACTTTTTTGTCGATCACTTTGCCGGACTCTTCGGACGCTTCGCACAACCACTTCCCTTGCATCGTTTTGAGGTCCAGCGTGGTCGCTTCATTGACTCCGACCACAGCGTCCTTGTCCGCCTGATGGAAGGCGAGGGCTTCGCTCGCGGGTGTGTGCGTCACTCTCGTTTGGAACACTTCAAGCGGTGAGAATCGAGGAGTTTCCGCTCGAACCACCGTCAGGAGAATGAGGGAGACACTCAGCGTCAACGAGAGTTGAGTCATAGCGCGGACCTTGTCGAACATCGAATCGGCTCGCGTAAAAGTTGGCCGCGAGAACGCGGAGAAGAATACCGAGCGATCTCGGCCTTTGGAATCTGTTTGTCCGCTGGCATTTCGTCGCGCCAGTTGCTCGAATCCCACGCGCGACAAACAAGTCTCGACTTGGTTCAAATCGCGGTGGCAGCGGGTAACAGATGTCTTCGCTTGTCCCCTCGCCTCCGGCTTTGTGGGGGAGAGGGTTAGGGTGAGGGGGCTTCTTCGGAGTTGCTATCCAAGTTGAACCAGCCCAAGTCTCAACCCTACTGACGACTGGCCATTTATGCTGACGGAACACTCACTGACGATCCGCGTTCGATACTGCGAGACCGACGCGATGGGCTGCCTGCACCATTCGCAGTTCTTCAATTACTTTGAGCAGGGCCGTACCGAATTGCTGCGCGAACAGGGCGGCTGTTACCGTGACATTGAAGCGGCGGGACTGTTCCTCGTCGTCGTGCGGCTGCAATGCAGCTATCACGCTCCCGCGCGGTACGACGACGTGTTGACGCTGGTGACTCGCGTGGACAACGTCTCGGCGGTGAAGATCGAACATAGCTACAGGCTTCTTCGCGGCGAGCAACTCCTCGCATCCGCCACGAGTACGCTGGCCTGCGTCGATCGCGCGGGCAAAGTCGCGCGGCTGCCGGACTCTCTCGCCGCTGGATAGTCCGCTTTCACTGCCACCAAACATTGACCCGACCCGGCCTGCACGGACCATTTCGGGACCGCTGGAAATATCGGGGGCCGATTGTTATCACTTCGCCGGTTGAGCGGCGGCGGTGGCGAACGGTCATCGCGCGAACCGGTCCCGCGACCGGACTCAGTTCCTCATGGTGAGGGCGAGGGCCGTTGAAAGTCATGGTTACTCGAAAAGGATCACAGCATGTCGTTCTACGTTGGAGAAGCCCTCGCCGGTGATGGTAATGAAATCGCTCACATCGACCTCCTGATCGGTGATAAGTCCGGCCCCGTTGGTGCGGCGTTCTGCAACGCTCTTGCCGATCAAAAGCAGGGTCACAGCAACCTGTTGGCCGTGCTGACCCCGAACCTCGCCGTGAAGCCAGCCACGGTCATGATCACCAAGGTCACGATCAAGGGCGCGAAGCAAGCAGTCCAAATGTTTGGCCCCGCTCAGTACGCCGTTGCCAAGGCTGTCGCCGATTCGGTCGCGGCCGGTGTGATCCCTAAGGATCAAGCCGAAAAGCTCTGCATCGTCTGCGGAGTGTTCATCCACTGGGAAGCAGCCGACGACAAGAAGATCGTCGCCTACAACTACGAAGCCACGATGATGGCCATCGCCAATGCGATGAAGAACTCGCCAAGTGCCGATGAAATGATCGCCAAGAAAGACACCGCCAAGCACCCGTTCTCGGGTGTTTGATGTTGCGAAGCGACCGCGTGAGCCGTTCGCTTCGAGCCAGATCAACAAGCCCACGGGATCGTTCTCCCGTGGGCTTGCTCTTATTGTAGATTCTGCTTTTCTGATCCCTGACTCCGGTTTGTTCTCAAATCCGTTTCAATTCCTCGAAACACTAGGCTTTGTCCCGTAAATCAGCCGCAGGGCGCTAGCCCCGGTTGTTTTGTCGAGAACCGGGGCTAGCGCCGCGCGGCTAATTCGTTCTACGGAACAAAGCCTGGTGTTGAAATGGCCTCCATGAAAAACATCCTCATCCAGCTCGATACCGACTCCCTCGCCAGCACTTTCGATCGTGTCGTGGCCGTCGATGCGGGGGCCGACGAACTCTTCAGTTACGGCGGCGTCACGCCTGAAAATGTCGAGTCACTCGTTCACGGAGCGATCTTCACCCGAAAGCCGTCCGATCTGATGCACACCGCAATCTTTGTCGGCGGGAGCAACGTGGCAGCGGGTGAGGCCCTTTACAAGAAGGTGCTGAAGACGTTGTTCGGGCCATTCTCAGTCTCGGTCATGATGGACTCGAACGGCTCGAACACGACGGCTGCGGCAACGGTGTTGGCCGCCGCAAAGCATCTCGATCTCACGCAGACGACGGCGGTGGTTCTCGCGGGAACCGGCCCGGTTGGCTGCCGCGTCGCGCAGCTTCTGCTTGGTCAGGGAGCCACTGTCCGACTTGCTTCACGTTCGATCGAGAAGTCTCGCGCGACGTGCGACATGCTGGCGAAAGCCGCTGACACCGCGAAGCTCACCGCTTGCGAATCGGCCTCACCCGAAGGCATGGCTGCGGCCACGAACGGCGTACAACTTGTCGTGGCGGCGGGCGCGGCGGGAGTCCAGCTCATCTCGGCCGACCAGTTGTCAGCGATCGCCACTTTGAAGTTGGCAATTGACCTGAATGCGGTCTCTCCCGCAGGCATCGCGGGGGTCGAAGTTATGGACAAAGCCAAGGATCGAAACGATCTGTTGTGCTACGGCGCGGTCGGCGTCGGCGGCACGAAAATGAAGATCCATCACGCCTGTATCCGTCGCCTGTTCGAGTCCAACGATCAACGCCTCGAAACGACAGCCATCTTCGATCTCGGCCGCTCACTCGGTTGACGGTCGCACTGGACTTGCTTCTCTTGTCCTCTCGCCCCGGCTCTGCGGGGAGAGGGAGAGGGTGAGGGTGAGGGGGGCTTTTGATTTCGTCAGGACGCTCCGCAATCACTCGCGCCCCAACTGATAGATCGCCAGGATCACGTCTTCGACCGACTTGAGCTTCGTCTTGCCGGCCGACACCGCGTCGATTTTCTCTCGTGCTTCCACCGCGTTGTAACCGAGGCTGAGCAGCGCCTCGAACGCTTCGTGCAGAACGCCTCGCTCGGCCGACTTGATCTCGGCGGGAAACTCCTTCGCCACCATCAACGCGAACTTGGCCATTTTGCGACGCAGCTTGGCGACGATTCGCTCACTCATCGCGGGACCAATGCCGGGAAGCAGGCTCAGTTCCTTGAGGTTCTGTTCCTCAATGGCCTCGGCCACTTCACGTACAGGGCGGACCATCGCCCGCAGCGTTTTTTTGACGCCCATGCCATCGACCGAACAGACCATCTCGAAGAACTCCAGTTCGACATCGGCGAGGAACCCGATCATTCTCGGGACGAGGCGGCCTCCCTGTGTATTTCCTTCGACGTACTCGATCGTCTTGAGCGAGACCTCATTCCCCAGCAACGATTGAAGTTGCCGTCGTACGAACTCAGGGATGAAGACTTCGTATTCCAAAGCACCGACTTCAATGCGAGCGGCATCTTCAGTCAGTCGAGCCAGTTTGCCGGTAATGCGCGTAATCAACGTGAGGGTTCCTTGTCTTGAACTGAATGTGCCAGGCGATAACCGACTCACGCCCCTTCGACCAGTTCGTAAAGTCCTTGGCCGATATGTATGAGCTTTTTTTGACGGGCGAGTTCTTGCCAGACTTCGGGCGGGAATTGATTGGGTGGTTGAATGCCGACCAGAGACTTGCTGCTGCCGTTTGTCATGGGGCCGTATCCCAACTTCGATTCGTAATCGAGCCGCGTCAACTTAAGTCGTTTTTTGAACGCCTTCAGGGCGCGTTTCAGTTCGTCGCCGGGAACTCCTTCCGTGGCGGGTGTTGTTCCTGAGTCTGTCATGCGTGGCTCCTCTCGTGCTGATGGACTGTTTTAACGTGCCCGACTAATGTAGCCCTGTCACTCCGTGACAGGAAAGCCGAGAGCGTGTTTCGGCTGGTAGGTTTCTCAACCATTCATTGACGTGTGACGCCACCCCGTTCGCTAAGAACCTGCCCAAAAACAACTCCGCCGTTTGTCGTCTTTCGCTCCGCGAAAGGGCGTTCTTTCGCGGAGCGAAAGACGACATTGTTGTTGGACGGGTTCTAAGTCGTGAGTCGGTCGCCAGTCTCTTCATCCCGCACATCGAGTTCCCCTTTCTGATGTCGCTTCTGAACCCCGCATTGCTGGCCGGACTGGGATTGGTGGCGATTCCGATTCTGCTGCACCTGCTGATGCGTGCGAAACCCAAGCGACTGGTGTTTCCCGCGCTGAGGCTGATCCTGCAACGGAAGAAACAGAACTCGCGTCGAATGCGGTTGCGTCATTTCTGGCTGCTGTTGTTACGAGTGATGGTCATCGGGCTGATCGTGTTCGCGATGACTCGCCCTTCGCTCCCGGCGGCAAACTACGGGCTGACATGGTTTGAAACTGGCACATTGGCGGTCATTGGTGGTCTCGCGGTGGGAGCTTACTTCGGCGTGATGGCCTGCTGGCAACGACAGATCACGTTGCGCAACGTGCTGCTCACGCGACGCACGATGCTACGCGGTGGGATTGGTGCGGTGGCGTTGTTGCTCGCACTGGCGGGCGTGGCGTGGCCGTACTCGGCGCGTGTCTTTCACGAGTTGAAAGATCCGGCACCGCGTGTCTCAGAGACCGTTCCCGTCGCGGCCGTTTATCTATTCGACACCAGTTCCAGCATGGCCTACAAGCAGAGCAACCAGACTCGCTTGCAGGCGGCCCAACAGTTCGCGAAAGAGCATCTCAGCAGAATGCCAGGCGGCAGCAAAGTCGCTGTGACCGGGAGCGCTGAGTCAACAACGGCGGCGTTCTCGGTGGACCTCAAGGCGGCGCAGAGTCGCATCGAGGGACTCGACATTCAGGCCGCGGGTCTGCCACTGAACGATCGACTTCGCTCCGTCATTCTCGGCCAGGAGGACGATCGTCGCCGTGTGACGGCTGAACAAGGTGCGATCCCTGAAGAGAAGCGGCGCGATCGGTTTGTACGTGAAATCTACGTCTTCACCGACTTCGCTAAGTCGGCGTGGCGAGATGAATCGTCGAGCTTGCTCAAAGATGAACTGGAGCGTCTGAAGTGGCTCGGCATCTACTTGATTGACGTGGGAACACTCGACCCCAACAACGTCGCGTTGCATAGCATCAAGCTGTCGCGCGAATCGGTTCCGGCGGGCGGAACCGTGCGCGTGGATGCCGTCGTCACGGGAGTCGGCAAGATCAAGCCAGACCAAACCGTCGAGTTGTTTCTACGCGACGAAGACGGCCAGTTCTTCAAGGGCGAACGTCAATCCGTATTGCTTGAAACAGGGACCGAAGCCCGTGTGACATTTTCTGTTCCGAGCGGCACGGGCCGCTATCGGCAAGGTGAGCTGCGTCTGAGTGGGGCGGACCCGTTGAGCATCGACGACACCGGCCACTTCACTGTTCAAACGATCCCACCGCTGAAGATCCTAGTCATCGCAGAGCGTCCTGAAGTCGCGATGTACTGGACTAAAGTGCTCAAGTTCCTCGCGGACGAAAAGGTCACGGACTATCGAGTCGAGTTCTGCGCGGTGGAGCGGTTGCGTGAGAAAGACCTCACCACGTTTGACGTGTTGTGCGTCATCAACGCGGCAAGTCCCAGCGACGCGACATGGGCGAAATTGCAATCGTTCGTGGAAGCGGGAGGAGGACTGGCCGTATTCGTCGGCGCACCATCGTCAGCCAAAGAAGCCGCTCAACGCCGCGACACGATTGACCCGGTCGCCTACACCCGGGAGGCCGCACTGGCCGTGTTGCCCGCTCGGCTCAAAGCCTCTTCGAAATTCTCGCCCGCCAGAACGATGGACCTTCGCAACACGCGACATGTGTTGTGGCAACGACTCGACGATCTGGGAGTCTTGGCCGATCTCGGCAGCACGTTGGTCAGGCAGTATTGGAAGGTTGAGCCGCTGCCGAACTCGGCGATGATCGCCAAATACGGCGACTCAACCGGACCGGCCGCGCTCGTCGAGCGGCGTCTCGGCCAGGGGCGAGTCGTGCTGATGACGACGAGTGTCGATGGCATCGCGTGGAACGACCTGCTCGATCAAAACTCCGGCCCGCTCTACATGGTCCTAGCCGATCAACTCGTGCAGTACCTGTCGTGGCAGGCGTCCGGTTCATTCAATTATCTGGTGGGCGACGAGGCATCGCTCGCGCTCGATCGCGAACGACAACTCAAGCAAGTCGTCGTCCGGATGCCCAACTTCAAGCAGCGTCCGCAAGATGTCGCAGCCGACGCGAAGGTGCTGACTCTGAACGATCTGACAGCGATCGGTTCGTACACGGTCGCAGCAACGCACAAGACGGTCGATTACCGAGCGGGCTTCAGCGTGAATCTCCCCGCACGCGAAAGTGACTTCACGCGACTGGAGAAAGCGGACATGGACACACTGCTGGGCGAGGGACGTTACAGCGTCAGCCGTGATCCCGCGAGCCTCGAACGCAACGTCCTCGCCGGTCGCCTCGGGCAAGAAATGTACGGCCTCATCATCGGATTCCTCGTAGCCGTCTTCGCCTTGGAACAGTTCACGGCGACGTGGTTCTACCGAACAGATGAGGGGTGAGAGTCGATTGCAACCGGTTGACGATCATGCGGCGCGGCTCCCACAATCGGCGGCTTGATGGCGTACTGCTAGGCTTTGTCGGAAAACGATCAGCCGGAACGCGCTAGCGTCCGGTTTCTGCTGGAAACCGTGGGCTAGCCGCCCAGCGGCTGATCGTTTTCCGACAAAGCCTAGCCTGTGGCGATGAGGCTTGGAAAATAATCCACAGCCTGCCTGTATTTCTGTGATCACGTTCGATTCGGAGTCTGTTCGATGTCCCGCTGTTTCGTGGCTCGCGTAGTGCCGGCCGCTTGGTTTATGCCAATCGTTTGCCTGCTGCTTTGCGGGTGTCCCGGTTCTGTTCCGCGTACCGCACCGACGACGAGCGCCGTCCCGTTTCAAGGACAGGAGGTGGAACTACTGGTCCCCGAATCGCTCGGGCTGCCTGCAACGTGGGATGTGCTGCTCCAAGAGTGGTCGTCTCAGTCCGGCGCGACAGTTCGCGTTGCCGAGTACGCGCCCGAGCAGGAAGCGGGGTTGGCGAAACGCCTTCAGCAGCCAGCCGGTTCCGGAGGGCGAGTCGTCCTCTTTCCGTTGAACCGCTTGAGTGAACTCGATCGCGAACTCGCACCGCTCGACTTTGGCGTCAACTCGGGACTCGATATGAAGGACATCTTCAAGGGACTGCGTGAGCGAGTGGTCTCACGCGAACGGTCTGTGGTGGCGATCCCGATCGCTGCGCCGGTCCTTGTTTGTTATTTCCGTCGCGATCTGTTGAAAGCGGCCGGATTGAAGCCGCCCGAAACATGGGAGGCTTACCAAAAACTGCTCGACACGCTGGATCGCTGGGCACCGGGGCTGACGGCGGTCGAGCCACTTGCTCCCGAGCATCGAGCCTCGCTGTTCTTCGCGCGGTCATTGGCGTTTGCCAAGCATCCCGAAAACTACTCGGTGTGGTTCGACCTAGAGACCGGCGAGTCACTCGTGCAGTCGCCGGGATTTGTCGAGGGACTCGCAGCGGCTCAACGCGCCTGGCAGCGCCTGCCCGCGACCGTATCAGGCGAAACTCCCGCGACGTGTCGCCGCGCAATTTTGGAAGGCCGCGCGGCGCTGGCCATTGGCTATGAGCCAGCCGCTGCGGATCGGGCCGCGCCCAAGATTGAGCGGGCGGCGGGGATCGAGATCGGCGTCTGTCGCCTGCCTGGATCGAAGAAGATGTTCAATCGGAACTCACAACGCTGGGAATCGACTCCCGGTGGCGGCGTTCACGCACCGGGGCTGTGCGGAACGACGGGCCTTGCGATGGGAATCACGCTCCCCGCGAGTGGCTCGAAGGCCGCCGCCGCTTGGAATCTGCTGGCCACTTTGACCGAAGCCCAGTTTGAATCGGCTTGGGTGACGTTGCCCAAGACTCCGTGCCGAGAGTCACAAGTGGGCAGCGCACCCGCCTGGAATGAAGACGGGCTGACGGCAGAGGAAGCCAGTCAGTACGTCGATGCGGTGGCTCAAACCTTGCGCGACCCGCAACTCACCGCCGACTTGCCGGTCCCACAAACAGCGGCTCTGCGAATCGCCGGGACGCGGTTCGTCACGGCACTACTGTCAGAAGGGACGGATGCGGCCCAAGCCATGACGACGCTCAAGGCAGAGTTCGACCAGATCGCCGCCGACGTTGGCAAAGCAGACTTCCGCGCCGCTCATCGACGCGGTCTCGGTCTGGCCAATCCCGCGCAGTTGTTGCCTCCGCCGGATCAGTAGCCAAGCGACCGGGGTTGCGTCAGGCGTTAGCACTTGGCAACAATCTCCCCATTCGCAATTCACTTCCCGAATGCCATTCATTGAGGTCAGCCCACCATGCCCACGAACCTGTTTCGACTTCTTCGAGAACAACTGGAAAACGGGACGCGTTGTCAACACGCAACCTTGCGTCGCCAAGCGGCGGGGTTGCTGTCGCTGGCCTGCTTGCTGACAACGACATCCTCCATTGAAACGCTGAAACTCGCGGCAAAATCCGGTTCATCACGGTGTGAGGCGGGACATCACTCCGATGCCTCGGGATGTCGAGCTGCTTTTTGCGCGATCCCTTACCCCGATTCAAAGCGTGCTGCCGCAGCCAGAATTCCAGTCGTGGCCCAGGCTCCTCAGTTTCCGTTAGCCGACACGTTTAAATTGCATAGTCGGCCCACCGCCACGAAGACCATCTATTTGGATTTTAATGGCCACTCCACAACCGACACCTTTTGGAATGACGGTGGGAATACGATTGTCACCTCGCCCTACTCGTTTGAAGGGGACGCCTCATTCTCCGACAACGAGTTGGCTCAGTTCCAAGAGATTTGGCAGAGGGTTTCCGAGTGCTTTACGCCGTTTGAGGTCGATGTCACCACGGAACAACCGCCGGTGGCCGACCTGATCAGATCGGGCGGTGGTGACACGCGGTGGGGAATTCGAGTTTGCATCGGAGAATCGAATCCGTCGCCGGCTCCAGGCGCGGGGGGCGTCGCGTACCTTGGCAGCTTTAACTGGAATTCGGATACGCCCACCTTCGTCTTCATTGAGGGGTCAGGCATTTTTGGAAAATACGTGTCCGACGCGACTGTCCACGAGGTGGGCCACACGCTCGGTTTGTCTCATGATGGTCGCATCTCGCCGAGCGAAGGCTATTACGAAGGCCACGGAACAGGCGCGACAGCTTGGGCGCCCCACATGGGCGTGGGCTATTACGTCAACCTCGTTCAGTGGAGCAAAGGGGAATACTTGTCGGCGAACGAGCTAGAGGACGACTTGGCACTCATTACCCATCCGTCCAACAACGGATTCGGATCAACAAACGGGTTCGGCTATCGCGTTGACGATGCCACCAATACGAGAACGGCGGCTCTCCCCATCGCGGGGAGTACAACGGCGGGCGTACTCAACGTCGATCAGAAAGGTGTCATTGAGCAAAGGACCGACGAAGACTGGTTCAGAATCGATGCCGCTGCGGGGGCACTGACTCTCAATGCGACGGGAGGTCCGGAGAACACAATGCTCGACATCCAATTGGGACTGTACGACTCAACAGGAACATTGCTCACGTCCGACAACCCTGACGATTTGCTGACCGCATCGATCAGTCGCACCGTCACCGCCGGCACCTACTACGCGAAGATCGAAGGTGTCTCCAAGGGAGACCCGCTCGCAACGGGCTACACCGATTACAGCAGCCTGGGCCAATATCGGATCACGGGAACACTGGGCAGCGGAGGCGGCGGTGGTGGTGGCGATAGCGGCAACGTGAATGTCACTTACACGGCCAAAACGAAGACGCTGGTACTCACGGGCGATGCCAAGGCGAACAAGGTCACGGTGACGCTTGCGTC
Organism: Schlesneria sp.; assembly: GCA_043749505.1. GTDB lineage: Bacteria > Planctomycetota > Planctomycetia > Planctomycetales > Planctomycetaceae > Schlesneria. The sequence goes on along the minus strand of JAYVDI010000423.1, from coordinate 1,761 downwards.
CGGAAAGATCACTGTGACAGGGACCGACGGAACGACGCTGAACGGCTTGGCGACGCTTCCTCCATTCAATCACCAAGGAAAATTGGCGCTGAGTTCGGTCCTCGGCGAGGGGGACGACTCGATCACTGTGATTGGTGTCTATGCTGGTACCGTCAATCTCAACTTGGGCGGTGGTGCCGACACGGCCACGCTCACGCTTTGCAATGTGCAAAAGCTGGTAGTCAACGGTGGAGCGGGGATTGATTCACTGATCACCACGTCCAGTACGATTAAGAAAAAGACGGTGACTCAGGTTCCGTAACGAGTGGGTTAACGGCCTCCCACTTTTGAATCCGAAAAGCCCCGGTTCGGTAACGAGCCGGGGCTTTTGTTTTTGGCATGAACTTTTCTGCCAGAAATAATCACGTCAGGGCATCTGTCCTCATCCATCACCGCGTGCTGTCAGCCGAACCAGAACGGATCGGCCAGCCAGCGGAGGCCACCTGCGCCCGCCGCCACCGCGTGGCCGAACTCGATGCCCGCGATGGTGCCAGGCGAGTACAGATGGCGACCGCCGCCGATCATCTCGGCGAGGCAACGGCTCATGTCTGGCTGATGGCCGACGCAAACGATGCGAGCCGATCCGGAATCGCGCAGCCGTTGGAGTAGGCTGGCGGTGACGATGCCCGGCGCGAGAAGTAACTCCTCCAGCAAGACGGTTCCCGCTCCGACCTCGCTCGCGATCGTCTCGGCCGTTTGACGGGCGCGGACCAGCGGACTGTGCAAGATCAGTTCGGGCGCCTCTTCCCTGTCAAGCAGCCAGCGCGTCAGATGGCGCACCTGCCGTCGGCCCAAGTCGGTCAACTCGCGATCGAAATCTGTTGAGGTTCGATCCGGGTCTTCCGCTTCTCCGTGCCTGGCTAACCAGAGCTTCATCGTCGTCTCCTGTGTCTGGAATCCGCCATCACGGGGCTATCGCAGTGAACGTCGGCAGGCACGGCCATGTGACCACGGGTCGGTGCATTGTGCGGAGGCTTCGGGTGCTGATCCACACGCGAGTTGAAATCTACGGCAACCCCTTCGCCTTCCGAGGCTTGATGAGGATCAGCCACGCCGAGAGCAGAGTCAGCGGCAGGACGAGCGACCAGTAGGGGACTCGGTAGGATGTCACGCTGCTTCCTCCATGTCCCCCATAAAGGCCGCTTCCAAAGTGGAACCCGGCCCCATCCCATCGCCATTCGACCTCGTAGCCGAACCACGGGTCACGATCGAATCCGACGATTTCCGACAAGTCACTCAAGACCCAACCCGCAACAACTTCTCCCAGTGGTACGTCGGACCACACGAAAGCGACTGACGAGCCACCCGACCACAGCCGATATTGAGTTCCATCCATTTCGAGCCAAACCACATCATATTTCGCGGCACTTCTCAGAAACGCGCCCATCAGTGCGCACGCCAACAACAACACGACCAGCCCGGCCTTGCGTCGCCAACCTTTGAAGAACTCGCTCATGCTTCACGCTCGATTCGAGAAGTAACGCCTTGCCGTGGCGTCGATGGCGCGGGTCGGACTTAAGAGAAGACCCCTCACCCTAACCCTCTCCCCGCAGAGCCGGGGCGAGGGGACCAGAGAAGAATCACCGGATGATGTTCGCGTCGTCGGCCGAGTCGATGCGAGGCGGTTGGCCTCCGCGCAGGACGCTGTTGCCCTCGAAGAGTGTTCGCTGATCGACGGCTTGCGGGTTGAGCCAGTCTTCCTCGCGAATCTGGCCGCTTTGC
>JAYVDI010000422.1:0-55564 GCA_043749505.1 Schlesneria sp. | reverse complement strand
CTAGCCCACGGTTTTCCCTCGAATGAACCGTGGGCTAGCGCCCAGCGGCTGATTTGTGAAACCCCAATTTTCAAGCATTGATGCAGAACTAGCCCTCTCCTGCCAGAGGCGAGGGGGCCAGAGATACTTCATGGGAGCAAGCCAGTCGAATGTCTGAGCCGAACAACGATGATTCGTCTCCGTCGCTGATGGCCCAGATGTTGGGGGGCATCACCGAGGCGTGTGTCCTTCGACCGAAGTTCACGCTCGCGCTGGTCGCGCTGTCGGCCGTGTTGTGCCTCGTCTATTCGGCGATGTTCCTCAAGTTTAAGACCGACCGTTCGGACCTGATCGATCCGAAGATGGCCTTCCATCAACGGTGGCTCCGGTACACCGAGAGCTTCGGCGAATCGGCCGATATGGTGGTTGCGGTCGAGGGGAGTGAACCCGAAGCGATCAAGCAAACGCTCGACGCACTCGGGGCCAAAATCGCGAAGCGGCCCGAGTTGTTCGGCAGCATTCTCTATAAGGTCGAACCGGGAACGCTGCGTGAGAAGGGGCTGCAATACCTGCCGCCCGACTCGCTCGCCGAAGGGTTGGATCGGCTCGAAGTCTACCGCCCGGTCCTCGACGGAAAGTGGGAGCTGGTCCGGCTCGAAGGGATGCTGACCCGCTTGAGGAAGCAGTTGGACACAGCCAAGCCCGACCAAGCCAAGCGACTCTGGCAGCACACCGATCGACTGACGGAATCACTCACACGCTTCACCGCCGATCGAAACGACTTCACCAACCCGTGGCCCGATATCTTGCAGGTCGATCGCAAGTTGAGCGACCAAGCCAACCAAACCGTCTATCTGCTGAACGACGCGGGGACGATGGGCTTCCTAATGACGGCCCCCACACAAAAGAGTGACGGGTTTGAAGGAGCGACGCAGGCCATCGACACGCTGCGAAATCTAATCGTTGAAACGCAGGCCGAGCAGCCACAAACACACATCCTGCTGACCGGCATCCCGGTCCTTGAGAACGATGAGATGCGGCGGTCACAGCTCGACAGTGCTCAAGCGTCGCTGGTCTCGTTCGTCGGTGTCGCGCTGATCTTCTTCGTCGGGTTTCGAGGGTTCCTGCATCCGGCGTTGGGCATGACGATGCTCGCCGTGGGGATGGCGTGGAGCTTCGGGCTTACAACGCTGATCGTCGGTCATCTGAACATTCTCTCGGTGTCGTTTGCTTCGATCGTGATCGGGCTTGGCAACGACTTTGCGATCCACATTTTGTCGCGCTACCTCGACCTGAGGCATCACGGGCGGTCACTTCGCACAGCGCTCGTTGAGACCGCGAAGACACTCGGTCCCGGCATCGTCACGGGATCGGTGACGACGGCGCTCGCATTCTTCTGCGCCTCGTTCACCAGCTTCCTTGGCGTGGCGGAACTCGGACTGATCGCGGGCTGCGGTATTTTGCTCTGCACGCTCGCCACGTTCACGTGCCTCCCGGCCATGATCGCTGTGGCTGACCGCAACAGTCGCGAACAAGCATTGCCGGTGCCGTTCCAAGGAAAGTGGCTGCGTCACGCGACAAGCCGCTATCCGGGTGTTGTGCTATTCCTATCGGCCGTGTTGCTCGGAACGGTCGCGTGGAAGTCGTTCGATTGGCAGGGGCCGATCGCGTGGGGATCGTGGCCGCGTCCGCTGCTGCAATACGATCACAACCTACTCCACTTGCAGGCCGAAGGGTTGGAGTCGGTCGAAGCGCAGAAACGGATCTTCGAGTCATCGAGCAACTCGCTCCTTTATGCGATTTCACTGGCCGACTCGGCGGACGACGCGCGGAAGCGGAAGGCTCAGCTCGAAGCATTGCCGTCCGTTCATCATGTCGAGGAACTCGCAACACGACTGCCGACAATCCCGCCCGCTGAAACACAGTTGATGGTGCAAGGCTTTCACGCGCTGCTCGCTCGTCTCCCCGAGCAGCCCCCCGCGCCGTCGCCCGTCATGCCCGCTCAGGCCGGACGACAGATCGAAGACTTTTTCAAGTTCGCCCGTTCGCGACCGGAGCCGGAAGCCCACGCCATCGCCGCGCGACTCGATCGGTTCCTCGATCAACTCGACACGCGCGACGTGCGCGAACAGATGACGATCCTCACCGAGTTCGAGTTTCGATTGAGGTACTCGTTGCTCGGGCAGTTCCAAGCATTGAATGCAGCCTCCAACCCCGAGCCGGTCACGCCCGACGATTTACCAAAGGAACTGCGGTCGCGCTACGTCAGCCCAGAAGGCAAGTGGCTGTTGCAAGTCTTTCCGAAAGACCCGATCTGGGACATGGGGCCGCTCGAGAGATTCGTCACCGACATCCGTTCTGTTGATCCCGAAGTGACCGGCACGCCACTCCAAAATTTTGAGGCCGCCCTCCAAATCAAACAGAGCTACGAAATCTGTGCGATCTACTCGTTGGTCGTGATCCTGATTGTGCTGCTGATCGACTTCCTTCGAAAGCAAGTTCTCGTTCAGACGTTCCTGCCGCCGCTCGTCATGGTCGGCATCGCAATCGCGGTCTGCCTCGCTCAGAAGCAGGCGATCCCGGTGTTGCCGCTGGCTGTCGTGGCTGTCGCGATGACGTTCGTAATTGGACTCTTCTCCGACCGACACGGCGTTCTCGACACGATCTCGGCCATCATCCCGCCCACCGTGGGGATGCTGTTGATGTTCGGGTTCCTCACGATTTTCAACATCCCACTCAACCCGGCAAACCTCATCATCCTGCCGCTGATCATCGGCATCGGCGTCGATAACGGAGTCCATGTGCTGCACGACTTCCACTCGAAACCGCACGAGGTCTACAGCGCGTCGCCCAGCTTGGTGAACGCGATCACGCTGACTCAAACGACCAGCATGGTCGGCTTCGGCAGCATGATGATCTCGGCACATCGCGGTCTGCACAGCTTGGGCATCGTCCTGACCATCGGCGTCGCGAGTTGCGTCCTCATGTCGCTCGTCACGCTCCCCGCCTGCCTCGCGTGGCTCAGCCGCCACCGCCACGCGGAACCTTCACAACTCGACGCCTCTCCCTGGGACCAGCCTCACTTCAGTCAGGCCACTCCCAACGCCGCGACTCCCACCGAACTCCCGTTTGAAGAAGATGAACCACAGGACATCCTGCCGATGCCCGGCGTCGGTCGAGTCGCGTGAATGAACTCCAGTGAACTGGCTCCAAGTGGGCGGGTGCAGTCGTTCATTAGTGGTAGCCCTGTCGCTCCGCGACAGGAAGCGGGACGGTAGGATGGTGTTCGTGGTTCGGTCGAGGCAATTCGACAGATCGGCGTTCCTGATGGATCGCGCTTCCTGTCGCGGAGCGACAGGGCTACCTTTTCAGAAACCCTTGTCTCACGGCATTTTTGGGGGGACCACCAATTCAACGACTGCACCCCAAGTCGGCCAAACAGTCACTTCGGGTTTGGCTTATCTGAAACGCGGGATTAAGCTTCTTCTCGCTGCCAACTGGCATTCTGTGCCTCCCACCCCGTTTCCTGCTTGGAGTCGTTCATGAAAAGCTTGCTTGCGATTGCGTCGGCGTTGTTGCTCGTCACCAGTGTCGCCTTGGCCGAAGATGCCAAGCCTGCGGCGAAGACCTCTGAGAAAGTTGCGGCCGCTCCGAAGAAAGTGGACATCGGAATGCAAGCTCCCGACTTCAAGTTCAAGGATGCGACCGGCAAAGAGATCAGTCTGTCGGAGTTGACCGCGAAAGGCCCGGTCCTCGTGCGGCTGACCTGCGGCTGCTCGGGCTGCGACAAGGAACTCGCCTACTTTCAGGCAATGCACGAAGGCTACAAAGACCTCGGCCTGACCTCGGTGGCCGTCTTCCGCGAACCCGATACGAAGGTCGCGGCCTACGTCAAAGAGAAGAAGCTCAACATGCTCTACACCGTCGATACGAAGGGCGACGCGTGGAACACGTTTGAAACCAAGACGATGCCGACCAACTTCCTGATCGAAAAGGGAGGCAAGATCGTCTCGGTCGCCGCCGGCTGCGACCCGAGCGGCCTGCTCGCCAAAAAGCTCTCCGAGAAAGTCGCCAAGACAGTCAACGCGGAAGCGATCGACGTTCAGAAGAAAGTCACTGACGCCCAGGCGAAGAAGTAATGCCGCGAACGATGGTGATGTCCGCTTCGAATTGGAGTCGGGTGTTCAACACTTCAAAATTGGCCGCACGACCCAGAACCGCACGACTCCCGATCCAATGAAAGGAACTCCTTATGCTCACCCGCCTCTGCGTCCTCCTCTGTCTCGTTGCCGTTTCAGCGGTCGCGAACTCGACCGAACCTCTCGGTGACAACTCGCCCCGAATGTGGACCGTGACTCTCTCTGCATCGGTCGATGGCAGCGGCGTCTTTCAATTCACCGACGACACGCTGACTTACAAACACCGGCATTGGGGAAGCCCCGCAAATGTGCAGTTCAACGGCAAGCCTTGGCAGGACATGGCCAAGTCGCCAGAGGAATGGGAGTCCCATCGAGGGAAACTGGACCTCGCAAATGCCTGGGTCGTCCGCCGTGAAGGCCGCGATACCATCGCCCTCGAAAAGACAAAGACCGGTTTCAGCGTGTTCATGAACGACTCCCCCAACGGTGCCGGAAACTACTCGATCACGATCGCCATCCCACTGGTGGAGCAGGCTCCGTAAGAACTCAACGTTGCTGCGATCAGCCGTCGATGGAATTGCCACTGACCCCACCGCGCGAGTCTCCATAACTCGCACGGTGGGGTTTCTCATTGATAGTTCGCGGCGATGTTTCATCCAACCGAAACAATGAAGCGTCACGCCATCAGGACTCGCGCGTGCAGCTTGTCCGCCAGCGAACCGACGAGGTCGTTGAGCAGGTCGAGCGAGACGTTGGCTTCGTCGAGTGTGATCGTCAGCGGGGGACTGACGCGGAGGACTTTGCCTGCGAGAGCACCGAGCAGGTGGATGCCGACGCCGTCTCGTCCAAGGTAGCAGGCTTCGACGATCTTGGCGGCGACCTCGCCCGGCGTGAGCGAACCGACGGCGGCGCATTCGAAGCCGAAGACGAGGCCCTCGCCCCGGACGTGGCTGACGAGGCCGGTCAGCTTCAGTTGATCGAGCTTCTTCAGGAAGAGCGGCGTCAGTTGGCGGACGTATTTTAATATGTCGGACGATTCAAACTCATCAAGGGTCGCGAGGACCGCCGCACACGACAGCGGGTTCGCACTCCATGTGTCGGAGGCTTCGCCGTACTTCATCACGGCGAAGATGTCTCCGCGTGAGGCGACCGCCGCGACGGGGACTCCGTTGCCGAGCCCCTTCCCCAGCACGACCATGTCTGGCTCGACGCCGTATTTCTCGAAGGCGTACATCGAACCGGTGCGGCCGAAGTTGGCCTGCACTTCGTCGAAGAGGAAGAGCAGGTCGTGCTCGCGGCAGAACTGCTGGAGCATCTGGTGGTACGCGGCTGTCGGATGAAAGCTGCCTCCGCCGCCGAGATACGGTTCGGTGATGAGGCACGTCAGCTTGCGACCGAACTGCCGCCAGAGGTCGTCCAGTTCGGCGCGGTACTTGGCGAGGTCGATCGCGCCGGACTCGTACCCGGCGTCGATGATCTCGTCCATCGGGAAGCTGACGAACTTCACACGCGGATCGCGTTCGGCATCCTTCTCGGAACCGGTGACCGCGTTGGCGAGACCCTTCTTCCCGTGAAAGCCGTAACGGGTGGCGATGATCATGTCGCGAGTCTTGTCTCGTGCGAGACACGCCCACAGCGCCTTCTGGATCGCCTCGGACCCCGACGCCGCCCAGACGATCGTGTCGAGCCGTCCGCTCCCCTTCGATCGCTTGATGTTGGCGAGCAACCGCTGCACCGCCTGCGTCTCGATCTCGGTGATGCCGTTGTAGGCGGTCATCGTGACGGCGGGAACGTATTCGCCCGCGCAGGCCTCCGCCCCAAACAGAGCCTCGGGCGACCAGCACATCGACTTGGCGAAGTGCTGCATCCAGCGCTTCGGATTGTGCCCGAGATTCGCCACGAGGACGCCGGACGAATAGTCGAACAGTTTCCGCCCCTCGGGAGTCCAGTGATACACGCCCGCCGACTTGGCAAACACGGCCTGCGACGGCGTGAACGTCCGCAGCGCCAGCGGCTCCCGCTCAGCCACGACCTGACGGACGGCATTGGATTTCGTTTCACCGGCGAACTGGATCGGCTTTGACATTGGGAGGCTCACAGATTGATGACTCGGGATAAACTCTCACTCCAACGGAGGAGTGGTGCCATTGACCGTTTGTTCATTGGAGGGGCCGTAATGATCGATGACGATCTCGATGCCGAGCGCTGCAGCACGATCGTGAATTGTCCCAGGCAACGTTGGATGCATCGAAGTCGAACCTGACGAGAAGCAAAAGAAATCGACCGTGGCACCCGTGCTGATGAGAGATGAAATAGCATCGGCCTTCGGCTCAAGTTGAGCGAGCAACCATTCAAGATGCACGGCGAGTCGTGGCGAGTCTACCCACTCTTCCGATGACATAGACCACATCCCACCGTGATACGCCGTATACTCCATTACTTTGCCCGATTTCGTACGACACAGGCGAGGCTCACCGTCGCGATGACTGTGATCGGCAGGCAGCTTCAGCGCCAAGGAAACGTGCAGCGGGTCAAGCGATTGGCCGCAGAAACGAACCGACGCATGCGCGCGATCATAAACACGCTTGCTCACGCTCAATTCGCCTCCAATGGTGCAGCAGATGACATCCGTTGCGTAACTGATTGGCATCTACACATGTGCCTCGTACAACACCACCGGTTCCGACTTGCCCGGTCGGTACAGCACCAGCCCGCCGTTCGCATCGTTGACACGGACCACGCAGTCGGGTTCACCGGCGGCGTGGCGTTCGAGGATCGCTTCGAGCGCTTGGACCGCCGCGACCGATTGCCGGTCGGCGGCGAGGTCGTTGTACGCGAGAGCCTGAACCTCCGCGAGACGCTCCGATTCGTCGGTCGTCGCACCCGCGAACTTCACGTAGGCGAGTTCCCTTGCGAAGCGTTCGAGGACTTCGATCCCGTAGCCCCGCTGAGACCGCTCGCCCCACGGTTCGAGGAACGTGCCGTTGTAGTGGTTGTTGACGGTGATCTTCCGTTTGAGCGGCGTTTCCCCCTCGACCGTCAGTTCGACCCCGCGTTTGCGCGAGTGGCCGTTCCAGACGCCGTTGTCGAAGCGGAACTGAACCTCCTGCTCGACGTAGCCGGGGAAATTGTCGGGCGTGACCCACGACGTGTGGATGTCGAACGCCGCATCGCGGCCCGAGTCGTACTCGTAGACCATGCGCATCTGCGTGCTGTCCCACGTCGGCCCGTCCTTCGGTCCGACCAGCCCGCGCTGGCCCGTTGCCGTGATCGTCTTCAGCCGTCCGCCGAAGGTGAAGTCGATCAGCTTGATGTAGTGACAGGCGACATACGTGCCGGGGTTGCGCCCGACGATCCACTCGGCGAACTGCCCGCCCGAAATCGACTTCGGCTCCAGCAGCGAGCAGTACCCCGTGTTGACGTGCTTCAAGACCTGATCGTGAACCAGCGTTCGCAGCTTCTTGTGATCGGGGTCGAGCAGTTTGTGATAGACCACCTTGGCGAGCAAGTTCTTCCGTCGAGCCAACTCGACCAACTGATCGAGTTCTTGCAGCTTGAGCACCGACGGCTTCTCGATCAGCACGTGCGCCCCCGCCTCAAGAATCGCCTTCGCCACCCCAAAGTGCCGGTCGTCGGGAGTGGCCACGCAGGCAAAGTCGACTCCCGCCGCGAGCATCTTCGCCACCGAGTCCGCTCCCGCGTGAGAGACAAACGGATGAATGCCGCCTCCCGCCAACTTCTTGTAAGCCTCAGCCCGCGACCCCGTGCGAGTCGCCACCGCCACGAGTGGCACGCTGACATCACCGAACCGCCGGTCGAAAAGCCCCTCGCGATGAGTCCGCTCAAAAAACGGTCGATAGGTTTCGTCGAAGATCATCCCCATGCCAACCATGCCGGCGCGGAGGGAGTTGGACGTGACCATGTTGCTCATTAGGGGAAACCTCAAGGTGAAGGCCGAGTCCGGATTAGCTCTGTCGCATTAAGGTAGCCCTGTCGCTCCGCGGCAGGAGGCGAGAGCGCGATGCAAGCGTCTGCCGCTCATCAGCGTGTTCAGCAAAACGATGTCTTGCGTTAATCTCGCTTCCTGTCGCGGAGCGACAGGGCTACCTTGCGGAGTACCGACGCGAGCTTGCAACTACGACGGTGTGGGCCAAGAATCGCCTACGCTTTCTCGCAAAGCAAGCCACCCATTTGATTGACCACCAGAGTGAGACGCCATGACAACCAAGCCAACTATCATTCTCTCCGCGTTCGCCGACGAGGCTGCCAATTCCAAAACGGCGATCGAACAGTTTTCCGCCTTAGCAGCGATCGGACTTCAGTATTACTCGCCCCGGTTTGTGGATGTCACCGGCGCGGGGAAGATCAAACATGTGACTGAACTGGATGGTGACGAGCTGGCTCGGTTGGCGAAGTTGCAGGCTGACTATGGCTTGAAGGTGACAAGCATCGGCGCGCGGCTGGGCAAGGTGAAGTTGCTCGACATCGACGATGGATCGCACAACAAGTTTATCCCCGACGCGGCGTACCATGCGGGAGACGTGGCGGCGACGATTCGTGCGGCTCAGGCTCTCGGCGCGAAGCTGATTCGCGGATTCTCGTTCTATCATCCGAAGGGCGAAGACCCGGCGAAGTACGTGCAGCAGGCGGCTGATCGACTCGGGCCGATCGTCGATTTGTGCGGTCAGGCGGGGCTGGTCTACGGGTTGGAAGTCGAGGCGAATCTGGTCGGGCAGAATGGACGGATGCTCGCGGCACTGGCGAAGGCGATCGGGCGGCCGAATCTCGTCTGCATCTTTGATGGCGGGAACATCTCGTCGCAGAATCTGTCGCCGCTGGAGTGCCTGGCCGAGTACCGCGCGATGCGCGAATCGTTCGGCTGGATGCACATCAAGGACTATCGCGTCGATTCGAACCTCGTTTGGACCGGCGTGGTGAATGAGGAAATGCTCAAGAACTTCGTGCCGTGCGATGTCGGCGATTCGGGACACGAACTGATCCTGCGGGATTTGAAAGAGCATCTCCCCGCGATCGACGCCAAGATGAAGCAGCTCGGTGCGCCGGGTGTGTTTCTGGAACTCGAACCGCATCTCAAGGGAGGTGGCCAGTTCGGAGGTTTCAGCGGCCCGGACGGAATGGGTGTCGCGGTGAGGTCGCTCTGTCGGCTGCTCGACTATGTCGAGATCGGCTACAAGCTGCGCGGCTTCGACGATATCAAAGCGGCCCGCGGGTTCTGAGAGGCCAACAGAAGTAGGCGACCACAGATTTCACGGATGACACAGATCAGAGGGAGAGAAAACGATGGCTGCGAGACGTTCTTCAGTTCGATTGTGTTGCGTCTTCTGTGCGCTGCTCAGTGGGTTGTTGTGGCTGCTCATCACGGGGGGCGTCTTCACGAGGGAGGCGGTGGCTCAGGAGAAGGCCGGGGTGGTGAAGGTCGAGGCTGGCAAGACGGATGGCGTCACCAAGTCCGAGGACGGGCGGTACGAGTTTCGGAAGGAGCACGATCCGAACGGGCAGGGCAAGTTTTACATGGGGCGTGAGCTGGCGATGGTGATGTCGTTTCATGGTGCCCCGTGGCTGGAACGTCCCGAGCGGGAAGAGGAAGAGCGGCTGAGCGAACTCGTCAAGCAGCTTGGTCTGAAGCCGGGAATGATCGTGGCCGATGTGGGAGCCGGGTCGGGCGTCCTCTCGCTGATGATGGCTCATGAGGTCGGCGAGACCGGCAAGGTGCTGGCGATCGACATCCAGCAGGAAATGCTCGACCTACTCGGCGACAAGATCATGAACAACAAGATCATGAACGTCGAACTGGTCCTCGGGACGGAGAAGTCACCGAAGCTGAAGGAGTCTTCCATCGACCTGGCCCTGATGGTCGATGTCTATCACGAGTTCGAATACCCGTACGAGATGACGCTTGAACTGGCGAAGGCCCTCAAACCGAGTGGCCGCATCGCGTTCGTCGAGTACCGACGCGAAGACCCGCAAGTTCCGATCAAGCTCGTTCACAAGATGACCGAGGCACAGGTGAAGAAAGAGATTTCACAGCCCGAGTTCGGCCTGAGGTGGAAGGAGACGATCGACAAGCTGCCGCGGCAACACATCGTGGTGTTCGATCGACCGGTGAAGAGGCCGTGACGCATGTGGTCCGTTTGTGAGGCTCTTCCTTGTTGTGGCTGTCCGTCGGTCCTCACGGCCGAAGAGGAGACCTTCGGTCAGGCGTTTCGGCGGAGTCAGGAGACCCGCGCCGAACGGAACCTGCGAAAGCCCCCTAACCCTCTCCCCCGAAGACAGGGGCGAGGGGACAGAGCCAAGGCAGAAGGCACAAAACCAAGACGAAAATGGCGGCCAAAGAAAACAATCGCCGTCGCCAGGCCGAGGGGGTGGCCTGACGACGGCGGTCGCGGATTGCCGTTCCCACGGCTTCGAGTTGGCCCGTGCAGAGCGAAGTCCAATCACGGGTGCTTGTCGTCGATTACGGATGAAAGGTGATGACCAATCCGCACGGAGTGTTCGTGGTGTGTTGTTCCGTGTTGCGTCTGGTGCGGGATCATCCCCTTCGCCTCAGTCGTGAATCCTCGTTGTGACACAAGGCTCAGACCTCGGCCCGGCAACCTGCTTCCTTCTCTCCCCGCGTGAAGCGGTTCGATCCGGTAGGTGTGTTATCGGGTCGCCCTTCAATGCACTGCAACGGTTTCGTCCGATGTCCCGAGACGCGGCTTTTACTCGTTCCGCTTGTCAGACTCGGCAAGCCGGTTGTGCCGGGTTTCCGGCTCACCGATACGTTTCGCGACGTTGAAAGAGAGATTCTGCAAGGGTTCACTGACGGGCTACAACAACCCGTTTCATCCGCAACAACGGTGAGAGACGCATGTCCTCCGACAACATCACAACAACCCCGGCTTCAGTCGAAATTTCACGGCCTGAGCAGTGGCTCTCACGAGGCGAGTTTTTGCGGATCGCCTGCCTCGTTCAGGGTGGTTTGCTGGTCGTGACGGTCGGGCTGGCTTGGCTGGCGGGAATCAATTTGCTCGCCCAACTTCACTTCACAACCACAGCCGTGTTGTGGGGAGTGAGTGCCACCCTTCCGATGCTGCTCCTGTTTGCAGTGACACACCGTTTTCCCGTTGGCCCGTTTCGCGGCGTGAAAGATTTTCTGTCAGACACGCTCGGCCCGACACTGACGCGCTGCAACTGGCTCGACCTCGCGTTCCTCTCGTTGCTGGCGAGTGTTTCGGAGGAGATGTTCTTTCGCGGCGTGGTGCAAACGTGGCTGACTCCGACCTGCGGCGTTGTGATGGCACTGCTCGTTAGCAATCTGCTATTCGGTTTGGCCCACTCGGTGTCGATGTTCTACGTCGTGCTGGCGGGGTTGCTCGGCCTGTATCTCGCCACGGTGTTCACGATCACCGGTGAAGCCAATCTTGTCCCACCAATCCTCTGCCATGCGCTGTACGACTTCATTGCCCTATCGGTCTATCGATTGGAAGCAATGAGCGTGCGGCGTGATGCCGTTAATACTTCAAATGTTCATGAGTGAGTCGTTTAACCGCGTGGGCAACGCGATCCTCACCTGATCGCGATCAGCCCCGCGACGGCCTCGCCCACTTCGTTCGTCTTCGCGGTTCCGCCGAGGTCCGGTGTGCGGGGGCCTCGCGAGCGCAGGAGTTCGGCCACCGCCGTGTGAATCGTTTGCGAGGCAACGGCCTCACCCAGATGGTCGAGCATCATTGCCGCCGACAGGATTGCCGCGAGCGGGTTCGCAATCCCCTTCCCCATGATGTCCGGCGCGGAGCCATGCACCGGCTCGAACAGGCTCGGATGACGCCGCGTCGGGTCGATGTTGCCGCTTGCCGCGAGGCCCATGCTGCCGACAATGATCGCCGAGAGATCCGTAAGGATGTCACCGAAGAGGTTGCTGGCGACAACGACATCGAAACTCTCGGGCCTCCGCACAAACTCCATCACCGCGCGGTCGATGAGCAATGATTCGGTTTCGACCTGCGGATACTCGATCGCAACGGCGGCGAAGACTTCGTCCCACAGAACCATGCCGTAGCCTTGCGCGTTGCTCTTCGTGATCGAAGCCACGCGGCGACGCGAGCGAGTGACCGCTTTCTCGAATGCCGCTCGAATGATTCGCTCGCAACCGCGCCGCGTGAAGACCGACGTTTGAATCGCGACATCGTGGCTCGAGCCTTGATAGACGCGACCGCCGACATTGGCGTACTCGCCCTCGGTGTTTTCACGGAACACGAGCATGTCGATCGAACCGGGAGCTTTGCTGTGCAGCGGACTGTCCACGCCGTCGTACAGATACGCGGGTCTCAGGCAGACGCACTGATCGAAGCGCCGTCGAATCGGCAGTAGCAAGCCATTCAGCGTGATGTGGTCCTGCACGTGCGGGTGCCCCACCGCACCCAGCAGCATCGCGTCGAACTGCGCCAATTCATCGAGAAACTCGGGCGGAGCCATCCGGCCGTGAGCGAAGTAGTGGTCGGTCCCCCACGGGAATTCCGTCCACTCGATGAGGGAGCCAGCACGCATCACTGCCGCATCTGTGACTCGCATCGCCTCACGAGTCACTTCGGGGCCAATGCCGTCTCCGGCGATGACGGCAATGCGATGCGTGGTCATGAGCTTCCTTCAGCGGGGACGAGGAGAAGAAGTAGTAGAGAACGGCCAGAACAAAGACCGTACACGGCCAAAGTGGAGTCAATGGTAAGCCGCACGCCGTCAGGCTGCGAGTTCTGATCGTCGCAAGAAACCCGTGGCCTGACGGCGACTTTGCCCATCAAATTGTAGGGTGGGCAAAGCTCCTGACGGCACGCGGCTCGCCCAGAAAACCTCGCGCAATCACCGCATCAGAGAGAGCGACCAGAACACAACAAGCCGAGTGGCACGAAGGCCACCCGGCTCACCGGAACGGAAGGAATGGACCTGCGTCCAGCCTCAGTTCATTTGATGGAACGAACTCTTCACCTTGCCTCCCGCCGAACGAAACATCGCAGCGGTCTTCGTTCCAAAGTCACGGGCCTTCGATGCCGAGGAAGGACTTGGGGACGGAGGCAGTGGTGCGGGTGGTGGCAGCGTCTCGTACTCAGCAGGAATCCCTTGCTGGATCGGCATCAGTCCCGAGTCGGACTGCGATTCGCACGGGCATGAGCGCTGTTTGCGAATCTTCATCGACGTGACACAGCAGCCAGACAGGAAGACCGCGAGGCAAACAGCAGCAATCAAAGTGCGAGTCAATCGGGAGGTCAGCATGGTGGAACTCGAATGAAAAAGGAGTGGCGAGGGCGATCCGGCTTTCGAGCGAGGACGGTTCCTCACGCCGCGATAAAAACAGAGATCGTCCGGCTCTCACCACTTCGCACACGTAATTCCTGCCGATTCTCCACACGCACGTGAAGCAGTTCAGGCCATTCCTGCCAGTCTGATCGCGCATCGTGGCGAAGTGGGGATTGTTCTGAGCAACGTGCCAGTCGAAGTGACTCGTCCGGTCAATCGCATCGAATCGGTCGCGGTATCTTGCACGGCTTGTGGCAGTCAGGGGTCGGGTGTTCGATTTTTCAAAATTGGTGAATGCGGGCTTCGACGAGCCACCACCGCAACCGTGAACAGCGCGACCACCGGAGTGAGCGGCGCTCGCATCCGCGCGTTCGTCCAGTAGACGAGATGCACCGCTTGGACGGTGATGACCAGCGCGTAGAGCAACCACCATCGACGCCGATCAGAGAAACGCGCCGCAACGACGAGCATTCCGATGACGAATGCCAACAGGACGATCGAGTAAAACCAGCCCACCGCCGCAATCACAATGCGAGCCGATCCCGCATCGGCCTCTCCCTGCGGAACAGTACTCCACAGGCTGCGGGTACGATGCACGACAGCTCGCGCGAATCGACAGGGTTCAGCGATGATGAACTCGCGTCCCAACTCGCTTTGCCGACGATCACGTGCCAACTCAGATGAATCAACTCCCAATTCACGCTTGAGCCGCAGATCCAACTTTGCCTGCCATCGCGCGAGACTCTCACCACTCCAAACGGCCCCCCACTGTTGATCGACAACTTCGTCATAGAAGACCGAGTTGTTCGCGAGCAGCAGCGTGTAGCCGCCGTGAGTCGTCGTGAGCAGTGGTGTCCCGAGGACCAGTTCATTGCGAACCACCCACGGCGCGACGACGAGCAACGTGCCGGCGATCACTCGCCACGGCAGCCTCTTCAGAGAGGGATGGTGCTGGGTGGCTGTCACGAAATTCCAACACCAACCCGCCACCATCACACCGACGAGCGGCCAGAACGTCGGGCGGCATAACACGAGCAACCCGAACAACACTCCCACGCGGAACCGATCGTCACACACGCCGTCCTCGTGAGAGCCACCCTGCTCCGAAACGCCGACCGCAACCAATACCAACAGCGAGACCAGTCCCGCGCAAATGGTCTCCGTCATCGGCTGAGTTCCGTACAACAGCAGCAGCGGGTCGATGGCAACCAGCACAGCGGCAAGCAGAGAGGCGCGGCCAAGCTGCAATGCTTGTCCCGCACGAAAGGTCGCCCAAACGGCGACGCCGCCAAACGCCAAGTTCACCGCTGCAACGGCAACACCCGTCGGCAAGGCGACCATCAAGATGCCCAACAGCGACGGATAGAGTGGTGGACGAAACGCCGTCGGCGTGACGCTGTCCGGGCTGCACAACCCACGCCCAGCGGCGACTCCCCGGGCGATCCCCAAGTACGCGTCTCGATCGTGAGTCAGTTCGTCCGCACGCACACTCATTGCCAAACCGCGCACCGCCAGCGCGAGCAGCAGGCACGCCACCAATCCCCAACGATCGCTCCAAGAGTCAGAGGCTTCCCACACCGTTCGACCTTCTCGTCTGAAACTCAACAATTTTCGGACACCTCGCGTGGCGTGTTGTAGGCTGGCGCAGGCCAGTGGGACAAGCCGCGCGCCAACGCAGGGTCTCCCTCTGGCTTGCCCGTTTTAGAGCTTGAAGTCGGGCGTTCAAATTCCAATATTGGCTGGGCATGTTATCTGAAACACACGAAACGGCTCGACGACCAATTTTGGAATTTGAACGCCCGACCTCCGATTTCCACCGCACCCTCTCGCAATCAACACCCGCTCAAACACCTCATGCCCGCAACGCCTCCCCCCTGGCTGACTCGGCTGACCGACCTGCTGATAGCGCGACGCGGCCTGTGGCTGGTGCTGGCTCTCGGTCTGACAGCCCTCGCGTGGGGACCAGCTTCGCGTCTCACCTTCGAGCAGTCGATCGAGTCGCTTTACTCGACCGACAATCCCAGACTCATGGCGTGGCGAGACAGCAAACGGCTGTTCGGTGGCGATGAGTTCGTGATCATCGCGTACTCGGACCCGAACCTGTTCGGCGAAGACGATCGTCTCACCGATACCGCTCGCGACAAGATCGAGGCACTCGCCGAACAACTCCGGCAGACTGCCGGAATCCAGCCCGACAGCGTGCAACATCTGGCCGCAGCGATGCAGGCTCCGATCGGCCGCGCTGCCATCCGCAAGTTGCTGGAGGGAGTGCTCGTCGGCAGCGATGGCCAGACCACCGCCATCGTCTGTCGCCTGATGCCACTCGGCCAAGCCAACGTCCCGCGCGCCGAGACCTATCGCCGCGTCAGAAAGCTTGGCCAAGAACAGTCTCCCCCCGCGTTCGTCGTCGGTGAGCCAATCCAAGTTCATGAGATGTTCCGCAACGTCGAAGACGACGGCCGCACGCTGGGCGGCGCTTCAACCGCACTGCTGATGGCAGTGATCTTCATTCTGTTTCGCTCGCTGCGCTGGATGCTGCTGCCGCTGGTCGTCGTCGAAGTGACACTGATCTGGACGAAGGGCCTGCTCGTCGCGACCGGAATGCAACTGAGCATGGTCAGTTCGATGCTGCATTCACTCGTCACGATCATCGGCATCGCGACGACGATGCACGTCACGGTGAGATTTCGCGAGTACCGACGACAACTCGATGCCACAGCCGCGCTGCGTCAAACGTTGCTCGACTTGATCGTGCCGATCTTCTGGACGATCGCCACGACGGCGGCCGGTTTCGCAGCGCTGCTGACCAGCCACATCACACCCGTTGCCAGCTTCGGGATCATGATGAGCGTCGCCACATTGCTGGTCCCCGTCGCCGCCGCGATGGTCTTGCCGGGTGGAATTTTGCTCGCCGGAGCCAACGACAAGCCGGGTGAAGCTCCCGCCGAATCGCGACTGACCACACTACTCGGGCAAATCACCGAGTGGGTCGAGCATCGCCCCGTCATCGTCGGTGCGGGGATGACGGCCCTCACCATGTTCTGCACAGCAGGACTGTTCTTCCTCAAAGTCGAGACTGACTTCAGCAAGAACTTTCGCGACAACAGCCCGGTCGTACAAGCGCTGGACTTCTTCGAGACGCGACTCGGCGGGGCTGGCAATTGGGAAGTGAACTTCCCCGCACCGCGCGAGTTCGACAACGAGTTCCTCGCCAAAGTGAGCGACCTCGCCGCCGAACTGCGTCTGCTCGAAGCGGCCGACTCACCGGGCAAACTCACGAAAGTCGTCGCCGTCACCGATGGACTCGATGTCATTCCCAAGTTCCTCCCGCTGGCTTGGCGACTCGGGGAACTCGACAGAATGCAACCCGATTTCATTTCGGGTCTCTACAACCCGAAAGACGGTCGGATGCGCATCGTCCTGCGCGCCCGCGAACGGCAGCCGTCGGAGACAAAACTCAAACTGATCGCCGACGTGGAAGCGGTGGCTCGCAAACACTTTCCCGAGGCTACGGGGTCGCCACCTCCACAAGCCACCGGCCTGTTCGTACTGCTGACCTACCTGATCGAGAGCCTGATGGATGACCAACTCTCCAGTTTCGTTCTCGCGGCGGCAGCCATCGTGCTGCTGATGTGGATCGCGTTCGGCAGCCTCACGCTCGGCGCGATGCTGCTGATCCCAAACCTGTTCCCCATCGCACTCGTGATCGGCACGATGGGTTGGATCGGCCTCCCCGTGAACATCGCGACCGCCATGATCGCCAGCGTCTCAATGGGACTGACGGTCGATTCGAGCATTCACTATTTGGCGGGCTATCGCGATGCACGGCGGCGTGGGCTGACGTTCTCTGCCGCGTTGAAGGAAACTCACCAAGGAGTCGGCCTCGCGCTTGTCTTCGCCAACGTCGCGTTGGTGGCAGGATTCTCCGTCCTGACACTCTCGCACTTCATCCCGTTGGTCTACTTCGGCGTCCTCGTGAGCGTCGCCATGCTCGGCGGTCTGCTCGGCAACCTCATCTTGTTGCCACTGCTGCTGAGAATCGTCGATCGCAAAGATGTTGCTCGCGACGAGCAAGTTGCGGCGAGCGATCAGATCGAACACCAACCCGGAGCGTGAAAGAGGACTCGGCCGAAGTCCGGCTTAACTTTGTTAGCCGGACTTCATTTCTTGGGAGACGCACGAAGAAGAGAGAAGTCAGGCCAACAAAGCTAAGCCGGACTTCAGCGGCCTCAACGCGTCCCGGGCGAGATCATTCCAGTCTCAGGACTGCTCGCCGTGGCATACAGTTTCTTCGGGATGCGGCCAGCGCGCGCGGCCAATCGGCCGGAGCGGCAAGCCAACTTCATCGCCTCCGCCATTGCGGCCGGATCGCTCGCCGAGGCAATCGCCGTATTGAGCAGCACCCCGTCGCAACCCAGCTCCATCGCGAAGGCCACGTCACTCGCCGTCCCCACTCCCGCATCGACGATCACCGGATAATCGGGATCGTTCTCCTTGAGGTACTCCAAGCAGATGCGGATGTTGTTCGGGTTGAGGATCCCCTGCCCGCTACCAATCGGACTTCCCGCCGGCATGACCGACGTGGCTCCGGCCTCTTTCAACCGACGAGCCGTGATCGGATCGTCGGTCGTGTAGCAGAGGACTTCAAAACCGTCAGCCACCAATTCGCGAGTCGCCTCCAGCGTAGCGACCGGATCGGGCAGCAGCGTTTTCTTGTCGCCAAGGACTTCCAACTTGATCCAGCTCGCGCCGGGATTGTTCAGACCCGACAAAATCTCGCGTCCGAGACGTGCGGTACGAACGGCATCCTCTGCCGTAAAGCATCCCGCCGTATTGGGCAAGATCGTGTATTTGTCGAGGTCGATGAAATCGAGAATGCTGCGACCACTCGCATCGACGAGCCGCTCGCGCCGCACGGCCACGGTAATGACATCGGACCCGCTGATCTCAAGACACTCGCGCATCAACTCAAATGTCGCGTACTTGCCGGTCCCGACAATCAAACGCGACCGCAGCGAATGCGATCCCAACACGAGCGGCGATTCCGAAGACACATTGGACGATGACATGAAACCGAATCAACCTCCCCCAACCAACGTCACAATCTCAATCCGATCACCGTCTGACAAAAGAGTCGTCGCATGATCCCCGCGCGGAACAACTCGCCGATTCAATTCGACAGCAAGGAATCGAGGCTGAAGCTTTAGCTCCACCAAGAGCCTTTCCACGGTCATGCCGACCGCCACCGTGCGAGCCGCATCGTTGAGCGTGATATTGCAGGCCAACGGAACCATTTCATACTCAACAATAAGAAACCCGGTATCACTTGATACCGGGTCGGCGTGAATGCAGTCGGGTCAAACAGCGTGCCTGAAAAGTCACCAACTATCAGACACGTTCTCCATCATCGCGCCCATCGACTTCAAGGCACCATTCCGCGTAGAGATCGCCTTGAACACGTTCAGGTCAACTCGCTTGGAAACCGTTCTGGTCGAACCGTCACCCAGCGCAAAGTTGCACAACTCCCCATGGTTGCTTCCGAAACTGAAAAACTGAAGAGTAAACGGAGGGCCACTCGGAGGAGTGACCGGAACCTGCCAATACGCGTCCATAACATCGACATGTGCCGGGTCGTCCCAGACACGCACGCAGCAACTGTATGCGTCTCCCCAAAAGCCGTAGAGTGAATCACCCAGCATGATGGTGTTTGAAGAACCATCCGTGACATCACCCATGCGTACCGCACTGTTCTGAAACAGCATTCCATTGGGAACAAACGGCGGGTAGTTGGCCGGCATCGGAGTTGACGGAGTGAACTGGGTATCGTAGGCCCCCATACACCCACGATACGTCGCGTAAGCCCAACCGTCCGGACGAGAAGATGGTAGAGACGCAGCGCTAGGACAGGTGTAAGACTCGATCTTAGTTTGAATAAACTGCTGATTGTTGCCTCCCGCCATCTTAGGCAGACGAAAATCAAGTTCAATGGTTCCCTGTCCCATCTGCGACATGATGAACGCGTGCCAACCCCACTCCCCAGGCATATACCAATCCTGCACAATGGTGATGGTTTTCGTCCGATTATTAACAGTGTTTACCTGAGGCGGGTCGGGCAGCGGTGCCACCAGCAGGCCTGGACCGTTCCCGGGAGAAATGTATCCCGGAGGAAAGCACTTAAATGAACTCTCATAATTGTGCATCGCGAGAATAATCTGCTTCAAATTATTGAGGCACTGTGCTCGGCGCCCCGCCTCGCGAGCCTGTTGAACAGCAGGCAGCAACAGTGCGGCAAGCATCGCGATGATCGCGATCACAACCAGCAACTCAATCAAAGTGAAGCCGCGACGAGCGGCAATTGATGAACATGACTTCGAGTTTCGGGTCATCACTCTACTCCTGTGACTTCAGTTCGGTGTCCTGCCAGACGGGAAATTCTTGGGTCGAATCATCTCAGTTGAGTGGACGCAACCGCACACAACCGTCACATCGTGAAACCGTAGCAAATCAATCTAGCCAATTCAAACCCCGATCGGCCTTCAAAAGTTTCGGTTCGGGTCAGCCGAGTCTGACTTCAATCATCACGAACCAAAAAAAAGGCAGAGCCTTACTGGCTCTGCCGCTGAAATTTTTTGTGTCCTCATCGCTTAATCAGCGAGCAAGAATTAAGTACCTGAGGAGGAGTCCGCACCCGCCGCAGGACTCTCAACAACCGACAAATTCGGTATCGAAATTCCCGTGATCTTCACACGGGTGTACTTCTGCCGGTGGCCATTGTGACGACGTGAAGCGTTCCGACGATAGTGCTTCTGGATCTCAAGTTTGATCCCCTTCATCACTGCCATCACAACTTCGCCCGTAACGGTTGCGCCTTCGATCACTGGACGACCTAGGATGCTGGCTCCACCACCGTTGGCCAAAAGCACCTTATCGAAGGTCACCGTCTGGCCATCTTGGACTTCTCGCAAGTCAACGGCCAGAACGTCTCCCTGACGAACCTTGTACTGACGACTACCATCTTCAAAAACAGCGAACATCTTCAACAGTCCTTCGACAACGAACAGTGAACGCATCAGAGACCAATCCACGGACTGGCACCGAATCTAGAGTAGAAACACAGAGCGGCAAGACTTTGACAGCCGAAACGAGACGTGGAGAGTACAGGATCAGCCTTTCGATTTCGAGTCCGGCTGGGCCAGAATCTTGACCTCGCTGCCCGTTTCATTGGTGCAGTGAAACTGCAAATGCTCAGGACCAACTGCCGTCAGGGCGTGAATATTGATCGTTACCTCGTAAACCTCTTCCAAATTCGTGATGTCGCGGCGTTTACGGTTGTTGAGAAACGCAGCAACTCGCTCATGAACATCAACCGTGACACGGGAAACCTCATCGCGATTGGCATGAGTCATCAGCAATCGCATCACGTCGATTGCCATGCTCTCCGCCGTCTTAACCTGGCCAGTCCCCGCGCAACACGGACAATCCTCATAAACGCTGCGTCGCAACGAAGGCCGGATCCGCTGGCGAGTCATCTCAATCAACCCGAACGGGCTGATGTGCATGATCTTTGTTCGAGCACGATCGCGTCTCACGGCATTGGCCAGTGCTCGCTCGACTCCCCGACGGTGCCGCTCATCACGCATATCAATAAAGTCGTTGACGATCACTCCACCAAGATCGCGCAAGCGAATCTGCCGACTGATTTCCTCGGCCGCTCGCAGGTTGACTTGGTAGGCGTTCTCTTCGGCATCGTCGTCCATCCGGAAATTACCGCTGTTGACATCAATTGCGACCAAGGCTTCCGTCTGGTCGATCACGATTGAGCCACCACCCTTCATCGGGACATGGCGACATTGAATGCGACTAATCTCTCGTTCGATGTCGTACTGATTGAAGAGCGGATCGCGACCGTCGTACAGCTTGATGCAATCGACCTGCTTCGGAAGCACGATGCTCATGAATTCCCGGGCACGCTCAAAAGCCCGTTGTTCGTCAATCCAAATGGTATCGATCGCGGTACTGTAAATATCCCGGATCGTCCGGATGATCATGTCGCTCTCTTCGTAGATATCGACGGGTGCCGGGAATTTTTGGACCCGACTAACGATGACCTTCCAGAGACGCAACAGGTAGTTCAAATCCCGCTGCAAGTCGGCTTGAGACTGATCGACTCCCGCCGTACGAATGATGAAACCGAGCCCCTCCGGTGGACTGAGGTCTCGCAGGATGCGTTTGAGTCGTTTGCGAGCATCCTCGTCAGCAATCTTCCGACTGACACCGACACGTTGCAGCCCTGGCATTAGAACGAGATACCGCCCCGGAATACTGATATAGGTTGAAAGGGTCGGCCCCTTCGACCCGATCCCGCCCTTGATGACTTGAACGAGGACTTCACTGCCGCGTTGAAAGATATCTTGAATCGGCGGCTTGTTCCGAACACTGCGTTCATTGAAACGACCGCGTGCCGCAGAGCGGCCCCGCCCTTCATCGGCGTCGCCAGAATCTAAGTCATCTGTATCGTCATCGGAGTCCGCGCCGTCACCCTTCTCAACAAGGTGACGGTAATACTGGAACTCAACATCACTCACATGGAGAAAACCGTTTCGACCCACGCCAAAGTCTACGAACGCAGCTTGAATGCTGGGCTCGATGTTGACGATGCGCCCCTTGTAAATGTTGCCGACGTAATTTTCGAGGCTGTTCCGCTCGACGTACAGCTCCTCCAAGATCCCATCTTCAACGATGGCGATCCGACTTTCCTCCGGCTGGAGGACATTGATCAACATTTCTTTTTTCATAGTTCGCCCCTGTCGTAAGGCGAGCGCGTCCCATGTTGACTGCCAGAGATGCACGACAGACTTTGCCAGCAGCCGAACGGGCACCATTGGGGCCAACGTTTCGCCACGAACAATTACCGTTCACTCGGAATCGTTCCGACTTATCATCGGAACCGAAACCGCAGCAAGCATTCCTTGAACAGCCACCCCTGTGCCAAGTGACGTAACGCAAGAAGAGGCCTTCCCCGCGTACCGCCCACCCCTGAAATGTCGTCACGATTGCTCCGAGACAGCTCGAAAGAGATCGGCGGTCAACAGACCGAACCGAGCAGGCGAATGAATCGCGAGCGGGGTTCAAACAGGTCCGAAACAACTCCCGCAGATGCCAGCAATCCAACTTGTGATCCAAAGCGCAGCGCATCGGTGACGAACACGCCAACTCAGATGCGGATTGACCTGTGCGACGTAGAGTCGCTGTTCTCGGTCGGCAGCTCTCGATCATCCAACACTCCCACCAAGGCGCACACGAAAACAGAGCGGTGTTCGATCGACGAACAACCTCAGACTGGCTTCGCTGGCGGACGCAACTCGTACTGAGCCTGCTTCGTCCGACGGCACCTGGCACACAATCACGCACTCGCCCCAGACCCAAATGAATGTTTCCGGACATCGACACTGCGACGGGCATCAGCCACGCCGCACCAAAACTTTCCTTCAACTCAATCTAACTGCATCAGCTCAGGACAGAGACGCTTTAACTCGCCCCACAGATAATTCTCGACATCGCGTGCCACATCAAATTCAATGGCGCGTGCTGCGATCTTTTCCGCCCGTTCGATGGTCAGTTTTCGAATGACTTCCTTCAACTCCGGAATCGCGTGAGGCGTCACACTCACCCGGCGAATGCCCATCCCCACCAACAACGGAAGGAACATCGGACTAGTACTCATCTGTCCGCAAACAGACACGGGAATGTCATGCTTGCGAGCCGCCTCAACCACCATCCGAATCATGCGCAGAATCGACGGATCACCTTCGCGATACAAATAGGCGACCCCTTGATCCGCCCGATCAACGGCGAGAGTGTACTGAATCAGGTCATTGGTCCCAAGCGAGAAAAAATCGACCTCTCGAGCGAACTCGTCCGCCATGACCGCAGCCGACGGGACCTCGACCATCATCCCCACCGGCACGTCGCGTTTGAAAGGGACGCCCTGCTCTTCCAAATCTTCAATGACATCGCCCAACACCATCCGAGCCTGGCGAAACTCAAGCAGAGTCGTAATTAGCGGGAACATGATCTGAAGATCACCAAACTCGGCTGCCCTCAACGCGGCACGAAGCTGTGTCTTGAAGAGCTGAAGATTTTGCAGGCTGAGTCGAATACTACGAACACCCAATGCAGGATTGACACCTTCAGGATACGCCGTTCGCAATGCTCCCGGCATCTTGTCTGAACCCAAGTCAAGTGTCCGAATGATGACCGGGTGATCGGGAAATGCCTTCAAAACTTGGCAATACGCCTGAAAATGGTCTTCTTCTGTTGGTTCACGATTCGACCCCAAGTACAAAAACTCGGTGCGATACAGCCCGATTCCTGCGGCCCCCTTCTCTCGACAAGGCTCAGCCTCCGCCGGAAACTCGATGTTCCCCATGACCGTGATCGGAACGCCGTCTTCCGTTTCGCAAGGCAGTTCTCGCTGCGAATCAAGACGCCGTTCCTGACTCTGAAAGCGTGCCTCAAGCACTCGGTACTTGGCCAGAGTTTCTGGGTCGGGATCGACGATCACAACGCCGTGACTACCATCAATGATGATGGTCTCGGCCCCCGAGACATCACGCAAAAACTTGCCGACCCCGACCACCGCCGGAATTTCCAGAGCCCCCGCCAAAATCGCCGTGTGACTGGTATGTCCGCCAACCTCCGTCGCGAAACCCAGTACGAACTTGCGATCCAGATTGGCGGTCTCGCTTGGCGTCAAGTTGTTTGCCAAGACCAGCACAGGAGCGGTGAGATGAGCCAATTCTTCGCGCCGCTCACCCAGCAGCAATCGCAGTAGCCGCTTTTCCAAATCGTAGATATCGACAGACCGCTCGGACAGATAATGACCGCCCAAGTCTTCCAAGCGTTTGGCGTATCGGCGAAGCACCTGACTCGCAGAGTACTCTGGTGAGTAATGCTTCCGAATCAATTCCTCAATCTGCTGGAGGAGCTGCGTATCCCGAGCCATCATCAGATGCGCGGAAAAGATCGCGGCGTACTGATCGCCGAGTCGCTCACGAGCCAAGCGCTCGTTATGCTCGATCTCTTCGCAAACCAACTCTAACGCGACCCGGAACCTCGACAATTCCATGTCAACAGCGCTGGCAGAAATCACGCGCTGAGGGATGCGAAAAGTTTCCGTTCCGAGCAGCATCGCCGGGCCAATCGCCACCCCCGGAGAAACGGCAATTCCACGTCGTATCTGCATGCAATTGCGTTCAAAGACTGAAGGACTGGAACAGAAAAAACACGGCCAGCAATGAGCAGCCGCACTTCACACAGAGAACAAAGCAGGAAAGTTCTGGCATCCCCGGCGAACGTTCCATCTCACGAAAATCAAACGGCTCTGACGGGACTCTCAAACGCTTCAAAGTCAGACTCGATCAATGCGACCAATTGCGACACAGCTCCATCGGCATCTGTCCCCGAGGCTTCAACGCTAAGCTGCATTCCAGCCTCAGCTCCCAACGTCAGAAGGTCAAACAAACTCTTGGCATCGACCCGATTCACACCACGGAGCACATAGATGTCGCATTCAAAAGTCAGAGCCTTCTTTGCGATCAATCCCAAGGGACGCATATGCAGTCCCCTGAGGTTGCGAACCGTCGCGACTGCTCGATGAATTCCCGCACCCGACATGATGACCCAGTCTCTAGGCTTCCCACACTTCATCTCGCAAACATGCACTGTCAAAGACCGCACGAACACGCCGAGTCACAACTCTGCGGGAGAACTCTTTAGAACTTCATATGCACTTAGATCTCGTTGTTGTCAGCTTCCTGTAACAACTCCCAGATGTCCTGAGCTGTCTTCGACTGCCGCAGGAACCGGCAAAATTTGTCGTTTCTCAAGTGACGCGAGATATTTTCCAGCCCGCGTAAGTGATCGCCAGGACGATCCGGCGGCGAGACCAACAAAAACATCACATACACGGGATCACCATCAAGACTGGAGAAATCGACCCCATTCTTAGAAACACCAATCGCGGCAATCAACGTGTCAACAGAAGGATGCTTGGTGTGTGGCACGGCCACACCCCGGCCAATTCCCGTAGAACCAAGCTCTTCTCTCTTAAGGATCGCCGCCACGATCCCTTCTTCATCAGCAGCTTTGATACTGCCAGCATCGCGCAATGAGGCCACCATCGACCGAATTGCGGATTCCTTGGACCCGACTGGAATGTCAGGATTCACGGCCGCCTGCACCACGAAGTCGCACAACTTCATCGAGAACCTCTCTTTGTTCGCACCGACTCACCCGAGGAACACAACCCCGTACTCGGTCATCCCCGAAAGATGAAATCGCCATCGCCTGATGAAAAATCAACTCAGCCGAATCTAAGCATCAGCTGACAACATCCGTCGCATTGATCACCCATATCTCGCTCGAAGTAAATCACTTCGAGCGGGCGCCGTGCCACTTGGCCTTGGCACAAACTCACGCCAATCGCATTACTCTACTACCGGAATCTCACTCAGACCCGGGCCGCGATGGTCCTGAATCTTTTCTTTGTACTTCCGAACCTGTTGTTCCATCTTGTGCAACGCCAAATCAAACGCAACCGTCGCCTCGTCGGCGGTCTCCGCCGCAACCAAGTCGTGGCGATGCTCAGTGTCCACGAGGATTTCAACCGTCGATCTCCCGTTTGAAAAATCGACGGTGATCCCAATCGAAGTGACTCGCCCGAAATAGGTCAGAAGCTTCTCGACCTTCTGGGCCATGTAATCGTGAGTACTTTGGCTAATGCTTCCGTGTCGGCATGTGATGGAAACTTGCACCGAACATGACTCCTCTCGGACACAGCGTGCCCGAACAACGACTGGTTTACGCTTAAACTGCCCTAGAAATGCGGGCAGACCAAATCTCTGCCAAACGATCTCGCGTCTCGGCCTCACTCACTGAACGCAACACATCAAGGACCATCCTCAACGTGTTGCCTGCGGACTTGTCAGGAGTCAGAGTCTATCAACCCACATCGGCGATGAAAACTTACGCACGACGGACAGCGAGGCACTTTGAGGAAGTTAGCGACCAAGTCACTCGCAGCCACGCATTCGGCTCAGCGGCAACAGGCACCAACCGATACCCACCGACCAAGTGATGCTGATCTGAAAAGCTCACTCGATGAAGTCGATCTCAGCGTTTGATCGAGGAGCGGACGAGTCAACGCCTAGTCGTTCGCCGGTCGTCGGCAAGGTGATCGTCGGGAGCGGTGGCGACTTTCGATCCCACATCTCACCCAACAGAGAAAGGGACGCAACGCTCTTTACCAAACCCAGAGGCTCAACCCACACTTCCGATTGACCGTCCACGCGAATCGAATGAATCGGCGGCCCAGCCGATTTTCGCCGACGCTCTTTCAGCTCTAAGCCAAAGAACGGAATGCGTGAATTGCTATCAATGGAAACGCTCTTGCCATCCACCGCGCAGCCCACGGCCCCATAACTCACGAGCCCGAGCAACAACGCAAGCAACGTCCGGCAACTCGGAACACGAATTATCGTTTGAATCTTGGCTTCCACAGGCATCCATCCTTGGATACGACCACTCGGCAAATCACAACCGCTCGTCGCCAAGCCACGCGCACTCGGTTCAATAAAACGAGCGACTCACATGACTCAACGCCAGACGAACAGCCAAACTAGAGCAGGTGATATCAAGATCGCCAACCCGCGAGAAGACAGATTGGGCGGCGAATACTTGTTAGCGGACGAACGGCTGCGACCAATGGGACGAGCCTCACACTCGCCAGCTCAACGCGAAGCTCATTCGGGCCAGTACGAAGTGTGATCTGCCGGCTTCGAGGAAACAGCACTCTCACGAGCCGCCTCAGTCGCTCCGTTCTCGAAGAGGTGCTGGTAGCCAGCCGCTTCCAGCGCGAGTCGTTCTTGTCGCGTCAGCCACACCAACAGGGTGGCTACGCCGCCGAACATCGAGCCGATCATCCCGAGCATGAACAGGATGCTGAACATGTACGCCTTGGGTTGAGGATCGTCCGTCTCCAGGGCCATCTTGCACATTGGGCACGCCGACGCATTCGACGCACTTGTCAGGACGATTAGCGATGCCACAACCAACCCACGAGCGAATCGACACATAGTAAAAAACCTTCAAACAGCCGCCACAATCGGCCAGTGGTAGAGTAGGGCGTAGATGATAACGCCGGTCACTGACACGTAAACCCAGATCGGAAAGGTGACACGCGCCAGACGCCGGTGGCCCTCCCAGTTCTGTCGCCACGCCCGCCAGATCGTCATCGACGCCAGCACCGGCACCGTCATCGCCAATACGACGTGAGTGATCAGGATCACAAAGTAGATCGGCCGGATGACCCCGACCCCGTCAAACTTCTTGCCACTCTCACCGGTGTAGTGATGCAGCGCGAAGTGATAGGTGAGGTAACAGGCCAGAAACACGATCGATGTTCCAAACGCCGACAGCATCACCCGCTTGTGAGCCTCCCGTCGCCCGCGTTTGATCAGCATGAACCCAGTCAACAACAACACTGTCGCCAACCCATTGAGGGCCGCGTTCACAGTCGGCAAAACGGCAACCCAGTCAGGAACCATGCAACAGCTTCGTCTTTCTTTGCCTTGTCCCCTCGCCCCGGCTTTGTGGGGAGAGAGTGAGGGGCTCTTCAAATATCCAAAACCACCTCAACACTCGCCAATCTAAACCTCGCTCAGTTTTTAAGTTCGTCGCGATTCTCTTTCGATGCCCCGGCCGGTTCATCGCCTTCAGGCTCTTTTCGCTCCGCCTTCTCACCCTTCGCCAACTTTTGAATCTCACGCCGCAGGGCCGACATCGCCTCGCCCTTCGTCGCGTCGAACTTCCCTCGCACGACACACGCCGCATCGACCAGCATGATGTTGTTCGAGTGAATGAACTCGTAGCCCGGCTGGCGGTCTTTCCCAATCGTCTCCTGCACCGGCATTTTGAAACTGCCGTGAATCAACTTGTAGGTCGCAATCTTGTCACCACTAAGGAACATCCATTTCGAGAATTCGGCCCCGCGAGACTCCCCATACCCCTTCAGTACCTCGGGAGTATCCCGCTCGGGATCGACGGTCAGTGTGACGAGCCGAAAATCGCAATCCTTCAACCGGTCCTGCAACTCGCGCATCGAACCCGTGACCATTGGACACGTCGCCGCACAGTGAGTGAAGACGAAGCACACGATCCACGGCTTCCCCAGCAGATCGGCCTTCGTCACCGTCTTGCCGTCCGTGTCGATGAACTCGAAGTCCGCGACTCCCTCTTTGTCCCAAGGCGACTCCGCCATCGCCTTCGCGGTCGCCGCGTCAACGACCTCCAGACCACCATCCTTGTTCGTCTTGATCACGAAACTTTTCTGGGTCTCGCTTTCACCGGGAGTCGGCATCTGTTCCGCAATCGCTCCGGAACTCGGCGGGCCTGCCCCGCGACCGCGCGAGCTCGCCTGCATCCACACCAACGCCGCGATCACTCCCAACCACAGCACGCACCCCGCGAAAAACTTCGGCGACTGAAAGAACGACCGCCCCCGAACCGCTTTGTCTTGAGTTGTTGTTTCCATCGCCTTGCCTCTCCTTCCCGAACACCGTCGTTTAACCGCGTGGGCAACGCCCCGCGCGTCATGCGGCGAAACAGCTTTCCTCACCACTCAACGCGCGGGGCGTTGCCCACGCGGTTAAACGACAACTTTCCCTTGGCTTCACTGATCTGTCACTCACCGCGCGTTGTGAACCGTCGGCCGGTTCGTCATCCAGACCGCCACGCTCACATACACTATCGCGGCGAGACCCGTCACCGTCAGGCACAGCCACAACTCAGGTAGCCCCGCCACCGCCGCAGCGTTTGTCGTCATGATTCGCCTCAGCCCCGACGTGCCGTACGTGAGCGGATTAAGCCAAATCACCCACGACAGCCAACCCGAATTGCCCGCCGGAAAGAACGATCCCGACAGCAACCACATCGGCATCAGAAACACACTCATGATCGCATGAAATCCGTGAGTCGATTCCATCGGCCACGCGATCAAATACCCCAGTGCCGTCAGCGAGAAGCCAACCAGCGCGAGGAACCCAATCACCGCCGGAGCATTATGCAAGGTGAGGCCAGTCTCCAGCGGCGGTGCCAATCCCACGAGCGACAACAACGGACCAACGACCAGAAACACCACGGCTTGAAGCACCGCCAGCATCGTCCCCCCCAGCACCTTGCCCAACACCAAACTCGCGCGAGGAATCGGTGCGACCAACACCCCCTGCAAGAACCCGTCACGACGATCCTCAATGATCGAGATCGTCGAGTAGATCGCCGTGAACATCACGATCATCACCGCCACGCCGGGAAAGAAGTATTCCTGATACGACATCCCCGCCGGGCCGCTGAACGAACCATGCAGCCCCGCTCCAAACAACACCCAAAAAATGATCGGCTGCCCCAGCGCCCCCACTACCCGCGTCCGCTGCCGAAAGAACCGAACCAACTCCCGCAAGGCGAGCGAGTAAACAGGCAACCACAACCCCGGTGAAGCCATCTCACCGTTCTCTTCTGGTTCTTCTTTGCTCTGAGGCTTTGTCCCCTCGCCCCGGCCTTGCGGGGAGAGGGCTAGGGTGAGGGGGACTTCTCTCCCCGCTTCAGCCTGCTCACTCGCAACAGTCCCATTCATGGCATCCCTCCCGCTTCCGCATCCGCATCCCAGAACCGATGCCCTGTCCGCGCGATGAACACGTCTTCCAGAGTCGGCTTCGCCAGAGACACCGCCGTGATCTCCGCCGGAAACGCCGCGACGAGGTCTCGCAACAACTCGTGTCCCGCCTCACGCTCGATCCGCAACGAGTCACCGATGCACAGCGGAGTGACACCAAATGTTGAGGCAATCCGTTCCGACAATGCCCTCGGATCGGCTGACTGAATCGTCAAACAATCACCTCCGACCGATTGCCGCAATTCGTCAGGAGTCCCCCGCGCCACAAGTCGTCCGCGATCGAGAATTCCCAACCGATCACACTTCTCCGCCTCGTCCATCAAATGCGTCGTGACCAGGATCGTCACCCGCCGCTCCTCACGCAGTCGAGTCAGATACGCCCATAGATCGCGCCGCGCGCCGGGGTCGAGTCCCGTACTTGGCTCATCGAGCAGCAACAACCCCGGCCGGTGCAGCAGACTCTTTGCGATCTCCACTCGCCGCTTGAGTCCCCCCGACAGCGACCCAACCGCCTGACGCACTCGATCCACCAAGCCAAGCTGCGAGACCAATTCACCAATCCGTAAAGCGGCTTCGCGCCCATACAGCCCATACAAATGAGCCTGATGCCGCAGGTTCTCAGACACCGTCAACTTCCCGTCTACGCTGGGCGACTGAAACGTCATCCCAATCCGCCGCCGCACCGCCTGCGCCTGAGAAGCCACATCGCAACCGAGCAGCCTCACTTCACCCGACTGCAGCGGCAGCAGTGTCGCCAGCAACCGAAACAGCGTCGTCTTCCCACCACCATTCGGGCCAAGCAACCCGAAAATCTCGCCGCGCTCTACGGAGAATTCAACCCCGACCAACGCCTCTCGCTCGCCATATCGAAACCCAACATCCCGCACCACGACCGCCGCACCGCTCATCAGCGCGAGTGTCTTGTCGTCGAGAATAGGTCCGGACTCAGCCAGCATATCAGCCTCTCTCGCAATACCTGCCAGCGCGGACAGAAGCCCGGCTTCAGGATGAAACCGGGCTTCGTTGTTGCAACCCATTTCACTTGCGGCTCGTAGGACGGGCAATCTTGACTCGTCCTCGCTCCCCTGGCAAAGTCGGATGGGCAAGAGTGCCCATCCTGCAAGTCAATGGTGTTCGATCTTCTCCGGTGCGTGGCCACTCTTCTTCGCCGCCTCTTGAGCCTCGTACTCATATCGCTGCGGTACGTCCACCGTGTAGTAGTGCGTCGCGATGTCGGGCACCAACGCAAACGGAATCGTCGCCGCCAAAATGAACGTCGGCGCGAGCAACAGGTACTTCCAAGCCCCCTCAAACTTCAAGTGCATGAAGTACATCATCACGCACAGCGCCTTCGATGTGGCCACGGCGAGGATGATCGCCCGCAGGATGTTCTTGTTCGACATCTGCAAGTAATCGGCGCCAATCGACATCAGCGTGAAGCAGCACAACACCCAGAAGATCTTGAAATAGGTCTGTCCGTGCGAGTGATGCTCTTCGTGATCGTGGCCAGCAGCGGCACCGTGAGCAACAGCGT
Organism: Schlesneria sp.; assembly: GCA_043749505.1. Lineage (GTDB taxonomy): Bacteria > Planctomycetota > Planctomycetia > Planctomycetales > Planctomycetaceae > Schlesneria. The sequence continues at coordinate 23,892 of JAYVDI010000422.1, read as the reverse complement.
GATCTGACATAACACCGACTCCAAAAGCAGACTTCAAATCGTCCGAGAGATTCAACTCAAATGATGTACAGCAGCGGAAACAAAAAGATCCAAACCAGATCGACGAAGTGCCAATAGAGGCCGATGTTCTCGATCAGATAGGCGTCATCCACACAGAGCTTACTTCCCTTCTTGAGGACCAACGCAAACATTAGCAACCCGACGATGACATGGATCGCATGGAAGCCGGTCATCAAGAAGTAGTTCGAGGCAAACAGGTTCCCGTACAGAATCGGCTGCGACACGTGCAATCCACCCATCAGCGGACCAAGCGTCGTGCTCTCGTTGAGTTCATGAATCTTGTGTTCGACTTCAGGCAGCGTCAGCTTCGCGTACTTGCTGGGCGAGTTCTCTTCCTTGCGGATCGCGTCGAAGTTGGCATACGGCACATCTAGCGACAGGTTCGCCCGAACATGCTCCTTCAAGCTGATGTACTCGTTGTTGAGTTCGTTGATCGCTTCGGCAGCAGCTAACTCCGCTTTCTCAGCCGCAGTGGCGTCGGCCTTGTCCTTGAGCTTCGCGATGACCACATCGTTCTCCGATTTTCGGTCTTCTCGCTTCGTCAGCTTCGGATACATGGAGGTCAGCCGCGCATCGACAATCGCACCCAACCCGACCTTGGTACTGATCACCTTCTCCATCGCCTGCTCGACACTTTCGGGGATATGCCCCGGCAGGATGTCGTGATCGAACTTTCCCTTGTATTCCCAGCTCTTAATCCCCAAGAACACGAACCCGAGCAGCAGCGTGAACAGCATGAAGTTCCACGACTTCTTGTACTGCTTGCACAGCAAAGCATCGTGCGAGACGACCACGAAGTAGCTCGACAGGATCAGCACGAACGTGTTGAGTCCCCCCCAGAAAATCTGGATGTGAGTTACCTTGGTGTCGACCGGCCAGCCGGGCGAACCCAGTCTCAGCACGATGTACGTGCCGATGAAAGCCGTGAAGAACATGATCTCGGTGCCCAAGAAGAGCCACATCCCGAGCTTCGAGTTCGTAATCGGAAGGCCCATCTTCAATGTCGGGGCCGGAACTGAATGCGTCATATCGTTTTCACCCAACGTCTAAATCAAAGTTCTGACTCTTAATCCGACTGTCCGTCTTTCCGTAGGGTGGACAGTGCCCACCAGATGCGGTTGACGATTGGTGGGCACTGCCCACCCTACATCTCTCACCGACCTCATCACGCACCCGGCAACCACCCCAACAGTCGGAAGTGATCCCACGTCAGCACGATCAACACCAACGGCAAATACACCAGCGAAACCCACAGCACCCGCCGGGCGCTCTCGCGAGTCTCATCGCACGCGAACTGAATCGAAGCGACGAGATACACAATCCCCAACACCAGAGCTGTCGCCGAGTAGGCCAGTCCCGCCAAACCGAAGTACGCCGGAAGCAGACTGATCGGAAGCAACCCGAGGGCATAACCCACCGCCAACAAACCCGTCACATGCGGCAGTGACCGCCCCGCCGGAAGCATCCGCAAACCGGCGGCACAGTAGTCATCCTTGTGCAGCCACGCGATAGCCAAGAAGTGCGGGAACTGCCACAGGAACAACACACCAAACAGAGAAGCGGCCGACCAATCCAACCGGCCTCCCGCAGCGAGCCACCCGAGAACCGGAGGCAACGCGCCAGGGATCGCCCCCACCGCCGTACACAACGAAGTGACTCGCTTGAGCGGCGTATAAACTCCCGCATACAGCACAAATGTGAGGGCCGTCATCGCCGCCGTCGGCACATTGACGAAAGCCGCTAAGTACGCGGCCCCCACGCCACCACAGACAAATCCCAGTGTCAGCACCTCGGTTGGGCTGAGCCGCCCCGAAGGGAGCGCTCGGTTCATCGTTCGCCGCATCCGACCGTCGGTCTCACGCTCGATCCACTGATTCACTGCCGAAGATCCGATCGCAACGAGTGCGATGCCGATCCAAGCATTCACGAGCGTCGCTGGACTCCACACCCCTTCGAGGCTCAGGAAATATCCGACTGTCACCGTTAGTAATACCATCAGCGAGATGCGCGGCTTGGCGATTTCAAGGTAGTCGGCCAATCGCGACATGATCGAGTTAGACAAACCGAGACTCACAGGCTTGGAAGCAGTTGAGTGAGTTGTCGTTGACGGGGCGATCGCACTCATGTCGCGACTCCCATCACTGAGGCACCGAACTCCACTCGCTCTGTCACGCCACGACGGAATGTCGGCAACACCGAACCAACGCACACCACTGACAACACGGAAGTCATCAGCGTCAGCATTCCGACAACCTTGTGTAGCGAACAGACCACCACTTGGCTGACCGACTCCTGCTGAGCCACCACGCCCCACGAGGGAACTCCGTAGCGCACATACCACGTCGCCAAGCCGAGCAGTCCCTGTGAGATCACCAACCCGACAAGCGCCATCGCACACCGTTGGACCATCGCCACCCTGGTTCGCCTCGTCACGAACGCGAACACAATCACGGTCACCAGCGGCGCAAGTGCAAACCAAGGATGAACTGACCAAGCCCAACCCAACTTCAGATGACGCAAGACTCCACCAAAAAAATACTGCACGGCGATCAGAACCAGAGTCGCGATCGCCCAGCCGAGAACGCTTCGACTGTGCGCTGGCGTACTCGTTTTTTCACGCAACTCCCAACCGCTGCTCGTCACTAGCACGAAAACGGCCATCAAGCTGAAAACGAGTGCCGCGAAGTCACCGTGAACGAGAGCCAAAGTTTCCTTGTCGAGCAGTACGCGGGCACCGCCCAGCATCCCCTGCACGAACACCGTGGCGAAGATGGCGGTGGCAAGAACCTTCGCCAACCGACCGCACGAAACCGACCATGCAAACACGGCCAAACCGATGCACATCAGGCCAATCGTCAGCCCCGACAAGCGATGGCCGTGCTCGACAAACTGATCGCGAGCGGAACTGAGCCAAGGATAGGCCAGCATGTTGTAGCCGTCGGACGAAGGCCAATCGGCGAACACCATCCCCGCCTTCAACGTGGTCACGACGGCCCCCGTTGTCACGGGCAGCAGCAACGTCAGCGTTGCCGTCAGCCACGCGAACCGATGGAGCCAGTGACGAGCGGTCGAGGGATTCATAACGGCGGGCGGGTTCTTAGAACGGGAAAATGTTGTCGCGGGAGACCGCGACGCCTGTCGTTTAACCGCAAGCCAAAGGCGAGCGTGTCGGAAGCAGACAACCGTCCGACGCGCTCGCCTTTGGCTTGCGGTTAAACCAACGGGCCAACAACTCAATGACCGCCGTGAACCTTCCGCTGAGCCAGCGGCACGTACTCGGTCTGCATCAAGAAATCTTTGTCGCCACTGACCGGCGAGCTGTACTCGTAAGGACCGTGATAAACCACGGGCGGAATATCAAAGTTCCCGTGCCCCGGTGGCGAAGGAGCCGACCATTCCAACCCATTTGCGTTCCAAGGATTTCGGCCGCACTTTGGTCCGAAGAAAATGCTCAGGAAGAAATTGCCCAACAACAAAAACTGGGCGAAACCCATCAGGATGGCTGCTCCCGTCATGAATTGATTGAGCGGCAACAAGTGTTCGAGATACGGGAAGTGGTACGGATCGGCGTAACGACGCGGCATCCCGGCAATCCCGAGCAGGTGCATCGGGAAGAACGTGCAGTTGAACCCAATGAACGTCAGCACGAAGTGAATCTTACCAACGGTCTCGTTCATCATCCGGCCCCACATCTTGGGAAACCAGAACTGGATCGCCCCGAACACACCGAACAGCGTCGCGCCAAACAGCACATAGTGGAAGTGGGCGACGATGAAATAGGTGTCGTGGATGTAGATATCGACTGGCACTGCCGCCATGAAAATGCCGCTCAAACCGCCGATGATGAACAGTGACACGAAGGCGACACAGTTTAGCATCACGGTGTTGAACTGAACCCGTCCGCCCCAGATCGTACCGATCCAGTTGAAGACTTTTACAGCAGAGGGCAAGGCGATCATGATCGTCGCGACCATGAAGGTCATGCCCAGCGCGGGGTTCATCCCGCTGGTGAACATGTGGTGGCCCCACACGATGAATCCAAGACCTGCGATCGCGGCCATCGAGTACACCATCGGCTTGTAACCGAAAATCGGCTTGCGGCACATGCAGGCCAGCATATCGGAGACCATTCCCATCGCCGGGAGCAGCATGATGTACACGGCCGGATGGGAGTAGAACCAAAAAAGATGCTGCCACAACAGCGGCTGGCCACCACCGATCGTCGGGGCAGCGTTGTTGACCACGATCCCGGCCGGAATAAAGAAGCACGTCCCGAGCGTCCGATCTGCGACGAGCATGAACCCCGCCGCCGTCAGGACCGGTAGAGCAAACGCCTGGAGAATCGCCGTGATGAACATCGACCAGATCGTCAGCGGCATCCGGAACAGCGTCATCCCCGGTGCCCGCATGTTGATGATCGTCGTCATGTAGTTGACCGACCCCATCATCGACGACACACCGACGAACGTCACCGCCAACAGCCACCACGTTTGAGCCGCCTCAGAACCGGGAGCCGCCGAGGCCAGAGCCGACAGCAGTGGATACGAGGTCCAGCCCTGAGCCGCCCCGCCCGCCAAACCGCCCCGCACGACGAGCGCGTTCAACCCCATTTCTAAAAATCGCTCGTTCAACCAAGCCGGAGCCAACCCCAGCGCACAAGCAAAACAGGCAATCGCAGGCCACATGAACCAGTAGCTGAGCATATTCAGCACCGGAAAGGCCATGTCATCCGCACCAATCTGGAGTGGGATCAAAAAGTTGCCGAACGCCCCAGCCAAGATCGGAATGATGACCAGGAAGATCATCACCGTCGCGTGCATCGTGAAGAGCATCGTGTAGGCTTCGGGCGAAATCTGACCGCCGTCCGAAGCGAAACTCAGATCCCCGAAAATGGGCATGTATTCCCACGGTCGAGCCAGTTGCCAACGGACCCCCAGTGCCAAGGCACCGCCGACCATCAGCATGATCAAAGTGGTCATCAAAAATTGGAGACCGATGACCTTATGGTCGGTCGAGAAGACATACTTCTGAACGAAGCTCAACTCGTGATGGCCATGTCCGTGGCCATCGTGATCGGCGTGGCCAGCATGTTCGATGGATGGATGCAGCGTACTCATGATTCTCTCGCCTCTCGGCAGAACAAACTGCGGCTCAATTGCCGCTTCAATCTGTGATTCGTCGTCTGATTTAGGCCTGTCCCCTCGCCCCGGCCTTGCGGGGAGAGGGTGAAGAGGCTTCCTCTTCACCCTACCACCTACTTCTCTTCCACCGGCTTTCGGAACCCATCGTCGAACTGCTCAACGGCGATCTGTTCTTTCCAAGCATCGAAGTCCTCGTCCGATCGAGCGACCACTTTGGCCTTCATTTTGTAATGGCCCCAACCGCACAACTCAGCACAGAGCATTTCATAATCGCGATTGTCGAGAGCATCGAACCAAACGGGGATCTTCAGGCTGGCCACGGCGTCCTGCTTGATCCTTAGTTCCGGAATGAAGATCGCGTGCTGGACATCGTCCGTCCGCAACGTGACCTCGACGGGACGGCCCGAAGGAACATGCAGTTCATTTACGCTGTAGATGTCATCCGGCTGAGGCTTCGGCTGGAGCGGCTTTCCCTTGGCGGGGTATCGAATCCGCCACTCAAACTGCCGGGCCGTCAATTCGGCAACCGGCTCGGGTCTGACCATTTTTCCGTGTGAGTCCTTGATCGCTCCCTTAATGCGGAACTGCGCCCACACGTCGAGCTGATAGAGAGCAATGAACAACAACACGGCGGAGGGAACGATGGTCCAGATCACTTCGAGGTTGTGACTGCCATGCGAAAACAGCGCCTTCTCTTCCGGTTTGATCGTCGCTCCGCGCCACAACACATACCCGAGTACCGCCTGAGTCCCGATGAACGTGACTGCGACGATGATCAGAATCAAGTGGAACAGGTCATCAATTTTCTTACCGAGCGTGGAATGAGCCTTCCCGTCACCGGGGAACCACCAGTCCCAATCCGGCGCGAACCAACAGAGTGCGACGGCGATTACGGCCGAAAACACGAAGAACAGTGACCAGAGCTTACCCACGGCATTCGCCTTCACTGAAAACCGACCCAATCCACCGCTACAACCGAGACCCGAATTCCACTAACAGGACAGCAGCAGCAGGCAACTCCCGCAAATCCACTCTCACTTTGACTTTGCTGACGACTCCGTCGCCACCACATGTCCGTCCGATTTGACTTTCGTCGGTTGAGATGTCTGATATTGCAGACTCATGGCGAAATTCACGATGTCCCAAATCTCGTCATCTTTAAGAGCCGTCTTACCGAAGCCAGGCATCGGCGTCCCCTTGATTCCGGCGTAGATTCGCCGGAACACGTCCACCGGCCGCCGACCGCCACGATACTGACCTAGCGTCAGATTGCGCGGCTGAAGTGGGTTGCCCCATGTATCGTGCAGGCCGCGTCGGGAATACAACTCTTCCGAACCCGGCTTTTTCCAGAAGTCTTCCGTTGCGGCACCGTCGCCCTTGCCGAGCATTCCGTGACAGGTGTAGCACTTTGTTTTGTCCGACATATACAGCAGCCGTCCCCGCTCCCGTGAGGCGGAGTCATCGGTAACTCGCGCCTGAGTCGGTACGATTCGGCTCGCTTCATCATCAGCGCGAGTCCAAGCGTCGGCGAGAAACGTCGCCGTGTCTTCGACCGCCCCTTCCATATCCTCAGCCAAAAACTTCGCGAACACGTCGGTCACACTTTTTCGCACATCAGATGGCCTGGCAGGAGACTCAGGCTTCTCAGCGTTCTTGTCGCCGGCCTTCTTGGCGGCATCAAAAGTGACTTCGGCCGCGTCGAATGCCGTTTTGGATTTCTTTACGGTGTCAGCCACCGCATCTTCGGTGAAATCGCCGAGATCATCGTCTGTTCGTTTCTCAAACTCACCACGCACTGCCAGCCAACGGACATACTCGACCACCGATTTCGTTTCCTCATCGCCGAGCAGAAGGAACGATGGCATATACGTTCCAGGGATGCCGTATTTCACGACGCGATGAAGATCATCACGGCTGACCTTTTCAGCAGAGAGGGTCGAGGTGAACTTGAAGACGCCGAGCCGATAGTCGCGCGGACGTGGGTTGAGAAACTGAGCGGTCGAACCGCTACCATCACCGCTCACACCGTGGCAGTGCATGCAGTTCTTCATGTAGACCGTACGACCTTTTTGCAGTGCATGACCAAAGCCCACGATCAACACGTCCCCCACACCGGGAACAGGCTCAGCCGAGCCGGACCACGTCAGCCTGTTGGTCTTCGCGTCGAAGGTGTCCACCGTGTCGGCAGCCACTTTCTCACCGGCACGAGGCCCCGTGAGCCACAGCAACGACGCACCAGAAACCAGCTTGGACGCATCGCCTTCAATGGTCATTGTGATCGTCTTGGTTGCGAGTTGAACTCCCTCAGCCGGAGCAACCACACTCGCTTTGACTCCGCCGTATGCGACAGGAAACCGTTCCCATGCGACGAGGTTGTGAGGCGTGCCGAAGCCGTCTTCGAGCGTCTTCTTGACCGCCCTCTGGGCGACAGGGATCAATTTGTGAGTCGCCTCGCGGTAGGAGAACTCGGCCTTCGGGCCGGTACCACAACCAACCAAGCCACCCGCGATACCCAGCGCCAGTCCACAGGCAAGCTGCCAAGCGGCGGTCGTCGTGCTGTGCTGATTTGAACTGTGCCGAAACATTATGAACACCGTCTCTGCGATTCGTTGCGGCGGGGATTCGGTTCGTCCGAGTCTCCCACCGAGAAACTTACTTGCCCAACTTGCTGGCGGGCACCTTGATCGTGACTTCATTGTCACCCGGCTTGATTGTCACCACGAGCGCCTTCTCAACCATCTTGCCCGCCTCGTGCCAGACCTTGAACTCATGCTTGCCAGCGGGCAAGTCCTTGATTTCAAACGTTCCATCGGCTGCCGAGACCGCCGCAAACGAATGATCGAGCGGCAAATGATACGCTGTCATCCAAGAGTGAATGTCGCAACCGACCTGGAACGGTTCCTTTTCAGGCTGGCTGTAGACCAACTCGACTCCGCCACGATCATTAGGTTGAACAACGCTATTGAACGCCGAATTCTTCTTCGGATACGTGTGAGTGTTGTGTGCTGCAGCATCCGCATTAAGCACAGTCACAGCCTGCTTGACTCGCATCACCATCGCATGTGGCGTGAAAATGCAAACCTTCTGATCAAACACAACCGGATCACCCGCAGGTGGCACGGTAGCCCCCTTGGGTAGTTTATCGAGGTAGATAAAGGCATTCGCCAAGCCGCCATTCTTTACGAGAATCGTCTCATTGGGAATCACTTCAGCCCCACAGACGCTCGGATCTTTGGCGGCTCCACCCTTGGCAAACAACGGTGCCAAAGGAACAAAATCGCCAACGAACTCCACGCGGCCTTTGAGAGTTCCAACCCCCTCTTCAGCGACAGCGACCCCACCTGTCGCAACAGAAGCCGTTGCATTCCCTACTTCAGCCAAAGCATCCTTCGATGCGGCTCGGTACTTCACAGTTGTTGCAGAATTCGCACCACTGACTAACGGGCCACTACACCCGATGTTCGCAACCAGCAACCAAGCCACGCCAAGCGCAGCTATCGCGCTCCTATTCATCAAAAAAACCATCTTCATCACTGAGCACCTCCCGCTGCGGCTGCCGCAGGCTTCGGTGCCTCAGCCGTCTTGCCTTCAATTTCCAGTTGCTTGTGATAGTTGACCAATGCGTCACGTAGCGAGACCGTCTGCTCCAACCCAAGACCCCCAAACAAATCAGGGTAGCGTTCTTTCGACCCCGCCTGCTGTTTAGGTAACGGGGACGGCATCGACGTGTAAGGTGTCACCCACTTTGGATTGAACAACCACAACTGCAGCCAATCTGGCTTCAGTCGCTCGGCCGCAAGATCAAGATTAGGCCCACGAATATCCTTGGCCGGATCACTAATGACCACGTTCCGTCCACCGACCGAATGACACTTGATACACAGATCACCATTCAACATCTGCCACGATTCGTGCAAATAATCATTTCTTTTACCGGGGAACTTCGTGCGAAAGGCCGCCTCTGCTCCATCCAAATAAGCTGGCTCCCGCTCCGCAATTAATTGATACGGGAAGGGAGCTTCATCCACGGCCGCAAAGTAATTCGCTAAAGCCTGTGCTTCGTCATCGCTCATTGTGAAGCGCGGCATCCGCAGCACTGTTGTATGTCGCAACTTGCCGGGGTTCTTGAGGAAGTTGAACAACCACGGAGTCTGAACCTTTGTTCCTTCTTTGTAGAGCGGCGGCGGAGACATCTGCCAAGCTGCCGACTTTTCTTTCGCCTTCTTGTTATTAACGAGTCGATTTACCAACCACTCGGCATACTTGCCACCGCGTGCCTCACCAATCATGTCCAGATTTGCGGCTGCGAAAATGAACTTATATGTGGGGAACAGTTCCTTCCCAGCAACGCTGAGCGTGTCCCACAACTCAACGACATACTCCTGCTCTTCTGGAGAATCTTCAGGATCCGGAACACCAGCGACCATACCGTGGAACTGGACGATCGGCAGGGACTTTATTGCTCCGTCCACCTTAACGGACTTCATTTCGCCAGTGATCCCATTGCGCATCGGCCGCAGCCGCTTGAGCAGCTCGACTGCCTCCGGGTATTCAACTGTGGCATCTGATGCCGTAATCGTATCCACATCCGCCGCATATCGAACCTTGGGGAGTTCGAGCATGTGACAGCCCGAACAGTTGAATTGTTCGATCAGCTTTTCACCGCGAATCCGGGCACCGGCGGCTCCAGACGGGTTGTACAGGTATTCCGCAGCCGGTGGCTCCGCGATCAAGCCGAGAACGAACGTCGCGATGGCATCGATGTCCTCTTCAGAGAACGGGAACTTCGGCATCCGCAGCCGGTCGTCGTAGGGCTTCGTCTCAATCATTTTATAGTCGTAGCTGCGCGGTTGGCGGAGTTTCTGCCACAAGAAGCCGGGCCGACCGTGATGGAGCAGACTCTCTGTATAGAACGCAGCGGAGGTCTCGCGATCACGCGCGGCTTCGGTCTTGAACTCACCACGCTTAGCACTGGCAATCCCGATTTCAACTCGCTCCAGCAGCGAGGCGTCAGCGACCACATTGACTGTTTGCTCGTGTCCACCACGGATGACACCCACAGCCACTTGACTACCGACAACAGTTCGTGAAAGAGCTTCACCATACTGTTCCGCGTCCAGCACAGAAGTCGCATCGAGGCTGACAATGATGTCGTCTGTCAGCAGTCCACCCTTGCTGGGATCGCCTCCCTTGGTCACTCGCACGCCTGTGGTCGCAGTCAGTTTCAACCGGTCTGCGATCTTCGCATTGACAGGCTCGACCTTGACGCCGAGATCAGGCTCGCCGTGGTGATGCAAGTATTCGTGAATGTGCTCGAACGCCAAGCGCGAACGGTCCTTCTTGCCCCAATCCTGCAGGGCCGTTCCGATCGGCCGAGCCTGCTCAAAGTTCGGAATGTCGTGGCAACCATAACAGCCATAGCGCGTGATCGACTTGCGACCAAGATACGTCAGCTTGCGATTTTTCCATTCGGTAGCGTCAAGTTCGGCTTGGCCTTTCGCCAGCAACTCGATTTCATCACCCTTAATGCGTTCTGCGGGAATGGGGTAATCGCCCTTTTTCTCATCGTTTGAACCATTGATGAAGCCCTCAATCTGTGTCTTCGTGAGTACCTTCCCGAGGAAGTGAGACACGAGCTCGTTCAACACCGCGTCGTCCACCATTGGAACTTCAAAGGGCACTGTCGGCATCGGCTTGAAGTCACCCGGCTTTTCATGCTTCTTGAGCTTCAACAGGAAGGCGGCGATGTCGGCAGCGGGATCGGCATCAACGCCGTCAACCTTTTCCACTTCGAGTGGCTGGGCTGGCATCCGCGTGCGAGGGTGATACCGACTTGGTTCACGCACCCAAGTATAGAGCCAGTCGAAACCGAGGTTGCCCGCTTTGAGCTTTGCGTGAACATTGGAAAGTTCAGGACCGAAGGTCATGTCGAGACCCTTAACGGCGTTATGCGTGTGGCAATTGACGCATCCCTTGGTCGCGAAAAACTCTTTACCTCGCTCGGCGCTCGGAACGGTATCCGGGAGCAATCGCGGGAGCGACTTGTAGGCGAGTTGTTTATGCTCGTCACCGACGGAAGCGATTCGCTGGAACTCTTCCGACTTGGTGAGCAGGTAGTGGGTGATGGCAGCGATTTCGACCGGGTTGAACTTCTGGCCGTGCATATCGGACTGATTATCGAGTTTGAAGAACTGAGGCATCCGAGTCGTCGGACGGAACCGCTTCGGCTCTTCGGTCCACGAAGCAACGAATCCTGCGTCAGCCTTCAAGGCGATATGTCGTAGTGACGGGCCAACTTTTCGCATCTTGCCTGCCACTTGGTTCGGATCGGCAGCAATGGCGTCAGCCTCTTCTCGCGTATTCGGCTCCAATCGCAGATCGGGGCCGATGATCTTGGTCCCTTCAAAGCCCTGAATCTCGTGGCAACCGAAGCAGCCGTAGGTTTCGACCAAGCGATGACCGCGTGCGACTTTCGGAGCCGTTGGGCCAAATTTTGGATTCACTGCGAGTTCGGTCACGTTGACGTGGCACTTGATACAGGATGACTCTTCAAACCGCTTGGGGTTCATCGGACGCTCCCAGAAGTGATTGTCGAACCACTTGTTGGGACCGTGCGCCCAGTCTTCCATCTGAGCCGGATCGTTCGGCGTATGCGAAGCGTTCTGGAACGAAGTTCCCGATCCCTGCCCTTCGTGACAAACGGTGCAGCCGAACTTAGGCAACGGATGCGGACTGGTCGCTCCGAGGTACACATCGAGACGCGGGTGTGACGCATACGGATGCGGGAACTTTCCGTCCGCCGTCTTCTTACCATCCTTGGAAGGTCCATGGGGAAAGGCCCCAACGACCGAAGTCTTGATCGTGTCGTCCACCGAATCAATCATCGCGTGGCAGGTGCGGCAGCGGTCGAATCGCGACACCACACCCATGCCGCCCAGCGGAATTTCCAGCTTGGGAAGCCAGTCCTGAGCGATCCGCTCGGGCGAGTTGAAGCCGTCGATGATCGGCACCAACATCAAGTTTCGTTTGGTCTTCGACAACCAGTTGTCCGGCTCAATTTTATTCAGCGCAGCATGGAGCAGAATGATCGCGGTTTGCTGTGCCTTTAACTCTTTCTGAGCTTTATCACGCTCGCCGGTGACTGCGCTGAGATTGGATTTGGCTCCGTCAAGTTTCAATTTCAACTCGGCGTTTTCAGATTCCATTTTGCTGACGGCGGCTTCGATGGTTGTGTATTCATCGGTTCGTTGCTTGAGGGCGGCCCCCTGCAAATCGTCTCGGACGGCAAGGTTGTAGTTGGCACGAGCCACGTCGCGCTTGGCTCGCTGAACCTTCAAGCCACGCAGGTGATTCGCAGAATCGTTGCTGGCGTCCTTAGCTGCTTTTGCAAGCAAGCCGACCTCGGCTTGCCGCCGGTCCAGCTCGACCTCAGCGGCTTTGATTCTCGCTTCGAGATCGGCCACGTTCTGCTTGTGTTCTGGAGCCGCTTTCTCGGTGTCTTCACGAGACCGAATGCGATCAGCCTGATACTTGAATGCTTGCCGCTGGTACGTGCGCCATTCGTCGTTATTGTCGGCGTACATCATCCACACCGTCGTGAACAACAGCAGGAGCGCGCTAGCGCAGAAGACGCGGTGCATCATCTTCGGACTGCGGAGATAATCGTCTGTCGCCGGCATGGTACCGAACCATCCTTCGGGTCAGTTCTGCGAAAAGCCAAAACCAGCCTGTCGTCGGCCGGACATTTTTACGTGTAGGGTGTGTCGAGTCCTTAGAACGCATTACGTTCGTCCAGACCGATGCGATCCGAAGACTCGCCGCACCCTAATATTAACTCGCTGACGTGATCGCGTCAGATGTTAAAGAACCATTCGGGAATCGCCACGATGTACTTTAGGTTGATCGCCCAACGCAAAACCATCTTGATCGGCAGCGACATCATGAAGAGCATCAAGTTGGCGAGAACCATGTAGCGGAGAAAGCCCATCTTGGTAAAGAACTTTCGGAATACGGTCGCCGCCATCAGCGGAGGCAGGGCAAACAAGTAGGCGAGAGTCGCCGCGAGGCCCAACCACTCGCGCAGCAGGATCATGGCAATTTGATACCCAAGCTTAGAACCCGCCGGAGCGACCGGAAGTTGCTGGCCCATGATCGACAGCCAAAACCACTCCGACAAATTGACGTTATTCAAAAACTCCAGCTTGTGAACATCCCAATACTCATACGGACTGAAGAAGTTCCAGTTCGGACCTCGCAAGAACGTCCCCAGCACGATCATCGCCACCCACAACGGCAAGAAACCGAACAAGAATGTTGAGACCGCGAACTTCCGTTCGTTGAACGTGTAGTAACCGTTGCCGAGTTTATTGAAGTCGATGTACGGGATCGCCATCAGGCCGACGAGGATTACGCTCGGCAAAACCACTCCCGCCATCCACGGATCGAAGTAGACGAGCATCTCCTGAAGACCGAGGAAGTACCACGGAGCCTTCGACGGGTTGGGAGTCTTCGCCGCCGAGGCCGGTTCTTCCAAAGGAGCCTGCAATACGATGCCCCAAGCCACCAAAATTGCGGTCACCAACACCATGCAAATCAGCTCGGTGTACACGAGGTCGGGCCAAGTCAGCACTTTTTCGTTGTTCTCTTGCTCAAACAGCGGCCGCCCTTCAGCCTTCCGCTTGTCGTTCTCGACAGACTTCTTGAAATAGAGCCACGTAAAAAAGCCGACGATATAGAGCATCGCCACGATCGGCACATTGTCGGGCTTACCGACGATCTGCCGAAAGTCGTAGTCGGTGACGCTGAGCGACATGAACAGCAGACCGAAGTTGAGCAGAATCCAGCCCGCCGTGTCGGTCGTCCATTTCACACGAAACACGATCATTGCGATAAAGAGGGATGTTGACCCGACGAAAAAGGCGACGGGATTGGAGCCCCAGTTGATCGGGGCCTTCAGAATTTCAGGCATCTTCAACGAGAACGATTGCGGATTGTGATAGCCCGTCAGATGAGTCGCGGCGACGATAAACAGCATGGCGGCATAGACGGCCCAAAATGCCGCCACCGGAATGCCAATTCCCTTGCCAAGCAGTCCGCCCAATTTCAGGCAGAAATCACCATCCGCCGCCAAACTGCGACGAACCCACCATGAGTTTATTATGAACAGTAGTAAATAGACCCAACCGAGTCCGAAAATTACGGACGCGGTCAGATCAGGATTGTGGAGCAAATGCGTATGCATGAGTCAGTAGCCGCAAATTTCCAACACGTTCCATCGCCCAGCGAACAGCACCGGGCGAACACACTCAACCAACCCGGTGAACACCACCGAGTCCTCTCCAAAACATCACAGCGGCTGACTGATGCCGCCGTCTTTGCGGACCCGCCAGAAGTGAATCGCGATTAACAGTGAGACCACCAACGGAATGGCCACACAGTGCAGAATATAAAACCGGTTCAACGTCGCCTCGCTCACGAACCGGCTGCCCAGCAGGAGGAAGCGGGCATCACTGCCATTCGTAATCAGATCAAACCCGCCGATATTGAGGAGCTGGGCACCAGGACCTTCATAACCGAGAACCGGCGTGGCGCGCGCCATATTGGAACCAACCGTAATCGCCCAGATGGCCAACTGATCCCAAGGGAGCAAATAGCCGGTAAACGAGAGCAGCAGAGTCAGCACCAACAGCAACACACCAATCACCCAATTGAACTCGCGAGGTGGCTTATAGCTACCGGTCAAAAACACGCGGTACATATGCAGCCAGACTGTGATGACCATCGCGTGCGCCGCCCAACGGTGAATCTCACGCATTATTCCAAGCGTCGTCACATCACGCAGAGCCAGAATGTCGTTGAAGGCGAACTCCAGCGTCGGCCGGTAATAAAACATCAACAGCACGCCGGTAATCGTCTCCACAAGAAACAGGAAGAACGTGATCCCGCCCATGCACCATGTGTACGAGAGGGCGATCCCTTGCTGCTTAATCGAGACCGGATGGAGATGCAGAAAGAAGTTGGTGAGCATCACGACGATACGGTTGCGCCGATCAACGGGGGCCGGATGACGGAAGATCGACTTCCAAATCTGCGAGCCGCGAATGTAGTCGCCAACAGACATCAATGAACCCTCAAACATGCGGAACAGATCTTCAATCCGCCCGACCCTGCTTTATCGAGAAGCCAAAAACACGACAAACCATCGTTGCGGCAACCAGAAAACATCACGCCAACTCGATAAACGACGCCGCGTCGCCCCACTGACCCATTTCTTCCTGAAACTTCACGCTCTTATCAACTTCGAGCATCCCTTCGGCGATCCGCACACCAACTCGCTCTAGCGGTCGCGGGGCGGGGCCTTCAAAATTGACGCCCGTCATATAGAAGCCCGAGCCGTGACACGGGCATTTGAATTTTTGCTCACCATCCAACCAACTCGGCGTACACCCGAGATGCGTGCAAACAGAGGCCAACGCGACGATCAAATTGCGACCTTCGTACTGGTCCGTGTGAACGATCCAGACGCCGTACTGATCCTTCCACTTATTCGACACCGAATTGAGCGGATAATCCGAAGCCGGCCCAACCTTGAATCGAGACGGAGGCTCGACGAGGACATTCGGAAACATAAACCGAGCAGTACCAAGCGTCGCGATTCCCGTCACCGCCGTAATGCTAGTCCACGCCAGATTGAAAGCCGTCGCAAACGGCGTACAGGCGACAATCAACGCTGTCATCAGAAAGCTGCGACGCGGAGCCACAGACTTCTTCGACGCCATCGGTGGCTTGGCAGGCATCGGCGGAGCAACAACAGGAACCTTTGCAGATGCGGCCACTGCAACAGGATTTGCCGCCGCCCCGACCTTCCCCTCACGCACGGCCTTCAACATGTCTTGAACAGACGGACGCGGCCCTGCGGCAGCAACAGGTTTCGCGGCCGCAGGTGCAATCACAGCAGGAGGAGTCACCGGTGTTGCCGCAGCCGGGGCCCCCGCACCCTTCGCTCGAATCGCCGCCATGATGTCTTTGGTGGAACCGGGCTTTGCAGCAGGAACTGTTGCCGCCGGAGCCACAGCCGCAACGGGAGTATCCAACGCAGGGGCCGGTGCCACAGCAACGGTATCCACCACAACACTCTCAACAGGTGCCGCCGCCGCTGCTTTTTGTGCTCGGATTTTGGCGAGGATGTCTGCGGTAGAAGATTTCTTCTCGTCCATTTCGGTTCGCTTCCGCGTGACAGGAAGAGCGTTGGAATGCACTGGCAATGTGCGTTAGCCCGATTCGCCCAGCTTGTGTCGCGGCGGATTCTGGCAACATCCATTCGGACTGACAACCACATGAACTGAGTCGTTCTGGAATTTCTCAGAAGCAGGAATGAAACTGGTGACATAGCGGCAGTAATCACCTCAACTCGGCGGTGATCTCGGTGAAATTTTCGACAATGCCACCGCGTTTCAGACAACGAGGTTTTCGATTTCAAAAGTTACGAACAACAATTGAACTCGGCAATCTGTGATCACGTATTCTGCACCGAAGTCTCGTTCATGCGGGGGCGAGCGAGCCAGGCTATGTTTCAACGGAGCAGGTAGATTACAAAAGGGACCGCGCATTCGATGCGGTACACACCCTCGACGCGCGAGGCGTTGCCTACGCGGTGAAACGAATTCACGATGCACTCAATGGCTGCTCGACAGCTCGACGCAGAAGCCACTTGGAAATTCCGATCCAAGCCTCGAACTCCTCCCGTATAGCAAAAACTCCGTGACCATCGACTCCCGGCTCGCCAACATGGAACGACTGATCCGGCGCGACCCCGCGCAGCGCGGGCTGATCGCATCGGAGGCTGCGCAAGGTCCACTCTGTCCGGGACACCTCGCCGATGCTGCGCGGCATCTCGTGAAATACGGTCGGCGAGTGATCCTGGTGACCGGCTTTTTTATTCCCGGTGCCTCGCCGCCCGCTGCTGAAACCGATGGCCCGCCGGGCACTGCCATGCTCGCCGCCGCACTCAAACAACTTGGCTTGTCGATTCAGATCGTGACTGACGAATCTTGCCAAGCTGCGGTTGAAATCGCCGCGCAACAAATGGGACTCACACCAGATGACATCCGCACGGCTCCCTCGCGCGGTCAGGAACAGGAGCCGTGGTTTGCACAACTGCTGTCAACGCGTTCGCACCCGACGCCGCTCACGCATCTGATCTCACTCGAACGAGTCGGCCCGTCACACACGAGCGACTCGCTGCGAGCACAGCTCGCGGGGATGACTGAGCGCGCGCCGACCGTGATCCAAGAGTTCGAGCGGCTCGTCCCCCTGTGCGACCGAGACCACAGCCACAATATGCGGGGCGAGTGCATCGACGCACACACGGCACCGCTGCATCGGCTCTTTGAATTGGCGGCCACTCGCGGCGACATTCGCACGATCGGGATCGGCGACGGAGGAAACGAGATTGGCATGGGAAGCATCCCGTGGTGGGAACTGCATCGGCGACTCAGCGGCCCTCACGCCGCGCGTGTTCCCTGTCGCATTGCCACCGATTGGACGATTGTCGCTGGCGTCAGCAACTGGGGCGGACAGGCACTAGCAGCCGCCGTGTTGTCACTCACACACAACACGAACGCAGCGCGAGACTGGACGGCCGATCAGCAGCTTCAGTTGCTCGAACGCCTCGTCACAAATGGCCCCGCCGTCGATGGCATCACGCGACTGCGCGAACCGACTGTGGATGGACTGCCATTCCTCACCTACATCCAACCGTGGGAAGGACTACGCCGCCTGATGGGCTTCGCGGGGTGACTGAAAACACCGCGAAGGAGTTCTCAAAGAGAATATCAAGTGAGAAATCGGCTTCCATGCCGAATGATCTTCCCTGAATTTCCGGCCTTGTCCGCCTGACTTTCTGCAACGACCTTACGGGTATCACCGAAATCCCAACACGCGGACTCGGCCTCCTGAATGGTTGGAGGCCGCGTCGCAACCTTGGCAATCCACACAGCGGCCATCAGCGGGAGTCGTACTGAGCGAGCCTGACAGCCAACTCCCCTTGAGAGCGTGGCACCCTACCGAGAGGCCGCAACATCCGCAAACGACGCGGCTCAGTTTTTGAGAACAATTTGTTCACGTCGCCACATCCAACCGAGCATCATCATGAGCGAGTGAATTCTGCCGCAGCTTCTCTCGCGCACGGCTCAGCGTTGGACCGATCGAGTTCTCGGGGACTCCCAACCCCGCGCTGATCTCGCGGTAGGAACGCCCTTCCAAATGAAACAGCTTCACAATCATCGCCTCGGTCTCGACAAGGCCATCGAGCATCCGTTGCACCAGTTCGCGGTTCTCGATCCGCACCGACGCATCGAACTCGCTCGCGTTGACATGCTCCAGAGCCGCCCCGTGCGTCTTGACGTGCCCGAGTGCTTCGGCCATGCGCCGTCGAGTCACCTCATGAACCACGATCCGGCGAGCGATGACCGTCAGGTACGTCGCCAAAGAACTCTCACCACGAAACCGCCTCAGAACATCGAAATCGTTATCGACCAGAGCAAGAAAAATGTCGGCCGACAAGTCGTCAAAGTCGTGCTTCGACAGTTGGACGCTGCGGGCGTGAGCCGTGTGCTGAATGACGTGTACGAACACGCCCGCGAAACGATCCACGAACTCCTTCCAAGCACCGGGTTGCCGGTCCAGGCAGTTCAGCAACAGATTGCGGTCAATGTCGGTCAGAGCCACGATCACACCTGTTCATTCACAGCGAATTCATTCACGACAAGCAGGGATCATCCACCACCCCAGATCCCGCCGCCACTCTATTCCCGGCTCCCGCGCCGAACAAGATGTCTCAGCATCTACCTTACTGGACTCGACCGGCCCATCACACAGACTGAGATGTATTCCTGCGGTCGAGAATCTCTCGCGCCATTTCTTGACGCTCTTTCTGAGTGGACCTAAGATTTCGTCGGTTTTACCGGTTCCGTGGACGATCTCAACGCAATCCATTTCAGTCGCGCTGTTGGGATTTCCGATAAGACTGCCGACGGTGGCCTCAAGCGGCTGATCGGCACAACCCAGACCACCAACACACGTCGGATGACCAATAGGTAATCGCCCGACGCATCACAGTCATGTCGATCACTTCCTAAATTTCCTGACACGCCAGAAACCCCGACACGAAAGACCTGACATGACGCACGTCGTCGCTGAACCCTGCTTCAACTGCAAGTACACCGACTGCGTGACGGTCTGTCCCGTCGAATGCTTCTACGAAGGTGAGGCGATGCTCTTCATTCACCCCGAAGAGTGCATCGACTGCGAAGCGTGCGTTCCCGAATGCCCACCGGCTGCGATTTTCCATCAAGACAACCTGCCCGCCGAATGGGCCGACTACACCGCCCTCAACGCCGAGATGGCCCTCAACTGTCCGGTCATCACCGAACGCAAAGACCCGATGGGACCGCCGATCGAAAAGCATTGAGTCGCAAGCGAACCCCAGCAAACATCAGGACCCCGATCCCCAAGGACCGGGGTTCTTCGTTTTCACTCGATGATTTATCGCGAGTTGTAGGATGGTCACTCCTGCCCGTCCGGCTTTGGCGTTGAAGTGCGGACGGGCAGGAGTGACGCGCCCGACAAAACGACTGTAGTCCCGTCGCTCCGCCGACGGAGCGCGCGTTTTCCGAATCAATCACGCACCGTACAGCACGTCCTGCCGGCGGAGCGACGGGACTACAGTCGTTTTGTCGGGCGGGCCGGAGTGCCCATCCTCACGGACTCACTCTCGGGCGAACTCGCTCTCAATACCTCGGCACGTTTGTGTCGATGACCTGCGACCACTGGTCGATCCCGCCCGCCATGTTGATCGCGTGGTCGTAGCCCTGCTGACGGAGCCAGTTCACCACGCGCAGGCTTCGGCCACCGTGATGGCAGTGAACGACGATCTCGCCATTCTTGTGCGGCTCCAGTTCTGCGGCGCGATCGACGAGCTGACTCATTGGGAGCAGCATCGTCCCCTCAATGTGCGCCGTCGCGTACTCATCCGGCTCGCGCACATCGAGAAACAAAAACGTTGAACCTGCGTCCCGCTTGGCCTTCACGGTCGGGCAGTCTACTTCAATTGGTATCGTCACGGTTGCTCCTGATTGACTTGGGTATCGACGAACGCATCGCAACAACGTCTTGGTGAGTCGGGTGCCGTGAGGCCCCGGACTCTTATCGCTCGGAAGAGTCCGGGGCCTCACGGCACCCGGCTCACCGAAATCATTTATTTTTTGAGGGCTTCAATCAACCACCTTCATTCTCTGCCCGAGTTCCCTCAACACTTCGATGTCGCTGGCCGGTCGAGTCGCCGCGCGGGGATGAGTGTCATCACAGCCGATCCAGCCTCGCAGCCTGAGGAACTGCGCACACGAATGCTTGTATGCCGGCGAAGGACTGCGAAACGCGAAGTAGCCCAGGTATTGAAGCTGATCGTTCAACTCGTAGAAGCGCGGATCGCCCGCCTCCCAGTACGTGTCACGGATGGCGAACAGGTCCGGCGCGAAGCTGCTCAACCCGAGCAGGTAGTCGCTGCCGTACATGATCATGTCGATCGCGAAGTCGTTGCCGGTGAAGACCGCGAAATCGGGTCGCTTCGCATCGCGCAGCTTCAACCGTTCCCATTCGGGTTCGCGGTGAAACGACGAATGCTTCGCACCGATACACTGCGGCACGGCCATCATCCCGGCGTACGTTTCGAGATCGTAGACCGCTCCAAACGGCGCGAGGTCCGTCGTCAGCTCGAACCCGATGAATCTGTCGCCCACGCTGCCAAGCCGCTCGTAACTGCGGACGATCTCGGGGCCGGACTGCCCCGTCAGACCAAACGATTGAAAGATCGCGGGCGTGCCTCCGTGAGCCTGAATCGCCTCCATCCGTTCGGCATATTCATCGAATGCAAACGCATCTCCTGCGTTGTCCGCGACGAACGCCCCCGCGACAAACCCGCTGCCACCAAGCACGGCGCGTGTCCGCCGCAACACCTCATCCTGAGTCACCCGGTCGATGAGATTCACATACCCCGTATCCATGTTCACAGCCGGAGTCAGCCCCGCCCCGGCCGTCCGCGCGACATGACCTTCAAACGCGGACCAATCCACCTCGCCGCTCTCGTGAAACGGCAGCAACACCGCCGAGATGCCCGTCACCTTGCGACGCGGCTTGAGCAGGGTCAGTGGATCGAATGACATCGCAACACAGCCTCAAAAAAGAACAGAAAATCTCAGTGGGTCGGGATTGTAGCGGCGTATCACTGCCAACCGAAGTACCTGCTGCCGCAAGCGCGTTCCCTCCGTACGGCGTGAAAATCGGAAGCCGGGCATGCCGAGCAGCAGTGCCCACACACGCTTCGTTAGCCCGGAGGGCGGCAGACAGTAAGCCCACGGCGTGAGCCGTGGGGAGAGTAAACAACAGCCCGCTTCAGCCCGAAGGGCGACACACCGAGCGATGGTACTGGCCTCAACACAGTGTCGCCCTCTGGGCTACCAGCATCTGTTGGACCTGATCCCACGGCTCACGCCGTGGGCTATCTTCTGTCGCCCTCCGGGCTGAAACGCAAACTGCTGCTCAGAACCCACGACCTTGTTCAGGAACCTGCCCCCGCCCGATCAACGTTGCGGCCTCGGCGGGAACCACAGCGACAATCGCTCTCCAAAGGACTGGATGGAGAGGCTCGGATATTCGCCGACGGCTGCGATCCCGTTGTTCGTGGCAGTGTTCGCGGCCCGGTTGGCGTGACCCATCGGAGTTGCCCCTGCCGATGAAACGATGACAACTGGATTGAGGTCGTCTGGCTCATGCTGCTCATCTGCTATCCGTGGCATCCCCAAATAGTGGAACATCGCTCCCGTCCACGGATCGTTCAGCGCCATGACGGGCAACACACGCTGCGGGTCATCTCGACCGTGGATCTGGCAGTACACGGCTAGCTCGTCCAGCGAGTCAGGCAACGCACCAGCTTGATCCTTCTTGCATAGCACCAGTGCGAGCGCCAGCAGCGCCTGTCGGTTGACGACTTCGCAAGCAATCACGATGTCGAGCAAGTCCTTGCCAAACCGGGAGGAATACTCCGACTGAAAGACCGTGTGACGCCAGTCATTTCCCGGTTCGTCGCCCCGCGTCAGTTGCTCCCGCTGGATGGCAAACTGTTGATGGGCATTGAAGCCCGGAACCCGCATCGTCCCTTCCAGCGAACCGTATAGATGCCAGCGCCAGTACAAGACTTGCTCATTCATCCGAGTTTTGCGGGCGAACTCGTGCGGGAGGAGTATTGCCGCGACGTTCTTCGCGAAGCGCAACGAAGCCGGGTCATCGGGATTGTCCAATTGCTGGCGAATCCAGCTTTCGCTCCCAACTCCATGAACGAATTCGACAACACACGCCTCGCGGAGAGATGGAAAGCGAGACAGCTCATCGCGAGTCTGGTTGATCGCTGCGAGGAGCATCTCTCGCGTCACGTCCTCGTGGTTCGACCACTCAACCAGAGCCTGGAGAATCTCCGTCTGAAGCTCCCGACACCTGACCCAGTTCTGGAAGAGATTCTCGCTCGCTAAACACCGCGCGAGTCGCAGGCCGGCCGTGTAGTACCGGAAAGCCTGCTGCGGATGGTCATCCTCCATGCTCAGTCGGCCCGCATCGAGCAGCAGTTGCGGATTCGGCAGCGGGTACTGGTACTCAATGAGAACAGCGGTCCTTTGAGTCTGATTCGACACAGGCAATTCGTCGGAAAGTACCTCCATGATCGCCGCCAGAGACGGTTCGTTGCCCGCCCAAAAACGCGCTCGAGCTGCCCGTTCAAATTCCTCCGGCTTCACGTCCAAGGGCAGGCTCGTGATAAATTCGGGATTCAACGTGATGAGCGATAATGGACGAAGATTACTGGTGTTCACTTTAGCAAGACGATCTCGAGCAAGACGATCTCGCACTGTGCGGCTCTCGGACGATGTCAGTTCCGTCACCGATTTGATGGCCGCTCGAATCGAACTCAGTTCGTGTGAGATGTCCGAACCCACAATCGACTCGCGCCGTTCGGTCTCGCGCGGGTACAGCAACGCCATCAGTGCTGGCGATGACGGGCCGAGTCCCGGAATCTCCAGCCACCGGTACAGGGCCGCCCCGAACAACAACAGCAGCGGCGGCAACATCAGTCCCACAGCCAGCCGCTTGACGACCGGCCAGCTTCGACGTTCGATCAGCCAGTGGTGCGAATACCAGCCGCTGAGGCACAACAGCCAGACGGCGATGCCTCCCACCGCCCACCAACGCGGCAGCGAAACAGAGACCACCAGCACCTGCCAATAGATCAGCAGAATCGTCGCCATCAGCCCCGCACCAATGGCGAGGATCATCCGCCGAATCAACATCGCGGCGGCTTGTCCCACCGCGTAGCTCATCAAGGTGAACCACACCACGTCCACGAAACGCCCTTGCTGAAGATACGACCCGACAACCAACGGATGCCGAACCCCGTCGAATTCGGGGTGCGGAACGACCCATTGCCCGCCGCCCCACGGAATGAAGGCTGATTCCACCAGACACGCCACGGCCCAGCAGACGGTGGGAATCCAGCAGGCGCGCGGCAGCCAGACGACATGCTTGGCTAGCCAGATCATCGTGGGAGACGTGCCGCGATTGGCGAGGAACCGTAACTGTTGGCCTCCCG
>JAYVDI010000421.1:0-2125 GCA_043749505.1 Schlesneria sp. | reverse complement strand
CGAGGCAGGCCCTCGTCCATCGCTCCCCCTGTCCCGGCGTTAATACCTTCCATCGTTCAACCCTTCCCCATCTTTATTCGGAGTGACTCCATGATTTCGTTCTCACGTTCGTTGGCTCGACAGTTCCGCGCCGTCGCCCGCCGAGCGGGTTTGTCTGCCCGTCACGCGGGCTATGTGCGGTTGGTGGCGACTCCCGACGCCCTCAGCCTTTACGCAGCCAACCATCGCGTCGCCGTCGAGTACCGGGATGGCGGCCGGTTCGTCTCGGCGGACCTTACCGTGCCGCTGCAACTCTTCGCCGATTGCGAAGGGAAGCGTGGCGATCTGGTGACGATTCGGTTGGGCGAGCCCGGCCACGTTGTCGCCACCTGGGATGAGGGCGGGCTGCCTCAGCATCGCGACTACCTGTTCGCGGACGACGCCGCGATTCCCGCGCTGCCGTCCATGCCGAGTGAGTTGGCGTCCAATGAGCCGCATCTGTTGGTAGCTCTGCGCGACGCAATGGAGACGACCGCAAAGAACGCCAACCGGTACGCCCTCGACTGTGTGCAGCTCAAGGGGCGTGGTTCGATCGAGGCCACGGATGGCCACCAACTGCTCGCGCAGTCGGGATTTGATTTCGGTTGGAGCGAAGATGTTCTCATGGAAGCGAGCGATGTCTTCGCGAGTCGGGAGTTGCCCCATGACCAGCCCGTTCAGATCGGCAAGACGGCCAACTGGGTGACGGTTCAGGTGGGAGCCTGGACGATCCACCACGCCGTTCAGAAAGAGGGGCGCTTCCCCGACCTCGATCGCGTGATCCCGGCCGCTTCCACAATGGTCACGCGCATGCAGCTCGACGCGGCGGACGTGGAGTTTTTGTCAGATCGGATTGAGCACTTGCCAGCCGACGATGACCAAGAGCGTCCGGTCACGGTGGACCTCAACGGGACCGTCGCCATTCGGGCTCGTCAGGATGACAAGTCGCCCATGACGGAATTGGTGTTGAGTCGCTCGCACCGCATGGGTCCGGAACTGCGAATTCAAGTCAATCGCGAGTTCCTCGTTCGAGCCCTCGACTTCGGGTTCAACGAAATCGGCTTCACAGATGCCGCATCCCCGTGCGTGTGCCGCGACGAACGCCGCGTCTACCTCTGGCAGCCACTCGCCACCGAGAGTGCCCTCGCACCGAGCAGCGATTCCCGCTGCATCGCCTCACCGCTGGCCACAGCATCAGCACGTCCCCAGTTGTCTGATCGTCGGACAACAACTCGCTCCCAACCCTCCTCCTCGAAGGAACACAGTATGTCCAACAGTAACGGCTTCTCTGGCCCCGTGAATCGTCTTCCGCCCTCGTCCGGAGTGGCGATGAGTCCTGGGACCGCTCCCTCCTCTCCCGCCCCGGCGGCGAACGATTTCATCGTTCAAGCCGAGCGACTGCGCGACTCGTTGCGCACCACTCTACAGGATGTCACGAGCCTGATCGTGGCAGCACGTCAACAGCGTCGTCAGTCCCGGCTGATGAAGACCACTCTGGCGAGCCTCAAGCAGCTTCAACAACTCGGCGCGTGATGCCCGGCATCGACTTCAAATTCACAACGCCCCACCGGTGTCGATGCGATGCCGGTGGGGCCTTTCTCGTACCTTGGAGGAACACAGATGCCCATGAAAGTGAGACTCGGCCTTGCCAAAAAGATAGGACAGCCGGACTACGGTTCGCTGGGAGCGAGTTGCGACATCGAACTCGAACTTGATGGTGGGTTGCTCTTCAGCGACCTCGACGGCTTCCACCAAAAAGTACGTGCCGCATACATCGCTTGTCGTCAGGCAGTGAACGATGAACTCTCGGGCCAACCGGGTTCGTCATCACCGACCACGGACTCGAATACAGCGGATCGACTGCAAAGCAACAGCAATGGCAACGAACGCGGTGCCATTGCTGGTTCGCAACGCGGGAACCCAAACCGCGACTCTACTGGTGGGTCGAATGGCAGTCAGAGCGGCCGTCCGTCCAACGGCAACCGACGTGCCGCCACGAGCGCCCAAGTCCGGGCGTTGCATGCCATCGCGACTCGTCAGAATTTCAACCTGACCGAGTTGTTGCGAGAAAAGTTCCACATTTACAAAGCTGAAGAGCTGTCGCTGC
>JAYVDI010000420.1:0-4043 GCA_043749505.1 Schlesneria sp. | reverse complement strand
CGACCTCCGTGTGATCCCGACCAAAAACTGCGGCGACAGGGTAGCGCAATTCTCGCGGACGTCAACGGCCAGTTCCGACTTTCACCACGGGCTGCTAGGCTCTGTCGGTGATTCCAAGCCGACGAGACGCTCATTCAGAAATCACCAACCTCTTCCCCGCCATCCTTCGTGGCCAACTTCTTCAGGACGGACGGATCAGTCCTCTGGCTCAGGAATTTCACCGAACCATCCGCCAGCAGCGCGTGAGTCCCGTACGCGTGATACGACGATAGCCACCCGGCGGACTGTTGCGGCTTGGTCCCTTTGAGGTTGATGCCCGTCGGTTGTGCGGCGACATCCACATCGCGCGGTTCCGTCCAGACGATCTGTGCCCCGCACGCTTCGACAACGAGCAACGTGTTGCTCGTTCCATCCGTCATGGACTGAATCATCGTCCCCGTTGAGGACTCACCGACGGTGCGCGGTCCCGTCGGCATCGAGTACGCCGAATACCAACGGCCTTGGTTGTCTTGCGGGTCCGTCGCCGACGGGCAGACGAACTCAGGGACTTTGTGCCGCGAAAGTTTGGTGTTCGGCGCCACGTCCCAAGCCAAACCACGGTCGTAGCTGTCGAACGCTTCCCGCTGATCGAGAAACGGCAGAATGGCTACTCGCCACGAATTAGCCGGTTGCCCCGAGGCCGCTGCGGGGAACATCCGATGGGCATCATGATAATTGTGCAGCGCGAGGCCGACCTGTTTGAGTTGGTTCTTGCACTGAGCCCGATGAGACGCTTCGACTGGATGCTCAAGAGTCGGCGTCAGTAACCACGCGAGACTCAATCCATGCAGCAGCGCAATCCCGACGATCTCTCCCCACTTTTGTTCCTCAGAAAGCTTGTTGAGGCTGAGCGTCGTTCCGGCGATGGCCAACGAGAGGTGGCCGCTCCGAGTGGCTCTAACCATTCGTTGCCGATCCAAGGACGTTGCGAAAATCCAGCCCCCACCAAGTTCAACCCGACCACGGCAGCTCCATATCACCAGAGCGCATCCGACGCGCGAACGTCTTTCCGCCGACGGACTCTCCGCACCAACCAGACGAGACCAAGCAGATTCCAGCCCACACAAAGCCAACGTGCGACCATCAGCCTGACATACTCGGGCGGCAACGGGGGGAATGGGTACTCCATCGAAATCTCCTCGAAAACTTGGCGGTCATGCCCGACAAGGTACTGCCGGTTCCCAACGACAACAATGGGCCTCAAGCCCGACGATGAGTACGCGGCACGTTGTTCAACCCCTTGCAACCACGTACTCTCAGCACGTCCAGTTGCGGCATGGTTCAAACGGGAGCGGCTTTGGGTGTCAGTTGTCTTCTCCGGTCCCCTCGCCCCGGCTTTGCGGGGAGAGGGTTAGGGTGAGGGGGCTTCTGCTTGGCTGTGACCTCGATTTGAACCAAGCCCAATTTGCGTTGTTGTTGGCGAGATCCCGTTCATCGAGAGAGTGCCCGTATGAGTTGCATTCAACGATTCCCCAGCACATGGCTCGCAGCTTTGATCGCGATGGCCCCCGTCTCACTGCCTGCCGCCGATCGTACGGACTCCCCGTTTGAACGCGATGTCGCGCCGATCCTCATCAAGCGGTGCCTGGAATGTCACAGCGAAAACGAGCCGTCTGGCAAACTGATCTTGAGCGTGAAGGCCGCCGCGCTGCAAGGGGGCGAGAGCGGTCCGGCCATCGTGCCGCGTGATGTCGCGAAGAGCCAACTCCTCGCGCGAGTCACCGCCGGGGAGATGCCGCCTCCCAAACGAGGCCACTCGCAAAAGCTGCCCGACGCCGAAATCAAGATCCTGCAAGATTGGATCGCCTCGGGTGCCGAATGGCCCGATGGCCGCAAGATTGACCTCTACGAATCGACCAGTGAGGTCCGAGCCGGTCGCGACTGGTGGTCACTGCAACCGGTCAAGCGTCCAAATGTTCCAACTCTTGTCCCCTCTCCCCCGTCCTCGGGGGAGAGGACTAGGGTGAGGGGGCCGAACGGTGACAACGCTTCCCGACTCGCCTCAACTCCGTCTCTCCCTCCCCGCCGAGGCGAGGGAGAAAAAGGTAGCGAAAACAAAGAGAAACCCCCTCACCCTCACCCTAACCCTCTCCCCCGCAGAGCCGGGGGCGAGGGGACAAGAGAAGCCGCTCGCGACGATCATCCTCATCCTTCAACCTTAGACCTTCAACCCGCCCGCTCGCCCCTCGACGCCTTCATCGTCTCACGTCTGCAAGCCGAACAGATGGAGCCCGCCCCGCCCACCGACCGCCGCACGCTCATCAAGCGTGTCTCGTTCGATCTGGTCGGTCTACCTCCGTCGTTTGAAGATGTGGAGGCATTCGTCAACGATCCGGCTCCCGACGCTTACGAGCGGCTCGTCGATCGACTGCTCGCGTCACCCCACTTCGGTGAACGGTGGGCGAGGTACTGGCTCGATCTCGTCCGCTATGCCGACACCTGCGGATATGAACGCGATCAGGAAAAGCCCGGCGCGTGGAAGTATCGCGACTGGGTTGTCCGAGCAATCAATGACGACATGCCGTACGCGCGCTTCGTCACGGAACAACTGGCGGGAGACGAACTTCCCGACCGGAGCGAACAGACTCTCATCGCGACCGGCTTTTTGCGACTCGGCACTTGGAACGATGAGCCGAATGACGCCGAAGAGTACAAGTACGACCGGCTCGAAGACCTCGTCGGCACCACCTCGACGGCGTTCCTCGGCTACACGGTGAAATGTGCGCGGTGTCACGATCACAAGTTTGATCCGATTCAGCAGGCCGACTACTACCGCATGGCGGCCGCCTTCTGGCCGGGAGCGATCGAACCGCGCGGCCCCGACATTCAAGGAGGCCCCGCGCGAGACGAACTCGATGTGGTCCTCGGTCTCCCCGCATCGGCCATCTCTCCGACAAACAAGCGGCTTCCACCCGACATCCTCGCCTGGACCGACATCCGCCCTGCCCCGCCGATCCATCTGTTGAAAAAGGGCGAGCCAAAACATCCCGGACCGGTCGTCGAACCGGCCGCGATGTCGTTCGTGCCTCCGCTTGTCCCCTCGCCCCCGTCCTCGGGGGAGAGGGCTAGGGTGAGGGGGCCGAGTGGCGAACCAGCATCCCAACAGGAATCAAGCTCTTCTTCCGCCCCTCAACCTTCAACCCTCAACCCTCAACCCAAGAAAGGCCCCCTCACCCTAACCCTCTCCCCGCAAAGCCAGGGCGAGGGGACAAGACAAGCTCCTTCGCTTTCCGCCTCCCACCGCCGCACGGCCCTCGCCGAGTGGATCGTTCATCCCGACAACCCGCTCACCGCGCGAGTCCTCGTCAATCGGCTCTGGACGCACCACTTCGGAGCGGGACTCGTCAGGTCTCCCGACAACTTCGGCTTCACCGGTGATAAGCCGACGCACCCGGAGTTGTTGGACTGGCTGGCGAGTGAAATGCGGACAAGGGGACAAGGGGACAAGGAGACCGGGGGAGAAGCCCGTGATTCAAAGTTGTCTTCATCCCCCACTCCCCTTGTCCCCTTGTCTCCCCCTCCCTCAATCAAGCGCCTTCACCGTCTGCTCGTCACCAGCGCCACCTACCGCCAATCGTCGCTGCACCCTCAGCAGGACGACTACCTGTCGCGAGAAGCGGCCAACCATCTCTGGTGGCATGCGGAACGAAGACGACTCGATGCCGAGTCTCTTCGCGACCGGATGCTGTTCGTGGGGGAAAGCATCGACACGCGCCTAGCCGGTCCGGGATTCAAGCCCACGATTCAGGAGGAGGCTCTCGAAGGGTTGTCTCGCAAGGGAGCCGCCTGGAGTCCCTCGCCGGCGCATGAGCAACTGCGGCGATCGCTCTACTCCTTCAGTGCGCGCAGCCTGCTGCCTCCGCTGATGACGACCTTCGATTTCGGAGACACCACACTGCCGTGCGGCCAGCGGCCAGTCTCGACCGTCGCGCCGCAGGCCCTCGCACTGCTGAACAACGCCTTCTCACATGAACGCAGCACGGCGCTGGCTACTGTAGTCTTGT
>JAYVDI010000419.1:0-6138 GCA_043749505.1 Schlesneria sp. | reverse complement strand
GGCGTTGCCCACGCGGTTAAACGAAGCAGTCTCGATCATGCGAGGTATAGCCGAGCGGCGGCATAGGATGAAGACTGCCCTGAGGTGCATCAAGGAAGTCGAGAAGAGATCGGTCGGTTCTGATCCCGGTTATGGACTTGGCCAACGTCGTCTAGCCCGATCTATTCATGAGAAACCACGAATCTCACGAATACGCACGAATCAGAATCGTCTTCAAGGCGCAAGGCGAAGACAGACTGCCGAACCGAATCTGAAGACCATCACACCGCATCTTCTTTCCGCTGTTTTGATTCGTGCGTATTCGTGGTGAATAATCCGGGTTACCGCCTCTTGCGGTCGTAACGATTCGGCAAGCTGGCCGTGACCGCGCTGGTTGATGAGCCTTCCGCTGGCGGCCTCTTGCCAAAATTGCCGATCTGTTACCATGCCGCCGCCTCGCGAGGCGGTTGTTCGCAGAAGAGCCTTCAGCCGCTTCTGCCGTCGGATCAGCAAGCGGGAGGCTTGCTCTCATATCGCGCGTGCAATTCCATTTGCCTCACCGAGGGATCGGTTGAATGCCACTCAAAACTTCGCCACTCGAAGAACCCAGTCTCAACATCACGTCACTGCTGGACATCATCCTGACGATCGTGATGTTCTTCATGGTCTCGACGACGTTCTCACAGAACGAGCGCCAGACGGAAATCCAAGTTCCGACGGTCTCAGACAACGCGGTCCTCACCGGGCAGCCGGATGAGATCGTCCTCAACGTGGCGGTCGATGGCCAAATGCAAGTCAGCGGCAAGCCGCAAACGGCGGAGACATTGTCATCGCTCCTTCAAGCGGCGCTGACCTCGTTTCCCAATCAAGCCGTCGTGATTCGCGGCGACGGTCGTTGTGAGTACCAGATGGTGATGGACGCTTTCTCGGCCTGTAAGCAGGCGGGAGTCCGTAACATTTCCGTGGCTCACCTTCCTCGACAGAAGTGACTCCGATGCCGAACTCACTTACGCATTTGCTCGAACTCGTGACGCAGAGCGTTGGCGACTGGACGGCCAGCGGCATCTTGCTGAAGGCGGCGCTCATCGTCTGTTCCGTATTCGCGACCGTACAACTTCTGACGATGCTCGGCACCCGTTACGGCGATGCCAACACGACCTCGAAGTCGTTTGTGCTCTCGCTGGTTGTTCACTGCTGCCTGGGTCTGGGTTGGGCCACGGCTGTTCAGACCTACTTTCCCGCTCCCACAGCCCAAGGCGATCCGGAGTTGCCTCGCGTCAAGATCGCGCTCACGGGAAATGGTGACGAAGATGTGTCGCCGGTCGCTGGCACCAGCAACACGCCAGTTTGGACGAGGTCCGTCGGACGGGCGAATCGAACGATGTCGCGTATCGAGCGGCCTGATCAGGAACCCGCGCCAGTCGAGCAACCTGTAGTTGAACTGTCTCCCACGGAGGCGGTCGTTCCGCCCGACGCTCCCGATCTGCCGTCTCGTCCCGATGAACCTCCCGCTCCGCCGACACAGCAAGCCTCTGTCGAATCGATCGCACGCAGCAATGCGTCACCCACAGTGGCCATCGAATCTCCCAAGGTCGAATCGCGATCGGAAGTGAGTTCCTCCACGCTGGCCGCGCGGCAGACGATTCGTCGTGAGAGTTCTTCCGCCGATGCCGGTGCTGGAACGCGACCCGAACCGCAGCGAGGTGCTTCCGAACGAGCGGCTCCGTTCATGGAAGATGGCACGCTCCTCACACTCCCGACAGATGTCGTTCCCGAAGCCAGCCTCCCCAAACCCGTGGGGCTTCCCGCCGATGCGATCAAACGCCGCGGTGCGCCGAGTCCCTTTCCTGCGGATGTGGCTGAGACCGGCAGCAATCCCGCTTCAGCAACGACATCCCAATCGAGTATTGGTTCCAATGGCCGGTTCACGCGCGTCGGCAATCGCCCGACGAACGATCCCGAGTTCGACCCGAACCCGCCCGGTGCCGCGCGCCCCACTCCGGCGAGGCCGCTTCCGACCGATGGCGGCTTGATTGCCTCGCGGGGATCGCCCGGCAGCGACCTGCCCGGTGATGCTCCGATGCAAGATTTCAAACGTCCGAACACGCCGTCCATCAGTGCGCGTGCTCCCACGCGCGCCCCCGAAACGTATCGCGCCCGGCGCATCGAACAGCGTCGCTCCATCGCTTTGAAGAATGGTGGCTCTGATGCGTCCGAACGCGCGGTGGAAATGAGCCTGCGTTGGATGTCTGGCATCCAAGAGTCCGACGGCCGTTGGTCATCGGCTCGCCACGGCGGTGGTCAGGCGAAGACTGATCCGCAGGGACAGAACCGACTCGACGGCGGCGTCTATGCCGACACCGGCGTCACCGGACTCGTGATCCTGTCGTTCCTCGGCGCAGGCTATACACACGAGGAGGGTCAGTATTCCGACAACGTCAAACGTGCGATCGACTGGCTCATCAGTCAGCAGCAAAACAATGGCTATCTCGGTGGCAAGGCGACGCGTTACGACATGATGTACTGCCACGCCATCGCGGCCTTCGCGCTGGGCGAAGCGTACGGAATGCAGAGCGATCCGAACGCCTTCCCCGAACTGCGCGAGGCGGTGCGAGGCGGTGTCAAACTGATCGCCGCCATGCAGAACGATGACGGCGGCTGGCGCTACGGTCGCGGCGGTGAGTCCGACATGAGCATGTTCGGCTGGCAACTAATGGCCCTGAAGAGCGCCGTCAATTCAGGCGTCACCGTTCCCGAGGAGACTCGTCGTGGTATGACCAAGTTCCTGCAAGCCCGCGCACTCGGCAGTCGCAGCGGCTTGGCGGGCTACAAGCTGAATGAAAAGGCCACGCCTGCAATGACCGCCGAAGCCCTCTTCTGTCGTCAGATGTTCAACGTTCGCCAGAGCGATGCCGCATCGCAGGAAGCTGTGAGCTATCTCAGACTGAACCTGCCGCGACTGGCCGTGTACGACGAGTACTACTGGTACTACGGCACGCTGGCGATGTTCCAACACGACGGTGAACCGTGGGAAGAATGGAACTCGTCCCTGCGCGACACGCTTGTCGGCCTGCAACGGACCAGCGGGCCTCACGCAGGAAGTTGGGATCCGAAAGGCAAGTGGGCCGGAATCGGCGGTCGCCTCTACTCAACCGCCCTCAGCACGATGAGCCTCGAAGTCTATTACCGCTTCCTCCGCATCTACCAGATGGAAGAGTAACCTCGGTGGGTTGCTGGTCACGGGCCGAAGACTTCACATTTGAGCCGGGCGGCTTCGGGGCGGCGAGGCCAGATGCGGTGAATGCGTGTCAGTGAGGTTGACTCATTACAGCGTCTTCGCAGCGCACTGAACTGGCAATTCAGAATTGGCCGACGAGTAGCGTCGATTGCCTGAACCGACTTCATCCGGCCAATTGCAGACCTCGCGCGGTCAAGAGTGAGGCATCGGTACGAGAGGTTTAAATCCGGCAGATGGCATGCTTGAATGACTCGGGAATTCGGACCTCTTTCCTCTCGCTAAGCCTGAACCCCAACAGGTTCTTCGGCCTCGCCAGCAGCAACAGGTCATACACTTTCGTGTTGCGGAAGTTTAGCGATGTAGGGCCGCCAAACCTCCCGCCACGATTCAATCGGTCTTGAGCGTTTTCCACTTCTCTGTCACATTGCCGCACTGTTTGCCGCTCATTTCTTTACATCTGTCGGCGGCGGTATTGATGCTGAGCCATAGCGCGGTGTGAAATGGCTCAGCGAAACGAGATTTGGTGGGCGGACTTATGCCTTGGATTCGTGATCACTCGATGTCTTTACTCGCGATATCAATCATCGCGACGACGTTTGGTTGCGCCACGGTTCCCGGTACAGCAGCCACTGTAAGCAATCCGGTATTCGTTAGAGCCAACAATCACGAAGAGGCTTGGGAGCGAACAGTCGATGTCGTCCACGACTACCTCTTCGAGATCGAACGAGAGAACAAGTTGGGCGGCGTTTTGGAAACTCGCTACAAGACGGGGGCGAACCTGTTTGAACCTTGGCACCGCGACTCAATCGGCGCGAGAAACCGAGCGGAGAGTACATTGCAATCGATTCGTCGGAAGGCGTTCCTCAGCCTGACACCGGTGGAAGGTGGTTTTATGGTGGGGGTCGAAGCACACAAAGAACTGGAAGATGTGGCGCGCGCCGCCAATTCTGCGGGACCAGCAACATTTCTCGACAACAGTCCGCTGCAAAGGGATCTGAATCCGGTCGTCGGACAAGCCACTCCCTCGGGCTGGATTCCGAGAGGCCGGGACTTGGCGTTGGAACAGTCGATGCTGCTGTCCATTAACCGAGCGTTTGGCCAATAAGCCGATCTACCACGTCAATACTCCCACGCTGTTTCTCGGTCGATTGACGAATCGACTCCCAGTCGCCATCATCCCGCCTCGATTTGCCAGTTTCATTGAGAAAATTCAGGGCGTGGGAGTTATTGCATGGGTCGTTATACGGGTCCCAAGGGTCGAATCAATCGACGACTTGGTTCGATGGTGTTCGAGAACCACGGTGCGGTGAAGGCGCTGGAAAAGCGTCCGAATCCCCCCGGCATGTCTCAACGCCGTCGCAAGTTGACCGTGTACGGTGAGGCTTTGGCTGACAAGCAGAAGATCAAGTACCACTACGGTATGCGAGAAGCTCAGCTCCGTCGGTACTTCGCCAAAGCACGCGCTCAGAAGGGTAACACCGGCGAGTTGCTGCTGATCATGTGCGAGCGCCGGCTCGACAACGTCATTCGGCGCGCCGGTTTTACCGTGACTCGCATGCAGGCTCGACAGGGCGTCGTTCATCGTCACTTCCAACTCAATGGAAAGACGATCAACAAGCCGTCCATCTTCGTTGATCCGGGCGATGTCATCACTTTGCGAAACCGCCCAAACGTCCGCAAGATGTACCGCGAAGTCGTGGACAGTGCGTCGCGACAGTCCGTCGATTGGATTTCCTTCGACGCGAAGGAACTGGAAGCCCGAGTTCAAGCTCTCCCATCTCACACGGATTCGACGGCACCTGACGTACAGATTGGTCGCGTCGTGGCATTCATGTCGCGCTGATGTGATTGGCTCCGTGAGTTGCATTCAACAAGGCGTCGCCTCTTCGAGGGACGCCTTGCTTTTTTGATGGGCTCGTGATCTTGCGGGCACCACTTGCCCTGATTCCATTCCACTGTCCTCATCTTCGGCAACATCGCGTCCGCTCGAATTGAGTCGGCACGTTCCGGTGACTACTATTTTGCGGTCTCATTACCGTGACCTCGCGTGACTCTCAAGAACACCGGCTGGAGAAACTTCTGATGTTCGATGGACGCCATCCTGCGATTCTGTTGTTCGGAGCGCCGGGAGTCGGCAAGGGGACTCAAGGAGCGATCTTAGGGCAGATCCCCGGGTTCTATCATTTGTCTTGCGGCGATGTTTTTCGCTCTCTGAACATCAACTCTCCCGAAGGCCGCGAGATCTACGAGTTCAGTTCGCGGGGGCAATTAGTCCCGGATGAGCTGACCGTCAAGATTTGGAAGAAGTCGTTGATGGGGCACATTGCGATCTCACGCTACAAGCCGCCGGATGAGCTGCTGATACTGGACGGCATCCCGCGCAATCCGGCTCAGATTGAGATGCTCAAGGATACGATCAATGTTCTCCACATCATTCACCTTGTGTGCGCCGACCTCGACAAGATGATCGACCGCATCAAACGCCGGGCGATCCGCGACAACCGGGCAGATGACGCCAATGAAGAAGTGATCCGCACGCGATTCGAGGTCTATCGACGCGAGTCCGAACCGGTGATTAACGCTTATCCTGCGGAGATCATTTCTCAGATCGACGCGATGGCATCACCTCCCGAAGTACTGGTCGATGTGCTTCAAAAATTGATCCCCGTGCGGAATACGTGGCTCCAAAGCCTGCCCAACGAGCCATTCTGATCGGTTCGTGCGTTCCGCTCGTTTTTAGGTGTCGAATTTAGGTGTCGAAATGAGTGTAAGGTCGAGCATGAGAAAGCTCTTCGACAGATGAGTGCATCTACACCGGTCATTCCCTAGCAGCCCGTGGTGAAAGTCGGAACTGGCCGTTGACGTCCGCGAGAATTGCGCTACCCTGTCGCCGCAGTTTTTGGTCGGGATCACACGGAGGT
>JAYVDI010000418.1:0-12252 GCA_043749505.1 Schlesneria sp. | reverse complement strand
CAACGCCCCGCGCGTCGAGCGACGTTGTGACCCGTTTCGACATTCGACGCGCGGGGCGTTGCCCACGCGGTTAAACGACTAGCTCCCGCGAAACCCCAGCACGCGCCGGGCTTCGATTGGACTCAAGCTTCCTTCCGCGACAGCCTTCGCCGCGCGTTGATTCATGCTCTGCATTCCCGCTCGCTCCGCCAGCGCGTGCAATTCTGTGGCATCACTGCGGGCCAGGATCGCGCGACCAACATCCTTCGCGTTCGGATCGAGCAACTCGGCGAGCAGCATCCGTCCGCGATAGCCCGTCTCGTCGCACGCAGCGCAGCCGACGGGAACACGCACGCGAGGAACATCGAACCCCAACTTCGCCGTTTCATCGTCGGTCCACACGGCACACTCGCACCGCACCCGGAACAGTCGCTGACACATGATCCCCAGTAATCCGGTTCGCAATAGATACGGTTCGATCCCCATGTCGCCGAGTCGGCTGACCGCCTCCGCCGCACTCCCCGCATGAAACGTCGAGAGGACCAAGTGACCGGTGAGACACGCCTGAAAGACCGTCTCCGCCGTCTCGCGATCGCGGATCTCACCGACCAGAATCGCATCGGGATCTTGCCGCAAGAGGGATCGCAGCCCGGTCGCATAGTTGAACTCGGCTGAGCGATTCACCTGCGATTGCGACACGCCGGACAGCACGGTCTCGATCGGGTCTTCCAACGTGACGAGGCTCTTGCCCGCTCCCGATTCGCGATGCAGTTCGCGCAGGCAGGCATACGCGGTCGTCGTCTTGCCGCTGCCCGCCGGTCCCGTGATGAGCAACGCCCCGGCCGTCTCTCGCAACAGTCCGAGCAGTCCACGTTGGATGTCATCCGGCAAGCCGAGATCACTCGGCCACTGATATCTCCCGGTCCCGGCGAACAACCGCACGACGGCTTTCTCGCCATACAAAGTTGGGAACGTGCTGAGCCGCATCTCGGCATCGGGCGATCCCTCACGCAGTCGCCCTTCCTGCGGGATGTCGGTGCGATACGTGAGCAAGTCGGCCAACACCTTCAGTCGCGCGGCGACGTTCGCCGCCAACTTGCGAGGGAGTGTCGCCACGGTCTGCAATACGCCGTCGATCCGCCAGAGAATCGTCAGTTCAGTCTCGCCGGGAGTGAAATGAATGTCACTCGCCCGTGCTTCGCCCGCCCCCGCCAACACGGTCGCCACAACATCACTCACATAGGTCGGATGAGTTTGATCACCGCGAGTCAACCGGCTGGCCAACTCACCGCGCAGCCCGCTCTTCGCCGAGTCCGACAACGGCGACATCGAGTCAGCGATCGCAGACGGAACAGCGGTAACAAAAGAGCCGGACATCGTGAACTCAACTTGAGACGGAAGAGAAAATCGAAGGGAACCGCAGAGAGCCAACTCGCCCAAAATCTCGCACGCGCCAGAACGACCGTTTGAGAATGTGACTCACGAACGAACCAACAAAAATGGGTCAGACAATTTGTCATTGTGCCTGCGGTCGGTCGCAGACGCAACCCCACTCGACAAAGATTTATCGGCCGCTTGGAATCATGGTCCTGACCGACGCGCAGAGGCCGCCACTGTCCGTGGAGATCCACAGCGCGTCTCCCCGCCGAGGTCACTCTGCTCGACCGCCGCCCCCATGCCGCGGACTGTTTGAAACAGTTCTCACACCCTTCAACCTGTTACTCTTGTCCTACGCCTAAAGAAGAATATGGTGGGTCACAAACCATTCCACAGAAGGACGAGGTACTCATGACGAAACGGCATCACGGTCTGCGAGTGTTGTTGGCGGTCGCGATCAGTTTTCCATTCGTGGCCGCGCGGGCCGAAGAGGTTGATCCGCGTCGTCCCGCCGCCATCGAAGCGAGCGAAGTTCCCACCGTTCCCGCCAAACTCGTTGCCAGGCTGGCTCAGTACCAGAGCGTGCGCGGGGCCAGCTTTCGCGGGTTCGTTCCCGACGGGAGCGGGATCCTGATCGCAACGCGGTTCGGCAATTCGTCGCAGTTGCATCGGGTCTATGAACCGGGAGGGCGGCGTGAACAGATCACGTTCTTCGACGAACCGATCTCCGGTAACTTCCTGCCCAAGGCGACCGACGGTGCGATTCTGATGTTGATGGACACGGGCGGGAACGAGAACGATCAGGTCTATCTGCTCGACCGGCAGAAGTTCGCGACAACGCGGCTGACCGACGGGAAGTCTCGCAACAAGCTCGGGGCCGTGCGGCCGGATGGTTCGCAGATTGTCGTGACGAGCAATCAGCGAAACGGCCGCGATGTCGATCTGTATGTCGCCGATCCGCGTCAGCCCGGTTCGATGAAGCTCGTGATGCAGGTCGATCAACAAACGTGGAGCGCGTCCGACTGGTCACGCGACGGGAAGACGCTGCTGCTAAATCGGTATGTCTCGGCGAACGAGTCGTACCCGGCACTGCTCGACGTGGCGAGCGGTCAGCGCACCGAGTTGCCTCGACCGACAAAGGACAAGGCGGCGTTCGGACCGATGACGTTTGCGGCCGATGGAAAATCGGTGCTGCTCGCCAGCGATGCCGGTGGTGAGTTCAGTCGCCTCGCGCGGCTCGACCTCGCGTCCCAGAAATACACTTGGCTGACAGACGACATCCCGTGGGACGTGAGTGACATCACGATCGAACCGATCACCGGTGACATCGCATTCGTCGTGAATGAGGACGGCGCAAGCCGCCTCTACCTGCTGTCCAATGTGGACGGAACGCGGCGCGCGTTGAAGCTGCCGCTCGGCATCGTCTCAGGATTGGAGTTCTCGCCCGATGGGAAGCGGCTCGGTTTCACATTGGCTCGCCCCGACGTGCCACCGGATGCGTATTCGCTCACGCTCGTGGAGGGAGAACTGACTCGCTGGACATTCAGCGAAGTCGGCGGCCTCAACCCGGAATCGTTCATCGCACCGAGTCGCATCCAATTCAAATCGTTCGATGGGCGAACGATTCCGGCTTACTACTTCCAGCCGCGCGTCGCATCGTCCTCAAAGAAAGTTCCCGTCTTCATCAGCATCCACGGCGGCCCCGAGTCACAGTACCAGCCGTTCTTTTCGCCAATCATTCAGTATCACTTGAACGAGCTGGAAATCGCGGTGATCTGCCCGAACGTGCGCGGATCGAGCGGCTATGGCAAGACGTACCTCGCCCTCGACAACGCCGAGAAGCGCGAAGACAGCGTGAAAGACATCGGCGCGTTGCTCGATTGGATCGCACAGCAGCCCGAGTTGGATTCGTCGCGTGTCGTGGTGTCGGGCGGATCGTATGGTGGCTACATGGTGCTCGCGTCACTGACTCACTTCGGCGACCGGATCAAGGCGGGAATCGACATCGTCGGGATCGCCAACTTCGTGACGTTCCTCGAACGCACCGCTCCCTACCGAGTCGATCTGCGACGGGCCGAGTACGGCGACGAACGCGACCCCGCGATGAAGTCAGTCTTCGATCGAATCAGCCCGCTCAATAACGCCGACAAAATTCGCTCGGCTCTGATGGTGGTTCACGGTCGCAACGACCCGCGCGTTCCGTTCTTCGAGGCCGAACAGATCGCCGCCAAAGTTCGAGCCAGCGGCAAATCGGTCTGGACGCTATTCGCCAACAACGAAGGTCACGGCTTCGCCAAGAAAGACAACAGCGACTATCAACGCGCTGTTGAGGTTTTGTTCCTCAAGCAGCATCTCGGGATCGAGTGAAATTCCGACGTGCGTCAGCACGAAGTCATCCCTCGCCCCGGCTTTGCGGGGAGAAGGCGAAGAACCCCTCACCCTAACCCTCTCCCCGCAAGGCCGGGGCGAGGGGACAAAAAGCCGACCTCAACAACCTTCCCTGCGGATGTGCTTCATGACGGCGGTGCTTGGTATCTCGGCCTTCTATCATGACTCGGCGGCGGCGTTGGTTGTGGACGGGCAGATCGTGGCGGCGGCTCAGGAGGAGCGGTTCACGCGGCGGAAGCACGATCCCGGCTTTCCTTCGCGGGCGATCGAGTATTGTCTCGCCGAAGCGGGCCTCACGATCGAGCAGCTCGATTACGTGGGCTACTACGAGAAGCCGCTGCTGAAGTTTGGCCGCTTGCTGGAGAACGCGATTGCCGCGTCCCCCTTTGGATTCGGGCCGTTTCTCGCCGCGATGCCGGTCTGGTTGAAGGGGAAGCTGTTTCTCAACCGTGAGCTGCACAACGGCCTGCACGGTCGCTATCGCAAGCGATTCGTCTACTGCGAACATCATGAGTCCCACGCCGCGAGTGCGTTCTTCCCATCCCCCTTCGCCGAATCCGCGATCCTGACGCTGGACGGTGTCGGTGAATGGGCCACCGCCAGCTACGGCCTTGGTCGGGACAATCGCATCGAACTGAAGGGCGAGCTGCGCTACCCGCATTCGCTGGGGATGCTCTATTCGGCGTTCACATACTTCTGTGGCTTCCGCGTCAATTCGGGCGAGTACAAGCTGATGGGACTCGCACCGTATGGTGAGCCGATCTACGCCGACATCATTCGCGAGAAGCTGATCGACCTCAAGCCGGATGGCTCGTTCCGGCTCGACCTGTCGTATTTCAACTACTGGCGCGGCTTCACGATGACCTCGCGCAAGTTTGACCGACTGTTCGGTGGTCCGCCGCGACAGCCTGAGGCCAAGCTGACCCAACGCGAACTTGACCTCGCCGCGTCGATCCAATTCGTCACGGAAGAGATCGTGTTGAGGATGGCCAATCATGTGCATGACATCACGGGCAGCAAGCACCTTTGTTTGGCGGGCGGCGTCGCGTTGAATTGCGTTGCGAACGGACGGTTGGTGCGCGAAGGACCGTTTGAAAGCATCTGGATTCAACCCGCAGCGGGCGACGCGGGCGGGGCAGTCGGCGTCGCGCTGCTCATCTGGCACCAACTGCTTCAGCAGCCGCGGTCGAGGCCGGTGGATTCTTCTGTCGTCCGGACGCCTTTGTCCGGACGAAGGCGTCCAGACGACGACTCACAATTTGGATCGCTGCTCGGCCCGCGTTTCGACGATGCCACGATTCGCGCAATGCTCGACGCGCGTGGTGCGAAGTACCACTTCATTGAAGATGAAGGCGAACTCTGTCGTCGCGTGGCGCAGTTACTGGCGGAGGAGCGAGTCGTCGGCTGGATGCAGGGACGCATGGAGTTCGGCCCGAGGGCACTCGGTGCGCGGAGTATTCTCGGCGACGCGCGCAGTCCGCGCTTGCAGTCGGTGATGAACTTGAAAATCAAGTTTCGTGAGTCGTTCCGCCCGTTCGCGCCGGTCGTCCTCGAAGCACGGGCCTGCGAGTTCTTCGAGGCTCAGCCCGGCGATCTTGGCCCATACATGCTGACCGTCGCCCAAGTGCGCGAGGAACATCGCATCCCACTCCCGCCCGATCTGCCTCAACGCGGCCTACCCGCGATCAACACGCCGCGTTCGACGATTCCCGCCGTCACGCATCTCGATTACTCGGCGCGTGTTCAAACCGTGGATGAACGTCACGGCCGACTGTATCGCTTGATGAAAGAGTTCGAGTCGCTCACCGGTTCGCCGGTCCTCATCAACACCAGCTTCAACGTGCGCGGCGAACCGATCGTCTGCACTCCCGACGACGCCTATCGCTGCTTCGCGAACACGAACATGGATGTCCTGGTCCTCGAACGCTGCCTGCTGCTGCGTGAAGAGCAAACGAACATCACCCAACACGTTGATGACCGAGCCGCGCGGGAGTTCGCGCCGGACTGACGGTTGGGATTGCAACTCGCGTCAGTAGTGGGACATTTCCGAGCGGGCGGCGTCAGCCCAATGGCACTGACTTTACTGAGCGACTTGGCGCTAGCCGTCGGTTTCTGACTTTGAAATCCACCGGCGGCTAGCGCCGTGCCGCTCACGGAAATCTAAAGTAAGTACCATTGGGCTAACGCCCAAGAGCCAAGGGGCTGACGCCGCCCCACTCGGATGAGATGCGCCGTTACGCCGCCGCTTCCGCTTCACTCGGACTCTGTTTGACCAGCGTCACTTGGTTGCCCCGGTCGTTGTAGTGAACCTCGTCCATGAAGGCACGCATCAGCATGACGCCTCGTCCGCAGGGGCGGTCGAGATTTTCGAGGGCGGTTGCGTCTGGCAGTTTGCCAGGATCAAAGCCCGGTCCCTGATCGCGAATCGAGTACGACACACCCAGTGGGGTCGAGCGAACTTCCACGAAGATCCGGCGTTCGCTGAACGGAGCGGCGACACGACGCTCTTCCGCGAGTTGATAGAACGCCGCGAAATCGACTTCCTTCAACTTGGAATCGACCTCCAAGTTGCCGTGATACATCGCGTTCAGCAAAGCTTCTTCGAGTGCCATGCCGATCTGCATCCGGGCCGACAGGTCGAGGCCCCACTGCGTCGCCAAGGCCAGTTGCAGGTAGCGCGACAACGAGAGCAGCAGGTCGAGATCGCTTTCCAGAACAAACGTCTCGGTGCGCGACTGCATCCGTCGCAAGACCTCGCGTTGAACACGATCGTCCTGACGCGCTGACAACACGCGCCGCGCGGTCTCAACGAGCTGAAGCCGCAAGCCGCGTTTGGGAACGTAGCTGGCGGCTCCCGCCTGCAACGCTTCCATCGCGATCTCTTCGCTGCCACGGGCCGTCATGAGAATGACCGACACGCCGGGAAATTCGCGCCGCACTGCCTGACACAATTCGAGGCCGTCCATCTCGGGCATCTGCATGTCGGTCAGCACCAAGTCCGGTTGCTCGCGACGGATTGCCTCCAGACCTTCCAGCCCGTTGGTGGCGTACTCGATGGTCCAGTCCGTGTGCTTTTCAATCTGGCTACCAGCCAATTTTCGATCAATGGTGGAATCGTCCACGATGAGGATGCGTGTCACGGTTGTGCTCCAACTTGGGCATCGGAAATCGAGTTGTCGATTCACGGAGAATTGAATGAGGATGCGAATCAACGACGACAGGATACCGACATTCCAGTGGAGTGGAACCGTGGCGAGAAGTCCAACACGACGGAAGTTTTTGCGTCGTTTTACGGTCTTCAAAAACCTGTAGGACGGGCACGAGTGCCCGTCCTACAGGTTTGCTCATCGACCCACGGTTCAATATCGAATCGTCGTCTGCACGTAGAACTGGCGGGCGTCATCGCGAGTTGGCTGGACGTTGCGGATGTAGTCGCCGTACCAAAACCAGAACTGACCCGCTTCGATGCTGACGTTCTGGTTGATGGTGTATGTCGCCAAGAGGTCCAGTTCTTGGCCGATGTCGCCGCCGTGACCGCCCGCTGCACCGAACCGTTGCCCCGTGACCGTATAGAGCGAGTCATTGGCGGTGGCCAGCCGGAAGAAGTGGTGCGCGGCTTGGAGCTGCACCTTCTTGGTCGGCTTGACTTGCACGCGGTAGTTGATGTCGCTGATGTTCTGCCGGGCCACATTGTCGATCAGACCGAGATAAGCGTGAACGAGACCGAAGTGTTGGAAGAACGTGCCGCTCACGTTGTCGGTCGGGCTTTGATCGCCCGAGGCCCAGTCGTAGAACGCCCAGACGGTCGGTTCCCAAGGAGCGGTTTTCCACGTGTGACCGCCGCCGGTGACGATGTATCCCGCCTGAACACTCTGGCCTTTGTTGTCTCCAAATTGATAGGCCCCTTCCACGTCGGTCAAGAAGGCGCGTTGGCCGTTATCGACGGGGATGGTTCCCAGCCAGCGCGTACCGGCCGTGTACCGATCTCCCTTGGGAAAACTGTTCGAGGCCAGCGGTCCAGCGCCGGGGAGGCCGTTGCCACCGGGGAAGAGTTTGTCGTGATGGTCGTACAAGAAGAACGTGTCGAACGTGTGGTCCTTGATTCCCTTGTAGGTGGCCCAGCCGCCACCGAAGAGGATGTGACGCTGAGGCGCATCGAACTTGTCGTCGTTCTTGAGGACCCCCAAACCCGGCCCGGCTCCGCCCCCCGCGCCAAACGTCGCGGTGTTGACGGGGTTCACCAACCATGCGTCCAAATCCCAGTTCGTGCCGGGACTATTCAGTCTCAATCCTTCAAAGTTGCGGCGCGTGTTGGCCCAATCGAGCGGCGAGACCAGTCGCTGCGAACCGAACAGCAGCTCTTGTCGTCCCACGCGGAACCAGACCGGCTTGTCGTCTCGTTCGAGAACCTTCAGATCGATGAAGGCGTTCTGGAGATCCCAGCGGTTCTTGTCGATCCCCGTGATGGGCAGATCGTTGTTATAGATCGAGGCGTCGATCATCTCGACATAGACTCGCACCCAGTCGGAGTGCTTGAGATCGACGTAGTTTCGCCAGCGAAGCAGGTCGTAGGTGGAGTGCCCTCCCGCTCCGAACGGCGCACGCAGACGGTTCCGCTCGTCCATGTAACGGTGACG
Organism: Schlesneria sp.; assembly: GCA_043749505.1. GTDB lineage: Bacteria > Planctomycetota > Planctomycetia > Planctomycetales > Planctomycetaceae > Schlesneria. The sequence continues at coordinate 3,871 of JAYVDI010000418.1, read as the reverse complement.
CAATTCGCCTCCTACAGAGATCTGCGTGTCTTCGGCGATGTCCCAGGGCAGGACGCTATCCAACGGGACATTCTTGAAGTCCTCGCCGAACAAGTGAGTATGGGACGTCTTCTTGTAACTGAAGTCGTTATCGAAGAAGCACGGCTTCCACGGCTGTGGCGGCGGCTTGGGAGGACCGGCGGGCTTGGAGGCAGCGGGAGCTGGCGGCAACGGAGATGCCGGTGCCGCCGTGCCTTCATAGGGTGAAGCCGCGCCTGCCGCCGGTGCCTGCGAGATTTGAAGAGCTTCATCCCGCAATGAGTTCTCGCTGACAGGAGCGGGTGGAATGGAAGCCGCCTCCTGTGCCCGCGTCACGGTCGTGAGACTGATGCTCAACCCCAGGCTCATCGCCGCAAATGTCCAACGTCGCATCTCAGCTCGCTCCCACGAGGCGTCCGCTGAGTTGCGGCTTCGACCTCGTCCTTGAGGATATGCGGCTCGTGCTGTGCGCCAGCAACGGGCCGGGTGATTCGTGTTGAGTGAAATATCGTCGCGTTCGGCTCTCGACGGAGATTCGCAACACCGAAGAATCTCTACGACTTCGAGAAACCACAGTGCGCAAAGTCCGGTTGTAGTGACTGCCAAGGTGGGATCGAATCGTCGCCGCACTGTTGAAAGGCACGGACACTGGCGGACGAATTGCTCATCGGCAAGAAGTGCCTGACGGCTGACGTTGATTAGATCTCGCACGGCCATGAGTGAGATGTCTTAGGCGAGCTGTGTGCCGTAAGTCCACGGGTTTCTCGCGGTGCTCAAGAACCCGCAGCCTTACGGCATGCGGCTCGCCAAACTTTCACTCTCAGTCGCGTGAGGTACAGGCCACCGTTCTACGTGCGGCGATACGATCACTGGCCGGTCGCCTCAAGGCGAATCCTCACGGGATCGACGCGGCGACGGCCAACGAAGGGATCGAAGCGGCTTTGCTCACCGCAGTCGGCAGGGGCGAGGCGATTCGTTCCGATGAGGTCTTCGCGGGTGGCGATTCCGCAGCATCGTGGTTCTCGTCCGGCTTGTGGCCCTGACGTTCCAGAAACCCGACGAGATCGCCGCGCAAGGCGTCGTAGTCGGGGTGTTCCATCATTGCCGAGCGATTGCGCGGATGAGGGAACGGGACGGTGAGAATGTCGCCGACGGTGGCACTCGGGCCGTTGGTCATCATCACGATGCGATCCGAGAGAAACAGCGCTTCATCCACATCGTGTGTCACCATCAGCGCGGTCTTCTGATCGGTGGACCACAAGTCGATCAGGACTTGTTGCAACTCGAACCGCGTCAGTGAATCGAGCATTCCGAACGGCTCGTCGAGCAGCAGCATCTTGGGATTGAGCGCGAAGGCGCGCGCGAGTCCGACGCGCTGACGCATCCCAGCCGAGAGTTCCGCCGGCCGCTTCTTGAGCGCGTCACCCAAGCCGACCAGTTCGAGATAGTGGACGACGATGTCGGCACGGTGCTGTCGCGTCAGTTCCGGTCGGACTTGTTCGACGCCGAGCATCACGTTGTCGAACGCACTGCGCCAGGGGAGCAACGACGGGGACTGAAAGACCATCCCGCGATCCGGCCCCGCCCCGTCGATTTCACGCCCGGCAAGTACGATCCCACCCGTCGTCAGCTCTGTCAGCCCCGCGACCATCGACAGTACCGTCGATTTGCCGCAGCCCGAATGCCCGATCAACGACACGAACTCGCCTTGTTTCACCGCTAGGTTGAAGTCGGTCACAATGACCGCCTCACCCCCGTCGCGCTTCGGATACGACTTGCTCACGCGCCACAGTTCGAGATACCGATCATTTGCTGTCATGGGGTGATGGTTCCTGTCAGACCATTTTTCGTGGTGACTACTTCCAGCTACGTACTCGAAGGGCTTCGCCAGTCTCTCACGAACAGAGGCGCGTTCCTTGACCGGCAGATAAGGGACGGCATTGTGTTTCGGACTGGCCATGTGGCACCTTCATCATTCGCTATTTTCGGAGGCTTGGGATCGAGTCGTTGAAATCCTCAAGAGGCTCGGTGTCAGCCCAACATCGCCATCTCGGCTCGGCGGCGCGAGCTGAATGACCGCGTTGATTTCGATCGGAATTCGGATCAGGTGCATGAAGTCTCGTCATCAGGCAGACACCAGTTCCAGTTTTTTTGCCACCTCTGCCGCCCGCTGTTTTCTACTTCCGGGTCCAAGCAACCAGTCCAGAATTTGTTTTTTCATCCGTTTGAATCGCGGATCGGTACCGAGGGCCTTGCGGTCGCGAGGCCGGTCCAGTTCGACATCGAAGCTGGGGCCGAGGGTTGCTCGCGGGCCGGCACTCAGCGGGATGATGCGATCCGCCAGCAGCAGCCCTTCGTCCACATCGTTTGTGATGAGAATGACGGTCTTCTGGTCCTGCTCCCAGATGCGTTCGATCTCATCTTGAAGGGTCGCTCGCGTCAGGGCGTCGAGCGCGCCGAGCGGTTCATCCAAGAGCAAGATTGCGGGGTCCATTGCCAGCGCGCGAGCCACCGCCACACGTTGACGCATCCCACCCGAAAGTTCGTGTGGCTTCTTGTCCCTCGCGGCGGTGAGGTTCACCATCACGATGTGCTTCTCGATGTACGCCCGCTTTCGTTCGGCGGGCCAGTCGAACAGCGAATCGACCGCCAGGGCGATGTTCTCGTACACGGTCAGCCACGGCAGCAGTGAGTAATTCTGAAAGACGACGCCTCGATCAGGACCGGGTTCCGTGATTGGCTTCCCATCCAATTCGATCCGCCCGCTGTCGGGAGAGATCAGCCCGGCGATCATCGAGATCAGTGTCGTCTTCCCCGCTCCCGAGTAACCCACGATGGCGAGGAACTCGCCCCGCCGCACTTCGAGGTTGATGTCCTTCAAAACCTCGGTCCGCTGCTTGGCGGAACCGTAACTTTTGCAGACATCGGTCAGGGTGAGAAAGGGTATTGTCATGGGATTGGCGTCGTTTCGGTCTCAGTTTGACGTTGTTCTTGGTGTTCGTCTTGGCTTTGTCCCCTCGCCCCGGCCTTGCGGGGAGAAGGCTAGGGTGAGGGGTCTCGTTTCACGCACTCGACTTCAAGCGTAACCAAGAACCCTTCACCCCCGGCCCCTCTCCTCGCAAAGCTGGGGCGAGGGGAGAGAGGTCAGACAGACTCTCGCCTAAATCCGCGTTGGGTGTCGCGCCATCACGTTCGCTCCAACCGAAGGTCGATTTCCCGCTCGACGTATTTCCATTCTTCCGTCCCGCGCAGGGCGGACAGCAGGTCGTCGAAGATCGCTGAGTCGCGCGGGGCGTATTCAAACCAAGTCACGAAATCGAATTGCTCGCCCAAGTCGCGGCCGTGCATCAACCGGCGTGCGATCGCGGGCAGGTACTGCATTCCGGTCGCGATGTGTCGTGATCGTGACTCCAGAATGTCACGCCGTTCGTCTTGAGCGAGGCTCCACCAGGCGGCCGACTTCTTGATCGGAATCAGCGCGGCACAGGTCGCTTGTGTACGGTTGAGTGCCGGCTGCTTCGACTGCAACGCATCGCGCTCCTCGCGCGAAACGTAGCGTGTATTGCTGACCACGCCCCGCAACAGCCACGAGGTTCCGAACGGCAGTCGTTCGAGCGAACCGTTGACGATCTCGAGATGCGTCACCGGTCTGAGCGGCTGGCCGGATCGGGTCGCGACCTCCGTGACGCGCCACGATCCGGTCGTACCGCCGAGATAATTGTAGAGAGCTTCCATCGGTCGCCTCTTCGAGAGTTCGCGAACGCCACGCAACGTGTTGGACTGGCATGTGACCACGCTCATGATGCCACCTCATGTCACCGAGACTGCGTCGTTTAACCGCGTGGGCAACGCC
>JAYVDI010000417.1:0-3772 GCA_043749505.1 Schlesneria sp. | reverse complement strand
GGCGTTGCCCACGCGGTTAAACGAGGCGACCGAGTCATTACGACGGAGCATTAACCTTTCACGGCCAGAAGGCTTGATTCAACTCGACGAACTCATCGGCCCAGTGGTAGTGATCGAGTAGCCCAGCGGTATCTCGACCGAGGAGTCGAAAGGCCGCGTAAATCGCCTCGATCGTGGCGAGGCCGCCGTCGGGATCGACACTCACTTTTGATGTGCGAGGGTAGGCCGTGATGAGCGGCGGCAGGCTCCGGAGCGGGATGTCGGCAAACATCCGTTCCATCGGCTGCACATGACGCCAAGTTCCGTCGAGAATGAGCAGCCCGCGATTCGCATCGGCCTCGCTCAAGAGCGGCCCGCCGATGCCGAGTCTCACGTAGCCGGTCAACTCGTAAGGCATTCGCGGAAAGTTACAGAAGGCGAAACCATCGCGTTGCCTGAGCGGGCGGACCGTGCATTTGCGACGGCGCTCTCGCGGATGAACGACAACCACGGTGGGCGGCGGCACTGTTTCGACAGGGGTCGGTGTCACGAGTGGCCGCGCCGTGGCTTGCGTGTCTCCGGGCAATTGACCGTCTTCAGCCATCTTTCCACGATCCTTGGGGCGAGTGTTACTCTGTTGCGTGGGAGGCTACATTGACGGCGTGAACTCCGGCAAGGAACCGTCTCGCATGTCTCTGATCGTCGTGTGTACTCACTGCCTGACGTGGGTCGAGCCTCACGCGGATCGTTGCACCGAATGTGGTGCGATCGTGGATGTCGATGCGCCTGATCTCGATGACGAAACGCTGGCCGCGCGACTGGGACAGCCACTCGCGGAACTCGGCCCCGTCCGTTTGGAGCGTCGCGGCTGGCCAAGCCTCGGTCGTCTGATCGCGACCAGCGAGGGGGTTCTCTTCCTGCCCGATCACGATCAGCGGCAGAACGGCGCACTCGAACCTCGCCGCGACGAACCCATCCGCAGGGCGAGCTGGTTCGCTCGGCTGGCTCAAAGGTGGCGGTCGGCCCGCCTGCCTGCGGTCACTGCGGTGCCGATCGCCGGTCGAACCAGTGGTCACCATCCTGTGTCTTCTGCGTCACAGTGGCTGTTTGAGGCACCCGGCAGCTTGTTCGTGCGACGGTCCTCTATTCGTAGAACGTTCTCGCGTTGGAACCATTTGAAGATCGAGCGACAACCCCTGCGGAGCGTTGTGCTGGCTCCGGTCGCACCCGGTGACACGGTCAAACAGTTATTGAGCCGCCTTCACAAACAAGCGGCGTGGCCGTTGTGAGAGACCTTGCTCAGCCAGCGATTGACGCGTTTATACCTCGCACGACCATGAGTGAGATGTTCAAGGCGAGCCGTGTGCCGTAAGGCCACGGGTTTCCTGCGACGGCCAAGAACCCGCAGCCTTACGGCATGCGGCTCGCCAAACTCTCCTCTTGGGCCGCGAGAGGTTTCACCGCGTGGGCAACGACGGATGCGTTCATTCAGGCCGGATGAGTTACTGATTCCTGTTCCGCAGTGCGTTGGTTGTCAGAGTGCGCACGAACTTCGTAGTGTCTCGCTCCCCAGTATTGCCCCACTAAAACAGCGATGAGTTCCCTGATGGAATCTGATGTCACGCCGTCTCCTCCTTTGCCGAAGCAAGCGTCCGCTCAGACGCCGTTGGCGGGAGGCTACGTCGAACTGCTCGCCATCGCGGTGCCAATGGTTTTGAGTTCCAGCACGCAATCGCTGATGCACGTCGTCGATCGCGTCTTCATGACCTGGTACTCCAAGGAAGCAGTCGCGGCGGCGCTGCCCGCAGGGATCCTGTTCTGGTCGTGCCTCAGCCTGCCATTTGGAATCGTCTCCTACGCGAACGCCTTCGTGGCTCAATACGACGGCGCGAAACAACCGGCACGCGTCGCGGCTGCGGTCTGGCAAGCGGCCTATTTCGCAATGGCTTGTGGGCTGCTGCTGATCCCGTGCGCGTGGTTCTCCGGCGCGCTGTTTGATTTGGTCGGACACGAAGATAGTGTGCGAAAACTGGAGGCGGAGTACTTCTCATGGCTCTGTCTGGGAGCAGTTTTCGCGCTGCTGCCTGCCGCGCTCTCGACCTTCTACAGCGGGCGAGGCCAGACGCGAATGGTCTTGCTGGTGAATGGATCGAGCGTGCTGGTCAACGCAGTTCTCGTCGTGATCCTCGTGTTTGGATGGGGATCGATTCCCAAACTGGGGATGACAGGAGCGGCCATCGCCACGAACTTGGCGAATGCGTTTGCCACACTCTGCTACGTGTTCCTGCTGACGCGATCTGACGCGAGAGAAAAGTATGAATTTTGGAAGCACTGGCGTTTCGATCGCCGTCTGATGGGCGATCTGTTGAAGTTCGGCGGGCCGAGCGGTTTGCAAATGTTTCTCGACGTGGCGGGCTTCACGGCGTTCATCATTGTCATCGGTTGGATTGGCAAACACGAACTGGCGGCCACGAATATCGCCTTTAATCTGAACACGCTCGCCTTCACACCGGTCATCGGCGTCGGCATCGCGGTCGCCACGCTCGTCGGGCAACGGATCGGTGAAGGACGCCCCGACATCGCCGAAAAGTCTGCCCGCAAAGGCTTCGTCGTGGCGGGAGGGATCATGGCCTTTTGTGGTGCCGTGTACGTCTTCGCGCCGCAGGTTCTGCTGGCTCCTTACGCCTATCACGCTGACGGTGAGAATTTTCAGGAAGTTCGCAACGTGGTGGTCGTGCTGCTGCGGTTCGTCGCCCTCTACTCGTTCTTCGACGCGATGGCGATCGTGTTTGGATCAGCGGTCCGAGCGGCGGGAGACACGACGTTCTCAATGATCGCCACCTGCCTCTGTGCTTGGGGACTCCTCGTCACACCCACTTATCTGACGTGGAAGTTTTACGGGCCAAGTCTCTTTTGGAGTTGGATCTGGTGTACGGTCTACGTCACCGTGCTGGGCTTCGTGTTTCTGATCCGGTTCAGGAGTGGCCGTTGGAAAACGATGAACCTGATCCACCACGAATCGGCACCGCTTCCCGAGACGCACCTGTAGACCAGCGATGGTTGGCGGTTTCGTTTAACCGCGTGGGCAACGCCCCACCCGTAAAAACACGAACAGCCCGCAGGTGGTTCCACCAGCGGGCTGTTCGAGGTTATTCAGTTCGGCAGGCAACGCATTCAGACGCCAAAGCGTCTCAGACTATGTTGCGACCGCGCCTTCAGCAGGCTTCGGGGCCGAGAGCTTGTTGATGAGCTTCGTCAGCCGCGACTTGTCTCGTGCCGCTTTGTTGCGGTGGATCAAGTGCTTGGCAGCGGACTGATCGAGCTTCTTGACCGCGACCAACAAGGCCGACTTGGCGTCATCGACCGACTTCTCTCCCGTGGGGACAGCAGCGGCAGATGCTCGCACCTTCTTAATGGTCGTTCGCAGCGCGGATCGCTGCTGCTTGTTGCGGACGCGACGACGTTCGTCTTTTCGGAGGGCACGAGTGGCGCTACCAGTGTTCGGCATAAAGTGATCAACCAGAAGACTGTTCAGTGAAAACTGGCGGAAAAAATCAGACCCCGTGCGAACCGCCGGACCGCGCGAGGGCGAGGAGTATAGCCGCAGTCTGAAAGGCTCGCCAGTCAGCCGGTTCACTCGCGGAAAAATCCTGCGGACACGGCCGAATCGAAGCCTGACGCGCAAGCGAAGAACGCTAGAGCAGTTTCAGAGTTGGATTGCAGTATCGTGAGCCGTTGGCGCTAGCCTCGGGTGCGCGAAACCCGAGGCTAGCGCCAATGGCTCACTGAAGAC
>JAYVDI010000416.1:0-7617 GCA_043749505.1 Schlesneria sp. | reverse complement strand
CTTGGGCGTAAGCCCTCTTGAGAAGAACCGGGGGGCTGACGCCGCCCCGCTCAGATGTCTCATCACTGGCCGTGCGAGGAATAACAAATTTCGCAAACGAGAGTGTCCACGCGCCCGAAACCCCTGCTCACGCCACAATCTCATCAATGACGTGGCCGTGGACATCGGTCAGGCGGCGGTCGATGCCGTTGTGACGGACGGTCAGCCGCGTGTGGTCGATGCCCAGCAGCTTCAGCATCGTGGCGTGGAGGTCGTAGACCTGCGTGGGATGGTCTCGGTCGAGCGGCTTGTAGCCCCATTCGTCACTCGGGCCGTGCGTGATCCCGCCCTTGATGCCTCCACCCGCGAGCCAGTTCGTAAACACGAACGGGTTGTGATCGCGGCCCTTGCCCGATTGGGCACACGGCATTCGGCCGAACTCGGTCGTCCAGTGGATGATCGTGTCGTCGAGCATCCCGCGCTGCTTGAGGTCGCGGATCAGCGCCGCCGCACCGCGCGCCATGCCGAGCGACAGCGGGCCATGATCGCGTTCGATGTCTTCGTGCGAGTCCCAGTTCCGGCGTGGAAAACCGTTGTCGCAGCCCGACCAAACTTGGACGAACCGGACTCCCCGTTCGAGCAGCCGCCGCGCGATCAGGCACTTCTTCCCGAAGATGTCGGTCTCTTCGAGATCGTTGATCTCCTTGGGAAACTCGCGCCCGCCCGCCAAGCCATACATGTCGAGGATGTGCTTCGGTTCGCCCTCAATATTCAATGCTTCAGGGGCCGCGAGCTGCATCCGCGCGGCAAGCTCATACGACTTGATGCGAGCTTCCAACCGAGAGTCACCCGGCCGCGACTCGGCATGGCGGCGGTTGAGTTGCGTCATCAGCTCAAGTCCTGCTGCATCGCCTTCGCGCGTGACGAGTCCATTCTTTGCGGGGAACAGGTCTTCAATCGGATTGGCCGCGCCGGGCCGAATGATCGTCCCCTGATGACTCGCCGGAAGAAACGCCGAGTCCCAGTTCTTCTGCCCGTTCGACGGGAAGCCGCGATGATCGGGCAGCACGACGAACGTCGGCAGGTTGTCATTCAAACTGCCAAGGCCATAGCTCACCCACGCTCCCATTCCGGGAAAGCCCGGCGTTTGAAAGCCAGTCGCTTGGAGCAGCGTGGACGTACTGTGAACGCCCGTCTTGCCGATCAAGTTGTGAATGAAAGCCATCTCATCCACGACCTCACCCAACGGCGCGGTCACTTCCGACAGAGGCTTGCCGCACTGACCGAACGGCTTCCAAGACCACGGCGAAGCGAACGTCGCCCCGTGCCCATTCTGAAACAACTCGACCTTCTCACCCGGATCCCACGGCTGGCCGTTTCGTTTGATGAGTTCCGGCTTATGGTCGAACAAGTCCATATGCGAGGCGGCTCCCGCCATAAAGAACTGCACCACGCGCGTCGCCTTCGGCGGGAAGTGCATCACATCCATCACGCCCCCGCGCGTCGAGACGACGGTCTTGGCGGACGACTCCGCGCCACCCACGTCCTCGCGCCCCAACATCGCAGCGAGCGCCACGCCCCCGAGTCCACCGCCGACCTGCCAGAGCAGTTCGCGGCGCGAGAGTGAGTCTTGATTCAACATGGTCTGCGACTCCAAAGGGATCATTCGATGAGGTCCGATTCCGAACCGGCGTGAGCCACGGCGTAGGCAGTCACTTCCGCGTCGATCTGGCGTCGGTTCCGGCGTGAGCGGAGCCAACTCAAGAGGGCATCGGTGACGACCTCCGCAGGGGGATGTCCCGTGAGTTCCATCTCCTCCGATAACAGATGTTGCAACTCGGGCGTCCACAGGATGTCCAATGATGAGACCACCAGCGTGTTCATGTTTCTGCATCCAACTTGCGCTGTTCGTCCAGCAGCAGTTGTAATTCGGCAATCGCCTCAAAATCTTTCGGTCGTCCGGCGGCCCGTTTGAGTTGGATCAGCAACTCCAAAGTGACGACGCGGCATCTCACACCGAAGGCTTCGACCTCCAGCGTCTGCGAGATGATGTTTTCATAGATTCCGCCACCAGCGACTTCACCGAGCAGATCGATGTCACCAATGGCGGTCGTGAGCGTGAAGTTCAATCCGCTCCGCAAAGTCTGAACGTCCCATCGAAAGGGAAGTCCCGGAGGAGCACCTCGCAGATACGGCTGATGCAGAGCAAGGGCGGCGATCACGCGCGCCAGATTTTCGTCATCGCGTGCATACACAAAATCGACATCGTTCGTCGAACGAGCCGACCCGTGGATGAGTCCCGCCCACCCTCCAATCACCACGAACCGCACACCCGCCGCATTGAAGACTCGAACAACTTCGCTCAGCGATGCAATCACGATAGCACCTCCGTCAGATGCCGGCGAGAACGCTTTGCCGCTCCGCGCCATTCGCGAACGGCCTGAATAAAGGACTCCGCCTTCTCCCAGCGCTGTGCGGGCGTCAACAGCAGATTTTCGATCAGCAGCGTGACATCGACATCCCGTTTGTAGACCTCGATGACGGGATCAATGAAGTCCGCCGGTGGCAGCAGCGCGAGCGGACCAGGTGACGATTCGGACACGATGATTCTCCAAGATGATTCTTCAGGTACTGACCGAGAGTGACGGGATGTATTGCACCCGCCCCTCGTTCGCTAATTGTTCATGGCAGTCGGACTGGCAGATGAGGACAAGTCGATTGTGGAAGGATGATGCTCGACCACGATGGTGTCCGCAACCAGATCGCCGATCCGCTGGCGTTGTTCGTTCGATAGGATCGCGAAGACGGCCGGGATGGGGCTGAGCAAGTTGGCGGTGTCCACGCAGAGTAACAGTTCACGCAGCAGAATCCGTTGTTGGCTGCATGGTCGCAGAGTGGTTCGGACGACGCGCAGGCCGCAGAGCCACTTGCCCACAAAGGCTCCCGTCCGACCTTCAACCAGTACCGATAACACAAACATGCCAACCGCCCATACGATGGCGATCAGAAATCCAGAGGTTGCTTCCTGAAAGTGATCTAGCCAACCGATCGTATACACCAAGCCTTGGAGGCTGCCCCAATCCCAATCGCGGTTGACAACCAGATCGTAAACAACAACCAAGATCCACCAGTAAAGCTCGTCCCGTTGTTCATCGTTTGTGACGGCGAAGAGCCACGTTACCACCAGTCCGATCGGTGACAGCATGATGAGCAAATCGACCGATCGAGCGAGGAAGCGACGAGCCAACGGTGCTAGCGTCACACCTTCATGTCCAAAGATGTATTGAGGCTGCCGCCAGCGTTCGACCAACCGGTTGCAGCCGCCTAACAAGATCAGATGCGATAGCATCCATACTGCCAGCGCCAAACCGACAATCGTTCCTTCGAAGGCTCTCAGGTTTGTGGCGTTACCCGATATTGAATGCGGGACATGAGAATACGTGCTGCCCACACGATGAAAGATACGCACTTCTCTCAATCGCGAGATGGCGACCATGTAGACATCGTCTCCCGAGGGTAAAACGGCCACTCCAATATTTCTTCCTAGCGACCCCAAAATTAGGTCGGTGCTCACAAACTTCCCGGCCTTTGAGGGATCGAGCTTCCACAAGGAACCTTGATCAAACAGCATCAAGTTTCCGTCAATATAGTGCAGAGTTGGATTAGACCAGGTTCCTATGGTGCCCAAGGAGTACCAGCCTGTGGTGTCCGGTTCGGAGTTTTCCGGGACCAAGGCCGACGCCGCGTCCGTTGATTCTTCCACGAAGTCGAATCCCAAACGATAAGCGGTTTTGTTGTCGATCCATTTGCCGTGGTTCATCGCCACGACATGGGTTTTGTCGCCAACCTGACAGGCTTGGACAATATCCTGCACCCCAGCAGGCTTCACACCCGAACCGGTCGTTCGAGGGACGAGTCGTTCTTCACCCTTCTCGACATCGAACTCCCATTTTCGACCGAATCCGGGAATGGCGATTCGTCGCCCCGCATTCCACTGGCCATCGGCAAATGAGTAGAGACGTTGATGTCCATTGTCATCCGGAGCAACCGCCGTCAGCCGTCCGTCCAAAAGAAACGGGAGGCTGGCTTGAGTCACAGGTAACTTGGGACGATGCCGTGTCACTGTCGTCCCATCGGACCAAACAACTTCACCGGGGGTGACAAACCAAAACTGATCGCGATCCGCAACAAAGTGTCCGTACCAGCCAGATAGAATGATACCCGTGTTGCAAACGACACCCGTCTGAGGATGAAACGCCTTCACCTGATACGGCCCCGTCGGCCCGATGCCGAACTTGAACCCACTCTCCACAAACAGAATCTCACCACGCCAGTAGCCCATCGCAGTCGTGTCTCGCCACTTCCAATGCGATGTCATGACGAAGAACTGTCGATAACCAAACAGCCCCACCGCGATCCAGCCGCCGATCGCGACCATGACCGCCATGACCACGAGAACCAATGCTGATTGGCGGCGATCCACTGACGGTTTGGTGCTGGTCATGCAGGTGGTTCCGAGTCGGTTTCTCGAGGAAAAACCGTTGGTTGAGGCTGCGCGCGCGGGCCGGTACGATCCCCGCCCTGATCGGATTGTGGCACGCTCCATGTCGCCCGTCGATCAACTTCTCTCGCACTCGGTTTCACGCGCACGGAGGCTTCACTCATGCTCGACCTCAACACGATTCACAAGCTCGACTGCGTTGAGGCCATGCAGCAACTGGATGAAGGAAGCGTCGATCTCGCGTTCGCCGATCCTCCGTTCAACATCGGCTACAAGTACGATGTCTACAAGGACCGGCAGGCCCCGCAGGAGTATCTCGACTGGTCGCGCCAGTGGATCGCCGGAGTCCACCGTGCCCTCAAGCCGGCCGGCACTTTTTGGTTGGCCATCGGCGACGATTACGCCGCCGAACTGAAGCTGCTCAGCCAGGAAATCGGCTTCCACTGTCGAAGCTGGGTCATCTGGTACTACACGTTTGGAGTGAACTGCAAGTACAAGTTCAGCCGCTCGCACACGCACATCTTTCACTTCGTGAAGGATGCCAAGAAGTTCACGTTCAACGGCCCGGCCATCGCAGGTCCCTCGGCCCGACAAACGGTCTACGCTGACACGCGAGCCGCCAAGGATGGCCGCCTGCCCGACGACACATGGATTCTGCGCCCGCAAGACCTGACCGACGGCCTGAACCCCGACGAAGACACGTGGTACTTCCCGCGCGTCGCCGGAACATTCAAGGAGCGAGAAGGCTTCCACGGCTGCCAGATGCCCGAACAACTGTTGGGCCGCATCATCAAGGTCAGCTCGAACCCCGACGAGTTGGTCCTCGACCCGTTCAGCGGCAGCGCCACAACCGCAGCAGTCGCCAAGAAGCTCGGCCGTCAGTATCTCGCGTTCGATCTGAGCGACGAGTACATCACGCGCGGCTTGGATCGTCTCTCCAAAATCGAACCTCTTGACAACTTGGACGGTGCCCCCGAACCGAAGGTCAGTGCCCCGACAACACCAAAGAAGGGAATCAAGAAAGGAAAGTTACTTTCACCAACCGAAGCCACAGGCGAACCGATTCCGAATTGGGATGCTGAGATCATTGAAGCGTATCGACGAAGTGCGGACGGATTCTCCACAGATCGACTCCTTGTAGACCCGGAGTTGAACGCCAGTTTTCTTCGGTCGTGCCAACAACTCGGAGTGAATTTGTCACCGGTTTTCGTGAATCACCATCTGTTGCGACTTCGGAAGGCTGGCAAACTATCCGGCATCAAGACCAACGAACGGACCAGTCTGAACTGGGAGGATGCAGATGCATACCTGTTCGCGAGCGAGATCGCTTGGAAAACCGTGTTTGACCAAACTGGCGAAAGTTTAGACGACATCTTTTGCAATCCGAGTCTTGCCGCGAAGTTTGATGAGACGGCACGGCAATTCGCTCCCGGATACACATCGTTTCAATATCGCTGGGGCGCACTCAAACTTCGAAAGGAAGCCAAGTCAGCAGCGACTCGTTCCTTGTTGTTGGATGTTCCTGATCGAAAACTAAAGCCCGTCGTGAGATTTGATTCGCTCGATGGATTAGCGGGGCTTTACGAGGTTGGCATACCTGAACACAAGCCGCTCTACATTGGCGAGGCCCTCAACCTTGGTTGCGTGTTGAGTCAGCAGGGAGATAGCAAGTGTTGGTCGTCCTTCGGTGATGTCGCGTTCCGAGCCGTGCCCTATCGGCAACTTCCGTACATGGATATCACGAGCCAGGGTGCCCGGTTGGCTCGCTCGCTGGTGGCCTACCAGTGTCGTCTGATCCAAAAGAAGTCGCATCCGCAACTCAACTCGCTGGGGCTGAAGGAGGCAACTGCATGACGTCCAAAGAGGAGACGATCATCCAGTGTTTTCAGTCCGTTCGCGTGGATTTCTCAGCAGACCGGGTCGTCGTCGATCCTGATCTCAACGAACGGTTCATCCTCGCTTGCCATGATGCGGGATTGATTGAGACTGCGGCCGATTTGAATCGTGGACTCCTCAACATTCGAAAGCGAGGGCAACTTCCCCGAACCGGACGTTGCACCGCGACGTTCTTTCCAGAGGAGGAGGACTACCGATTCGCGGCCGAGATCGCGGCGCGTGTTCTTCAACGGCGCGACGGATTCGCTCTTGATGCGATCTTGTGTGACCCCGATCTCTGCCGCCAGCTCGATGGGTTGGCGATGGAGATCGCCCCCGGATTCAGTCCGTTGCAGTACCGCTGGGCGGCACTCAACCTTCGCAAGGCCAAGAAGCTGTCACCGGAAATCTTGGGCCGAGTCATTCAATCCGAGACCGTACTTTCATTCCGCGTTGACGGACTTTCTTCCGAGGCGATACCAGCAAGCCAAGGGTTGTACGTGTTCTACGATCCCCCACAAACTCTTTACGTTGGGGAGGCGGGCAATCTGCGGAGCCGCCTCAAGAAGCATCTCGACCATTCCGACAATCGAGGGTTGGCTCGCTGGCTCTGGGAGCATGGGACCGCAGGGGCATTGTTGGAGATTCACATCCTGCCGCATGACACTCCAACCGCCCACCGCAGGGCGTTGGAGACGGAACTGATTCGGAGCCGTAATCCTTTGTTCAACGTGTTGAGATGAGGTCGAGGAGCAGGGAACCATGTCAAAGCAGATCGCCAAAGTCTCATTCGATTTCACCGGCCTGTACGAATCAGAGCTATTGGTAGAGTTGATGCTTCGGTTCTGGAGCCATCCCAAAGCGGACGATGCCGACTTTCGCAACACCCTTTTGGAAACTGCGGCTGAAGCATTGCGAGCCGCCGTGGCAGGACAGCAACTCATTGAGGGACTGCCACCCAACCAAATGAATCTTGTGTCCGCAATCTGGTTTGCGGAATGGAATCGCATTGAAAACGACACCGAGGTAAGTGAAGACGAACGGACTGCTGTGGAGACTTGGCTTGCAACTCTTCGTCGTTCAGTTCCAGCATGCTTCTGCGCCCACCAATTCTTGGAATGAGACGAAGCAACACGCTCACGGTGATGACCCAAGCCTAACAGGCAAGCGAAACGCATCAAAGTTGGAGGCATTGGAGTACGTTGAGGATGTAGTCGGGATCGAGCGCGGCCTTGAAGCGTTTGTTTTTGGCACCGATCTTC
>JAYVDI010000415.1:0-2546 GCA_043749505.1 Schlesneria sp. | reverse complement strand
GTAGCCCAGCAAGCGACCAATCATCGTCGTCCAGTTCATCGTCGTTGTCTTCCTGTCTTCATCTTTTCATGTCCCCTCGCCCCGGCTTTGCGGGGAGAGGGTTAGGGTGAGGGGCTTTGCTTGAAAGCAGCCAGTCGAGTTAGGCGATATCCTCACTATTGGTCAGCCGTGAATAGCACGTATCTTCCCTCGACTGATGCTCGCGAATACAGACCGCGAACAGACTGAAACCAGTCCCATACGTAGCCAAAGTCTTCTTCAGTCAGATCCATTCCGTAACTGTGGGAGTCGATTGCGAAGTATCGCTTGCGAAAATCAGCTTCCGTAATGGCAGGCAGCGCCGCTGCAATGTCCCTGACCTGCTGAGGTGTCTTCAAACTGACGATGTAATCGGAGTCGGTGTAAAGCAACTCGCCCGCGAGTACGACGTGGTTGAGTGGATATTTCCCGCCATCCCACGTCAGTTCGCCGTCAGCAAGAGCACGATGCATCGCATCCCACGCTTTGTCACTCTGTGCCAGCAGGTCTTGGTGGTTTGAGAAGTAGTCTTCTTCAATCACTTCTTGGATGTGGGAAATGCGATCCTGCTCGTCATCAATTGCTCTTAGCGTCGCGACTTCATCCTCAGTCAGTGCAAAGTGAACGCCAAGACAACTCATTGTGACCACTCCTCAAACCCTGTGACATCCCGACATTTTTTCGCGTCTTTCGTGGTTTTCATCCTCAGTTCTTCTTCCCAAACATAGGCCAAGCCAACACAAGCTTCTCCAACAGCAGGCAACCGAGCACGCACCAACAAAGCAGCTTCCACAGGTCTTGACCGCGGCGCGTGCCGCCTTCGACGCGGATCGGTTCGTCTGCGGTGAGGACTCGCGCGTGGTCGTGACCCAACTTTTGTTGCACGTCGGCGACCGGGACCGCCGTGAGGTTCGATTCGCTCGCCGCGCCATTCACGGCGAGCGGGATGTCGTCGAGCTTGTTCGAGGCCGAGCCGGGAGCGAGCGTTTCGGTTTGCTCGGCCGAGATCGTGTACGTCCCCGCCAACACGGGACGGCGCACCGTCACGCCGGAGACGTTCGGGCCGAGGGCGTCGATGTTGAGCGGCTCGCGCGAACCGGAGGGACGCAGGACCGTGAGCCGCGTGTCGGCGCGACGCTCGACCGGCAGCGTGATCTTTTGTCCCGCGAGATAGTTCCGCGTCGGCAGCGTTCCCTCCATCAACTGGCAGAACGCGCGATGGTACAGGTACATCGCTCCCGACCCGCGCATCAGGTTCCAGTTCGAGGTGACACCGCTGGTGAACATCACGACGCGACCGGCTCCGCTGCGGCGTTCGATGGCGAACGGCAGGGCTTTGGTGTCGAACGTGGCGAGAACTCGCGGCTGACTCCGTTTGGCCAGTTCCTCCGGCGTGAGTGACCTATCCACCAGCGGCAGCGGCGATCGCCATTGCCACCACGCCGGTTCGATCTCGCGGTATCTGCGGTCTTCGTCGGC
The DNA here is from genome assembly GCA_043749505.1 of Schlesneria sp. Classification (GTDB taxonomy): domain Bacteria; phylum Planctomycetota; class Planctomycetia; order Planctomycetales; family Planctomycetaceae; genus Schlesneria. The sequence continues at coordinate 1,049 of JAYVDI010000415.1, read as the reverse complement.
TCTGTGGGCCGAGGCCGGTGACTTCACCGTCGCGCGGGCTGCTTGTTGAGCGGAGTATTCGTCGAGGAACGCTTTCTCGTCGGTGAACCGCTTGGCGTCCGACTTGGCGAGCGCATCGAGCAGACTCGCGCTGAGATCGGCCTGCACCGACTTGAAGAACGGCGTCGTTTCAAACAGTGACGCCAGCGACTTCGGTTCTTCACCCTCGACCAGGAAGAAGTCGTGCTGCATCGACGAGAACGAAGCGTAGAACGGCAGCACCTGCTGCGGAGCCTCTTCGGGCGTGACGCCGTGCGGCTTCGGATCGAGCGGTGCGGGCAACAGGCCCTGTCCGTCGAGCCACGCCCGTTCCTGCCAGGCCACGGGATCGAAGTTAGCTCCGGCGAGGATCACCAGCGGTCCGCCCTGCTGCACGTAATCGCGGAGCAGCGGGATCAGAGCCTCGTCCGGTTTCTCGATGCCGGCGATCACGACGAGCCGCGCGGTCTCAAGCAACTCCTGGGTAAGTCCCTCGGGCCGCACATGCTCGACGTGAATCAATCGGCGTTGCGATTTGTCGCTGCTCGACCGCGGAGCCATCAGGTGCCGCAGGGCGTAGGTCTCGCCGATCTTGTTCTTTTCCAGATTCTCTTCGTTGCCGTACTGATCGACGAACACGACTGGCAGTGAGGCCACGATCGGAACGACGATCTGTTGCTTGTTGTCGGCGGGGAGCTGGTCGGTCGATTGCAACTCGGACTGCACGACCAGCGTGGCAACGGCGGAACTCGGCTTGAGCGGGTCGGCGAGAACATCGAACAGATGCGAGAACTCGATCTCGCGCGTCTGGCCGGGCGACAACTCGACCGCCTGACTGGCAACCTCGGTTCCGTCGATGAGAAGTTTGATTTGGACTTCAAATGACGTGTCCGAACCGTTGTCGGTCGAACCGCTCGCCTCGACGCGGGCAAGCAGGCGACACGGAACCTCGGCACTGGCGAGACCGTCCTCGACGTGAAAGTCCGAGACCCAGACGTTGCTCGCCGGAGCCGTCGCCACGTTGACGATCT
>JAYVDI010000414.1:0-19137 GCA_043749505.1 Schlesneria sp. | reverse complement strand
CTCATTGGTGGTAGCCCTGTCGCTCCGCGACAGGAAGCGCGTTCGCAGACAGGCGTATTGCGTTGGGTTGAAGTGATTCGACGGGTCGATGCTCTTGGTTCATCGCGCCTCCTGTCGCGGAGCGACAGGGCTACCTTCTCTAAACTCTTGCTTCACTGTGTTTTTTTTGAGTGACCACCAATGAGCGACTGCACCCTTGTCACGAGGTGACATGGCGACGGCGAGGCAATCTCAAGCTGTTCGAGCAACAACGTGGGGCCACTCGTGAAGTCCGGCCGTTTCTGCCTGAGCAACTCGGTGGTCTGCGTTGGTTCTGGCATCTATGAACTTGCGGCAAGCCGGGCGAACTGATTCTTCCGCGCCCTTGTGATAATCGACCAACTCTTCCAGACCGGTACGACCGGCTCCAGTGATCGGCCTGCTGTGACCGATCCGAATCAGTGAAGTAAAGAAAGTGCCGTCGGCATTTTGTGGGCATGCACGTCAGGAAGCGGTGTTGAGAGGTGACGCATGGCAGGATCACAACGGGATCAGCGACGACTCGGTGATCTGCCTCGCAATTGGCGGCTGATTTCGGCAGCCGGTGTCACCGCATTCGGGCTGGCGTGTGGAGTCGGCCATCCTGCCTTGGGGGAGTGGTGGTCGCTGCCGAGAATGAAGTCGTCCGTCAACGATACTGCTCCGAAGTCGCCGCGTGCGGCGATGACCGGCGCGAAGTCGGCGAGTTTGAAGACCGCAACCGCACGCTCGAACGGCGCGGCGGCGGCGGCCACTGCTGACAATGGCTTCTCCGCAACGATCCGGCGTTTGCAGGCTGATGCTCAGCAACAGGCCGAAAAGGGCGATCTCGACAGGGCAGTTCAACTCGCCGAGCGAGCCGCGAAGATTTCGGAAGCCTCTTCGCAATTGAATGGCTCCCTCGCGGATTGTTCGCCCGAGCAGACAGCTCAATTTGCGAATGATCTGAGGTCTCGGCGCGATGCGATTGCGGGGCGAGTTCCTCGTGTAGGAGCCGCGCCGCAGAGGACGGCTGCCGCGCCACGCTCATCCACCACAATTTCTTCAACGGCGAACGCCTCAATGGGGTCGCTGACTTCTCAGTCGCAGAACAGCGCGACTGAGTCCGCGCGAGACATGTCGCAGCCGACCCACGGGCGGACCAATTCCAACGAGCAAGACCTCGCATGGGCCACCGACTTGCCACCGACTCCCGCACCGGAACTCGAATCGCTCCAAGCTCCAACCAAGTTCCGGCGAATCGTTCTCAATCGAGCGGCGACCGAGTCCGACGAACTGGAAGTAGAATCGCACGTCCACCCCGACGAAGGGCTTGTCGTGTCTCAATCCGAAGACATGATTGGTGAGCCGTTCGATCTCGATAGTGATCTCGAACAGCCTGTCGAAGTGCCGCCAGCTTCAGTGGAATCGACTCCAATAAACGAGTCGATTGCCAACGGACGAGTCGCTCGCGCGGAGGCGTCAACGCCGTTGGAAGAGTCGCTGCGTGAGCCGTTCCGCGACCAGATTGAACATGTTGCCGCCGATGGTCGCGAGGAGGAGCCATCACCTTCGCCGCTCACTCGAAGGCTGGAATGGGAGGATGAAGAACTCAATCCCGAGCCGGTTCTTTCCGCGAAGGCGACCATACCAGTTGTGCCGCCGCAATTCGCTGACCGCACGAGGACGCAACCCGACACGGAGTTGAAGGAAAATTCTGCGAACTCATCAACAGACGAATCCTTTCCCGTGCGGCGAGTCGTTCAGTTGCGTCGTCGTTTGGAGTCGGCCGCTTCGCTGAATCCCGGTGGTGCCTTTACTCTGTCCGCTCAAGCCGAGGCTGCTCCGTCGGTCACGAAGGACGCCGCCGACCGCAGTTCAGTCGTCTCGACGAGGCACAGTCGATCGTCGATGGAAGCGTCTCCACTGGCAGTCGCCACACCCGAGCAAGCCTCGCGTTCAGAGCGACACATTGTGAAGCTGCGTGAACATCGCCAGCAATCGGGCTCGATTCAACACGCTGCTGCGGACGTGTTGACACCAGTTCATTTGCCACGCCACCACGCCGTTGGATTTTCGGAACCGATCCTCTGGCAATCGGTCGAAGAACGCGGTCCCGTTGTCCCGACATTGTCGCTCATTAGTGACATTCGCAACCGCGATGATGGCGCTCGCCTCGCATCAGCCACGTCGTCCTCGGCCGATCCGCGTGACACGGGCCGCGAGAGCGAACGGCCTGGCACTTCAGCCAATCTCAATAGCTCCATCCGGATTCCAGCCGCCCGCACGGAGTCGCCCCACTTCGGCTCGATTGAATTACCGGATGATCGGGCGCGAGACGCGGGAACAAGCGGTTCCATCTTGTTCGCGTCGAGCCACTCCACGTTGCAGTCGTCGATGGCCGATGGCCCGGCACTGGGCGCGACAAGCAGATCAATGCCGGGCACATTGGCGACCGCCCCACCGCAAAGTTCCGCTCGCAAGCAGAACTCGCATGTGGCAAGGCCGAGTCATGTCGTGTCGCGTCAATCGTTCGCGTTGATCGAGCCACTTGCCGCGTCACTCAAGCTACCCGTCGCCACGACGGCCTCGTTGCTCGGCGGTGTTGGCCTCGCGCTCTTGGGCTTCGGACTGGTTCTCATCCGCGCCGCGTTCCGCTGGCGTCATGTCGGATGAACCGGATCGTCGTGGTCTGGCTGTTACCAGCCAGTTGAATGCGGGGAATAGAATCGCTGAAGCGCAAGCGAAGGAGTGTTGAGCTCAAACGGTTCGAGTACTTCGACATCCTTCGCTTGCGCTTCAGGCTTCTATTTTCAATAGGCTGTTACGCCATGCGTGAGAGCCGGGCGAGGTCGTCCAACAGGGCATCCAGACTCAGGGCGACGGAAATGTTCTGGTCGATGTGACTCGCCGCCGTCACCGTGCGATCAAGGAGTTCTCCCAACCGATCGAAGGGATCTGCGTGGGAAGCAATTCGATCGGCGAACGCGGTCGCTTCGGGGATCGTCACGGCGTTGCCGTCCACCGAAGCGCTGTGGCTCAGTCGCCACAATGCCGCTCGGTAGAACTCGACCGCGAACCGGATCAGCCAGTGAATGTTGACACGCTGCGCGGGCGTGTCCGCGCTGATCTTGTCGATTCCCTCAAACAACAGCTTTGACAGGCTGAGGCCGCTGAAGTTGGCCTGAGACAGCGCGAGGTACAGCGTCGATCGAAGTGCAGCCAACTCCGGTTCCAGCAGTTGTCGGGCGACGGTCAGGCTGCCGTCGCTGAGTGCTGCGGCGAACTGCGCCTCCTCGCGCGACGGGACCAAATCTTGTTCGATTAGAAGATCGACGACATCGGCCGTGGAGAGCGGCGAGAATCGGACCAACTGACAGCGCGAGCGAATCGTCGGCAGCACGGCATCCAAATTCGAGCCGATCAAAAACAACATGGCTCGTTCGGGCGGCTCTTCGAGCGTCTTCAGCAGTGCGTTGGCACTGGCTTCGTTCATCAGATCAGCGTCGTCGATGATGGCCACCTTGCGCGAACCCGCCAGCGGACGGATCGACAAGTCGTGACACAGCCCTTCCTGTCCGCGCCGCTCCTTCGAGCCAATCATCAGGTCGATCGGGATCTCCCGCTTTCCTTCCGGACACCCGACGAACAAGAAGTCCGGATGAGCCGACGCGAGATACGGGCGGCACCCCGCACACTGGCCGCACGCTTCGAGCGGGTCTTCACCCAACGACTGGCACAACAACGACTGAGCCAACCGCCGCGCGAACTGTTGCTTGCCGATGCCCTCGGTACCGACAAGCAAGTACGCCTGCGAAAGGCGACCGCGTGAGATCGCACGGCGAAACATCTCGTGCTGTTCCGAGTGACCACGAAGTGAAGACCAATGAGACATGGACAGGAGCACTTTGAAAAAGGACCGAACGTCAAGTTTTGGTGAGCCGAGCGGTGTCAGCCCTCGGACTCTTCATCAGCGGAACGAATCTCGTTCTCGGCGGAGTCCAGCCAACACAATGTCTCTCCGCACGCAACAACAGCATCCACCGGTTTGGCAATTTCGATCAGAGTTCCGGATCGAGCCGCCTCGACATCGAAGGTGACTCCCGCCAGCAGCACTTCCACCACGCGGTCGCCTGTGATCACGAATTCACCGCGATCGACCAGCCAGCCGCTGACTCGAACAGCTTCGCCGTGAACACCCAGATCGGGAAGCGTCAGTGGAATTCGCATTCGGTCTCCGGTGGAACCAAGTCGTTCAAATTGCTCGGGAGTGGTCGGCCGCATCGTTTCACCGCGCGGGCAACACCCCGCGCGTTGGATGTGGCACACGCCATTGAAGCGCGGGGCGTTGCCCGCGCGGTGAAACGACGGACTCTCCGTTTGCGTTGCCTCATTCAAGCGGGCCGGGAGTTGAAACCATCAGTCTCGAAGTGGCAAGCCCGTCGAAGCAGGGCCATCGCTGTGACGGGTGTCACCTGTGAGGTTGCTTGGTATCGTTCGCCGCCCGTATCACGATCGCCTTGCAACCTCATCGAAAAAGTTCCTCAGACAAGGTTTCATCATGTCTCAGTTGATTCGCCGTGCGATGGTTCTCGTCGTGCTGGCACTGGCAGGACGCGGCACATTCGCCGCTGAGCGGCCCAACGTGCTGTTCATTGCCGTCGATGACCTCAACCACTGGGTTGGCCATCTGGCGCGGAACCCTCAAACTAAGACGCCGAATCTCGACCGATTGGCCGCACGCGGTGTGACGTTCACTCGGGCCTACTGTGCCGCGCCGGTCTGCAATCCGTCGCGAGCCGCATTGATGTCTGGGATGCGTCCCTCCACGACCGGCGTGTACGACAACGGCGAAGATTGGCGGCCGCAGATTCCCGCCGAGAAGACGCTCAACGATGTCTTCCGCAAGGCGGGTTACTGGGTCGGAGCCAGCGGCAAGATCTATCACGGCGGCTACAATCGGCACGAAGACTGGGACGAATACCACCATCCGCGCGGCGGCGATCCGAAGCCAACGGGATCGGAGGGAGTCGGCGGCATCAAGTTTGGTGCGGTCGAGGCGCGCGATCAGGATTTGGAGGATTACAAGATCGCCGACTGGACGATCGAGCAACTCGGCAAGCGTCACGACAAGCCGTTCTTCGCGGCGTGCGGTTTCCACAAACCGCACATGCCGTGGAACGTCCCTCGCAAATGGTTCGACCTCTTCTCGCTCGATTCGATTCAACTGCCTCCCGTCAAGGAAGACGATCTCGCCGACATCCCCGTAGCAGGGCGAGCCTTCGCCAAACCTGACGGCGATCATGCGCAGATCGTTGAGTCCGGCCGTTGGAAAGAGGCGGTGCAGGCGTATCTGGCGACAATCGCGTACCTCGACATGAACGTGGGCCGCGTGATCGACGCCCTCGACAAATCGCCAAACAAGGACAACACGATCGTCGTGCTGTGGGGCGACCACGGCTGGCATCTTGGTGAAAAGTCGCATTGGCGAAAGTTCGCGCTGTGGGAAGAAACGACTCGCACGCCGCTGATGTGGGTCGTCCCCGGCGTCACGTCACCGAATGGCCGTTGCGAACGCACCGTCGATTTCATGAGCCTCTTCCCGACGCTGTGCGATCTCTGTGGCATCGCGACTCCGGCACACTGCGAAGGACCAAGTCTCCGCCCGCTGTTGTGTGATCCTCGTGCCGCGTGGGACCGCCCGGCACTGACCACATTCAAACGCAACAATCACGCGGCACGCAGCGAAGGCTGGCGCTACATTCGTTACGCGGACGGCAGCGAAGAACTCTACGATGAGACGGCCGACCCGCTCGAATGGACCAACCTCGCCAGCCGTGCAGAACATTCCGCGATCAAGCAGTCTCTTGCGAAGAGTTTTCCGGCGACAAATGCACCGACGGCGAGTGGATCGCGAGCAGAGAAGAAGGCACAACAGAAGAACAAACAGTAGCCAAGCTTTCACCGCGACTTCATCGTCACCACGTCACTGATCGCCATGCCACTCGAACCCACCGATGATCCGTTGCAGACTCCCGTACAGTTCGTGCGCGGTGTGGGACCGGCGCGGGCTGAGTTGCTGGCAAAACTGAATCTGCTGCGAGTCGAAGACCTGCTGCTGAACATGCCGCGCGATGTGCTGGACCTGACGCGCGTCGTCTCGGTCTTCGATTTGAAGCCGGAGACATTGCAAACGGTCTCGGGGATCGTCGTCGATCGCGACGCGAAGGAGACCGCCAAAGGGATGGTCATCGTCGGGGTACTCATTCAATCCGACGGCGGCTTCGTGCGGGGAGTCTGGTTCAACCAGTTGTTCATGCTGCGGAAGTTCGAGTTGGGTCAGCGCGTCCTCTTCTCGGGGAAACCGAAGTTCAACCTGCGGCGGTGGGAGTTCTCGAACCCGCGCGTGCAGTGGCTGGGCGAGGACGAAGGGGACAGTGATAACGGTGGTGGCGTGATGACTCGCTACGGATTGACCGACGGGCTGTCGCAGACCGAGATGCGGCGTGTCATGCGGAACACAGTCGAAGACTTCGCGCCGCTCGTTCCCGAGTACCTTCCCGATTCATTCCGCGAACGAACCAAAGTTCCCGCGATCGGCCTGGCCTTCACGCAGCTTCATTTGCCACAAACGCTCGATGAATACGAGGCGGGGCGTCATCGCATCCTGTTCGATGATCTGCTTGAGTTTCAGATCGCCATTGCACTGCGCCGCCGCGCGTGGACGAAGGACTCTCAGGCCATTCCACTGCCCAGTTCCGCCAAGATTGACGCACGCATTCGGCGTCTGTTTTCGTTTCGCTTCACGGCGGGGCAGGACCGTGCGGTGAGTGAGATCACCGCCGATCTCGCTCGCGATCGGGCCATGCACCGACTGTTGCAAGCGGACGTGGGAGCAGGCAAGACCGCCGTCGCGGTCTACGCGATGCTCGTCGCGATCGCCGCCGGTACGCAGGCCGTGTTGATGGCTCCGACCGAACTCCTCGCTCAACAACACTGGCAAACGATCGACGCCTTGCTGGCGCAGAGCCGTGTCGAGCGGAGGCTACTCACCGGACAACGGACCGCCGCCGAGAGGCGAGATACCCTCGCCGGAATCGCCAGCGGTGACGTGAAGCTCATCATCGGCACGCAGGCGGTGATTCAAGACGCGGTGAGCTTTCACTCGCTCGGGCTGGCGATCATCGACGAGCAACACAAGTTTGGAGTGCAGCAACGTGCGAAGTTCTCGGCGGGAGCAGTTTCACCACACGTTCTCGTCATGACCGCGACACCGATTCCGCGCAGCCTGTGTCTGACGCAGTTCGGCGATCTCGACCTCACTTTGATGAACGAACTGCCTCCGGGACGACAACGCATCGTGACGAGTCGCATCCCCAGTCGCGCTGCCGCCCGCAAGGCGTGGGACTTCGTGAAGCAAGGTCTGCGCGAAGGACGCCAAGCGTACGTCGTCTGCCCGCGCGTCGAGGAGGATGCGTCGTTGCCAATTGGTGTCGATGCCTCCGCCAGCGCCGAATCCGTCTTTCGCACGCTTTCAACCGGCGAGTTGAAAGAGTTCAAAATCGGCCTCGTCCACGGGCAGCTTGATCGAGAAGAACGTTCGGCGACGATGGACGCGTTCCGTAACGGCGACCTGAACGTGATCGTCGCGACGACGGTGATCGAAGTCGGTGTCGATGTGCCGAACGCGACGCTGATGGTCGTGTTTCAGGCCGAGCGATTCGGGCTGTCGCAACTCCATCAACTGCGAGGCCGCATTGGTCGCGGGCGTTTTCAGGGCTACTGCTTCCTCTTCAGCGAGGCCGAAACACCGGAAGCGGTCAAACGGCTGACCGCGATGGAAGCGAGTGCCGACGGCTTCCACATTGCCGAGGTGGACTTCGAGATTCGTGGTCCCGGCGATGTTCTCGGGACGAGGCAAAGCGGCGCCATGCCACTCCGCGTCGCTGACCTCGTACGCGACAAAGCCGTTCTCGAAGAAGCCCGAACTGCGGCGTTCAATTTCGTCGAATCGGGCGAGCTAGACGAACCGGACTTCGTGCCGCTCAAGCTGCGCGTCCTCGACCGCTTCGCCAAACTGATGGACATCCCGCAGACAGGATGACGGGACAACTCGGTGGGGCACAAGAATCGTTGTTTCCGACATCAGGCGCAGCCGTCGTCCGGACCCCTTGGTCCGGACAAGGGCCTCGCTCAGGAAAGCCACTGAATACGCTGAGATTGCAGGCATTGTCTGGACCAAGGGGTCCGGGCGACAGTCTCAGTTCGTCCGAGTTCGAATCCTGTTAGAAACGTCCATGTTCGACAGTGACGATAGAATCCGCCCCCGAGACACGACGACAACGACACGAATACGCCGCGCAACCACAACGCCCTTCGACAGGACATCACCCCATGCTGCCCATCACTTACTCGACCGCCGTCTCACGTGCGCGACGGCTGCGTTGCCCGAGGTGCGGCGAAGGGCCGCTGTTTCGCAACTGGTTCCTGATGCACAACGAATGCGCGCACTGCAACCTGATGTTTCAGCGCGGGCCGGGCTATTACCTCGGTTCGACGTACATCAACTACGGGTTTATCGCCGTAACGCTGACGGCGGCCTACGTCGGTCTGCACTTTGGAGCCGACATCGGCAACGAGTACCTGATGCCCCCCTTGGTCGCGTATTGCCTCATCATGCCCGTGCTGTTGTTTCGCCATTCGCGCGCGTGGTGGCTCGCGCTGGACTGCTTCTTCGATCCGACCAGCTTCGCTCCCGAAAACGATGCGTTCCTCGCGGGAAGCGCCGCTGTGGGGCGTTCCGCAGATGACGCCTCGAATGACGGGAACTCCGTCTGACGGGTCAGTTGCGAGACGGATCGAACTGTCGCAGTTGGCGAAGTCGTTCGAGATAGCCCAGCAGGCGACGAGCCTTCGCGGCTGAGATCGGAGCGGGCGCGTCGTCGAAACAGGCGATGGCTCGGCGGACACAAGCCATCTCGCCCCGGTGTCGGCCCAGTTCACCAAGCAACGCGGAGAGGTTGAGCAGATCGTTGCCCATCAGTCTCAACTCACCCGTCGCACGATGACGCGAGTAGGCTCGCAGCAGCGGCCGAATCCCCTCGCGCGGATCGGTGAGGAACCCCGTGAGCAACCCAAGCGTCGCTTCGACCTCGGCGTTCATTTCGCCGTGGAGCCCCCCTTCATCGAAATCGGCGGCGGCCCCAGCGAGGCATTCCGCCATTTCAAGCCGCTCTGCTCGCCAAGCATCGTTCGCCAAGCCGAGCAATTCTTCCGGACCACAATCATCAACCATCGCGATCGCCCGCTGTTGGAATCGGCGGGCGAGATCATTATCGCCAAGCTCTCGGTAGACGGCAGCCAAGTTGTGGTAGATCGTCGCCAGCGCGGCGCGTTCTCCGCTCTTCTGGGCGATGTCTAGTGCGGCGGTCAACTGGCAAAGAGCTTCGTTGAACCGCTCTTGTTCGGCCAAAGCACATCCGTAAGCAATGCACCCGGCGGGTGACGGATCAACTTTGGTGGCCCGTTGGAAGACCGCATCGGCCTCGCTCCAGCTTCGGGTGCGGACCAGTTCGCTAGCCCAATTGAGCAGCCATTCGACTTGGCTCGATGCAGACTTGAATTCCGGGTTGGTCATAGCTCGTTCTCTTCAATTCGTGCTTGGGACGGGGTTGCAAGCAGAACGAGCGTGTTCAAACAGCCGGGAGTTCGTTCGACGAAGCGATTGGCCTCACCCATCCGTGACGAACCCGACAGCCTTTCGACAAAGGCGACCTGAGAGGGACGCATTATTCCTATTATTCCCATTGTGTCAACTCCGCTGTTAAGATGCGATACGACGATCATCGGAATGGGGCGGCAAAAAAACGGGAGGCGGACAGAACTAGACCGGTGTCAGATTGGCAGAGACCGCCTGCAACATCGCGCAGGCTCTCGCCACGATGGCAGAGTTCGCGAAACGACGGTTTATCGCAAATGTCATTGCCACAAGCGACTTTCGTCGTGCGGCTCCTTTGGCGCGCAGTTCGCTTGTCCCAAATCAGCCCGTGTTGTGTCGAAAGTATGATCCGCAGCGTGCCTGCATTCTTGGAGACGAAGAGATGGCGAAAAAGGCAAGTGCCTCGAATGACATTAAGCTGGTCCCGCTGGGCGACCGGGTCGTGGTCAAACGAGCCGAAGCGGAGTCGAAGACCGCTGGCGGCATCGTTCTGCCAGACGCCGCCAAAGACAAGCCGCAACGTGGCGAAGTGCTGGCCGTCGGTGAAGGTCATACGAAGAGCAGCGGTCTGAAGGCCGCGCTGACCGTCAAAGCGGGCGATCAGGTGATCTTTAGTTCGTACGCAGGCGACGAGCTCAAGGTCGGCGATGAGACTTACTTGTTAATGCGTGAGAGCGACATCCTCGCGATCATCGGTTGATGGATCGCGTTCCGATTTTCTGACAACTTCAAAATTCCGCCAGCTTTCAAGGTCTGGCCGTTTCCCCGTAAGGAGCAGTTCGAGATGCCCAAGATTATCGCCTTCGATCAAGAAGCGCAGGAAGCGATGAAGCGCGGCGTGCAGAAGCTGGCGCGGACCGTTCGCGTCACGCTCGGCCCACGCGGTCGCAACGTCATCATCGAGAAGAGCTTTGGCTCGCCCACCGTCACCAAGGACGGCGTAACCGTCGCCCGTGAAATCGAACTTCAAGACAAGTTTGAAGACATGGGTGCCCGCATGGTGCGTGAAGTCGCCAGCAAGACGAGTGACATCGCCGGTGACGGGACCACTACCGCGACCGTGCTCGCCGAGGCGATCTACGTCGAGGGCCTCAAGGCGGTCGTCGCCGGGGTGAACCCGATCGACATGAAGCGCGGCATGGACAAGGCCGTCGAACAGATCGTGGCCAAGCTCAAGGGCATGGCCGTCGAATGCAAGAACAAGAAGTCGATCGCTCAGGTCGGCACAGTCGCCTCGAACGGCGATACCGAGATCGGCCAAATCCTCTCCGACGCGATGGAGCAAGTCGGTAAGGACGGCGTCATCACCGTTGAGGAAGGCAAGTCTCTTAAGACGGACTTCCAAGTCGTCGAAGGGATGCAGTTCGATCGCGGCTATCTGTCGCCATACTTCGTTACCGACCCGACCTCGATGGAATGCGTCCTCGAAGATGCTTACATCCTGATCCACGAGAAGAAGATCAGCAGCATCAAGGACTTGGTTCCGGTCCTCGAAAAGGTCGTCAACAGTGGCAAGCCGCTGCTGATCGTCGCCGAAGAAGTGGACGGCGAAGCCCTTGCAACGCTGGTCATCAACAAGCTGCGTGGCACATTCAAGATCGGTGCCGTGAAGGCTCCCGGTTACGGCGATCGTCGCAAGGCGATGCTGCAAGACTTGGCGATCATGGTCGGTGGCCAGGCGATCTTCGAAGACTTGGGCATCCAGCTTGAAAACGTCCAACTGTCGGACCTCGGCCGCGCCAAGCGGATCGTGATCGACAAGGACAACACGACGATCATCGAGGGTCTCGGCAAGTCGTCGGACATCAAGTCTCGCATCGAACAGATTCGCCGTGAGTTAGCCAATTCGACCAGTGACTACGACCGCGAGAAGCTCGAAGAGCGCGTCGCGAAGTTGTCCGGCGGCGTGGCTCAGGTCAACGTCGGTGCCGCGACCGAAAGCGAAATGAAAGAGAAAAAGGCTCGCGTCGAGGACGCCCTTTACGCAACCCGCGCTGCCGTGGAAGAGGGAATTCTTCCCGGTGGCGGTGTCGCCCTGTTGCGTTCGTCGCTCGACCTCAAGCCAACTGGCTTGAACGATGACGAGACAACCGGTTTCAACATCATCGTCCGTGCTTGTCGCGCCCCGCTGACTCAGATCGCTGACAACGCCGGTGTCGATGGTGCGGTCATCTGTGAGAAGGTGGCCGAACACAAGGACAACTTCGGTTACAACGCCGCGACCGGCAAGTACGAAGACTTGGTCAAAGCCGGGATCATTGATCCTTGCAAGGTGACTCGCAGTGCCCTGCAAAACGCAGCCAGCGTTTCGACGTTGCTGCTGACCAGCCAAGCCCTGATCGCCGAGAAACCGAAAGACGAACCGAAGAAGGGTGGCGGCGACCACGACATGTACTGAGTTCAACACTCAGAAATCCAATCCAAGGAGGCCGTTCCCCTCGAACGGCGTCAGGGAGGATAAAAGTGACAGCCCGCGAACTTCGGTTCGCGGGCTGTTTCCGTTTCGACATCTTGAAGTCCGGCTTTTCTGAAAGCCGGACTTCGGCTCTGTGTTCGAGTACCCCGTTGATTTCTCAGTGGCCCTCGCGAGAATGCCGAGCAACTACAACCTCTTCCGGAAAGAAGACTCATGGACCTGCCCGTTCTCAACGCCGTTGTTCCCGTCGAGACCTATGAAGACCCGCTCGATCTGATGGACGAGATTGACGAGTTGAAGCGATCGAAGGACGCGGCGATTTTCGCTCACTTCTATGTCGATGGCGATTTGCAGGACATCGCCGACTACACGGGCGACAGTCTCAAACTAGCCCGTGATGCGACGCAGGTGCCGAATTCGACCATCGTCTTTTGCGGCGTTCACTTCATGGGTGAGTCGGCCAAAATTCTCAGCCCGTCCAAGAAGGTCTTGATGCCCGACCTTCAAGCGGGCTGTTCATTGGCGGAGAGTTGTCCGGCAGACAAGCTCCAGGCGTATCAGATGGAACTGCGGGCGAAGGGCCACGATTTTCAGACGGTCGCGTACATCAACACGACTGCGGCGGTGAAGTCACTGTGCGACTGGATCGTGACGAGCGGCAACGCGCGGGAGATCATCGACCGCGTTCCTGCGGACAAAGAAATCCTGTTCGTCCCCGATCAGCATCTCGGCCGCTACCTCAGCTCGGTGACCGGTCGTCCGATGATCCTGTGGCTCGGCTCGTGCATGGTGCATGAGGTCTTCAGCATCCAAGATTTGCTGCGAGCCAAGCGAAACAATCCCGGCTCGATCGTGATGGCTCACCCCGAATGTCCGACCAACGTGTTGGACGTGTCTGATTTCATCGGCGGCACCGAAAAGATGCGGAAGTATGTCGCGTCGTTTGCCGAGAAGCAGACGTTTCTCGTGGCGACCGAAGCCAACATGATCCATCCGCTCGCGAAGCTCGCGCCGCAGCACGAGTACATCCCGGTGCCGGGGATCATGGCTTCGACGGGTGAGACGTGCGCCTGCAATCGTTGCCCGCACATGGCCCGCAACACGCTGCAAAAGGTGCGCGACTGCCTGCGAGACGGTCGCCCCGAAATCACATGGCAGCCGTACTTCGCACAGGCTCAGGACGTGTTGCAACGGAGTCTGTTGCAGTGAACGACACACTAACCCGCAGCGTGAGCAAGGACGGGTGTCGTTCGGCCGTCGTCCTTGCTCACGCTGCGGGCTGGTGTGTCCGTCACTCGTGCGGCCCTTGCGCCAGCAACTGACTCATCCGCTCACCGCGCGAGAGTTCGGGATGATCGCCTTCGGGAGTGAGTCCCAATTGACGCAGCAAGTGTTCGGCCTGCTCATAGGTGCAGTAGCGTTCGCCCGCCGCGACGAGATGCTGGAAGTCGTCGTCTCGCAGCGCATCGGCCATCGTGGCGTGACGTTTCAGTTGGTGAGCCGGGTTCCACGTGAGGAGGAGCTTTCGGCAGGCTTCCGCGACATCGAGCCATCCCGCGCGGCAGGCTTCGACGCCGCCGAGCAACAAGAACCGATCGCGTGCGAGCTTCTGCTGCTTCCGATCGGACAGCACGCCCAACTGCACATAGGCACACATCGCGAGTTCGTGGTCTGGCATTCGTTCCCTTTTTCGATTGCCTCGTTTAACCGCGTGGGCAACGCCCCGCGCGTCAGATGACGAAACAGCTTTCCACGTCGCTCGACGCGCGGGGCGTTGCCCACGCGGTTAAACGACTCAATCGTGGTCGCGAGATTGTTCAACTCACCTGTTCCGTGGACCACAGTAACCACGGGCGGACGACTCCCGGCCAGTGGCCGAAGAATTCGCCACGCATTTCACCGGTGTCGTGGATGTTGAAGGACAGCGCGTCCTCAGCGCGAACCAGTGGGTCGGCCAAGCCGCGCCCCACGAAGGGGGTGATGACATAGCGGCCTTCGTTCAAGGTGTGAGCGGGGATGCGGCAGGCGGATCGGAACAGCCCGACCGGGTGAGGCATCCCACCCCAAGCATCGGGCGTGAGTGACACCGGGCGCATCGACGAGGTGGTGAAGACCGAGGTCGCAACGTGGTCTCGCAGTGTGAAGCCTGCCGACAGGCATTCCTGGTCGATGAGGTTCCAGTAGCTGATCTCGATTTCAATCTCTTGCGAGATGCCGATGTCGGCGGTCGGGCCGGTCGAGTCGGTGTGACGAACTCGCACGGCATGCAGCCGAACCACGTCGAAACCAGGGGCCGTCGCGGGGTCGTTCCAAACGATTTCACCGCCGAGCGACAGGCCCGTGGCGAGGTATTGCTGCACGACCTCGTCGACCGGGCCGTTCGCGGCGAGTCGGCCACTGCGCAGCAGTAAGGCTCGGGTGCAAAGGTTCGTGATCGTCGGCAGATTGTGTGAGACGATCAGACATGTGCAACCTCGCCGAGCGACATCGCGCATCACGTCCATGCTCTTCTTTTGGAACGCGGCATCGCCCACGCCGAGGACTTCATCGACGATCAGAATCTCCGGTTCGAGATGGGCTGCGATCGAGAATGCCAGCCGGACGTACATGCCGCTGGAATAGTGTTTCACCGGCGTATCGAGGAACCGTTCGACCTCGGCAAACGCGACGATGGCGTCGAACTTCTGCTTGATCTCGCGGCGGGTCATTCCAAGGAACGCGCCGTTGAGAAAGACGTTCTCGCGGCCAGTCAGTTCGTGATGAAATCCCGTCCCGACTTCGAGCAGGCTCCCCACACGGCCTCGAATTTCCATCCGACCGCGCGTGGGAGTCGTGATTCGCGAAAGGAGTTTGAGCAACGTACTTTTGCCCGCGCCGTTGCGACCGATGACACCAAACACCTCGCCGCGCTGAACCTCGAATGACACATCGTCCAACGCCCAGAAGAGGCTCGCGTCGGGAGCATCGTTCGATCGCTTTCCCGCCATCAATCGCGATGGCAGCCTCACC
Source organism: Schlesneria sp. (assembly GCA_043749505.1). Taxonomy (GTDB): domain Bacteria; phylum Planctomycetota; class Planctomycetia; order Planctomycetales; family Planctomycetaceae; genus Schlesneria. The sequence continues at coordinate 3,997 of JAYVDI010000414.1, read as the reverse complement.
ACGTTCTTCGCCATGTTCTCGATGAACTCCGAGAACCGGTGGTACGCGAGGTGATGCCCCAGTTGAAACACCTTCGCGAGATTCTCGACACGCAGCGCGACATCGTTCATGAGTCAGATCCGATCGGCCAGAAAGCGTTCGACGCGACGGAAGTACCACGCCCCCGTAACCAACACGATGAGTGTCGCCACGAGAGAGGCGATGACTTCGATCATCCCCGGTCCCGCCGTACCGATGAGGCTCCAACGGAACGACTCCAACAGCGACGACATCGGGTTGAGGCTGTAGGGCACGCGCCACGAAGCGGGGACATTCAGGCTGGCGGTCTCGTAGATCACCGGGCTGACGAAGAAGCCAATCCGCAACAGAAACGGCACGATGTAGCCGAAGTCTCGGTAATGAGCGTTCAGCGCCGACAGCCACAAGCCCAACGCGAGCGCCGTGATGATCGTCGCTAAGACGACCAGTGGCATCATTAACAACGCGGGGCTTGGCGCGACGTGGCACCACGCCATCAATCCGGCCAGCACGACGAGACCGACTCCGAAATCGACCAACGGTCTCAGACAGACAGCGAGCGGCAACACCATGCGTGGGAAGTAGACCTTCGTCAGCAACGGCCTGTTATCAACCAGGCACGTCGTCGCCGAACTGACGATGGCCGCAAACAGTTGCCACAACAGCAGCCCGCACAACAGTGAGATCGTGTACGGAACGGTCTCTCCTGCCGGTCGCTTTCCCAGCAGTGAGAACAGCCCACTGAACACGGCCATCTCTGCCACCGGCTGCAACACGACCCACGCCACACCGACGACAGCCTGCCGGTAGCGAACAGTGATGTCTCGCGCGGCGAGGATCCAAATCAGCTCGCGAAAATTCCAAAGCTCCTGCCAATCGAACCACCGCGCCGCGCGAGCCGCATCAATCACGACGACTCTGTCGCTCTCAGTCGATCCTCGCGAAACGGTGTTGTCGGCAAGAGAACTCATGAAGCGGGGGCATCACGAAAAGAAGTAAGGTGGATGAGATGACCCGGAACGATGGTCCAGCGCACGACAGGAGATAGCGTATCCGCCCGTAGGATGGACGCCTCGTCCGTCCGAATTGTGGGCCACTCCTGGACGGACGAGGCGTCCATCCTACGAGCAAATCCTCAGACACAATGGCGCTCCGTTTCAATTCCCCATCATTCGCGCGAAGGAACCGGAGCCGATGGCAACCCTGTCGGACGGGGTACTTCAAAGCCTGGGACTGGCGGGACTTCGCGAGGCTCGATTGGCGTGACGATCTCGGGGGTGATGACAATCAACAGGTCGGCGTCGTCACGGTTGGACTTCGCCAAGTCATCGACCAACGAGCCGACTTCAGTCACCTTGCCCTCGGATTGTGACGCCTGAGTCGGACGCGATTGCGGCGTTTTGAGTCCCGCCAGAACCAGCGTTTGTCCCGGTCGCAATTCGACCGTCGTTGTCACCCGTCGCGAATTGAACCCAGGATGACTGACCTGCTTCACGGCATCTTCTTGCCGCGTATGCGCCGCTTGAACGGTGAGGCTGATGAGGTCTCCGTTCACTGTCGGACACGCATGGATTGAAGTCCCAAACGGGATGTACGAGACCTCACGCGAGTGATTCGATGAGTTCCCAGGTGGAACCGCCAGTTCGCCGCCCGACAAGAACTGACACTCGCGTCCGCTCAAGACGGTCATCTTGGGTTCCGAGACCACTTTCGCGTGCCCCGACTTACACAGGAACTCGATCAGCAGCTGAAGCTCATTCGTTTCAAATACACCGCCCGTCGAACCTACCCCTTCTCGAAGGCCAGTCTTCGTGCGGGGAACTCCAAACAGGGCAGTGAGAGCTTCGTGTGTCTTGCTGACATCGACCAACTCGATGAGCCGCACCTGCAAATTGATTTGACTCTCATGAACACGCGCCGTCTGTTTGGGACCGGCAATGACTGACTCTCGCGACTTCAATTCAAACCTCACCTGTGCTGGCAGGATGAAGAGAGCTTCCATGTGCTGAGTCTCAAATTTCCGATGCAACGACCGAAGCTGTTCGGCAGCCTCGGTCAAACCGGCTTGTCGAAGGTGTGCTTCCGATGCTCTCAGGTACGACTGGAACTGATCGCCCGCCAAAGTAAAATGATCTTGAGGCCCACGGTTCGGAGCCGTCGGCTGTGCTGCCAACAACGTCGCGATTTGCGGTGAGACTTCGAGGTAGCCTGCCGAAACGGATGGAGCCGGTGAGTCTGGATGAAACTTCACAGACATCGCACGTTGAATGTCACCGGACATAAAATTGTGGTGCAGCGGCGGAAGCCATCGTGGCGAATCAGGGACCGTAGCCACCCCAAGCCACGCGACTCCAGTTTCAATATGAGTAACACCAACGTCCTGTTTGGGACCGGGGATATGCAGCTCATTGATAATTAGGCCTGCCGCCAAATCCCATTCGCTGAATCCGAATGCACGACGATTGGCGCTCGAGCCGAAAGAGTGATTGAGATACGCCTGAGGATCAGCGCTAGCCGCGATTTGGTTGACCACTTCGCCGCGAATCACTTTCAAAATGTGAGTCGCCTCATCCGAGTCATGGGCTTGGCCACGAACAACGATCTTGAACTCCATCGGAATCAGATAGACCTTGCTGTTCGGATACAGCACCGCGAGCTTGCGTTCGAGCTTGCCCCAATCGAGCGTTCGAGCTTCAAACACGGGCGGTGTTGGAACAGCAGCCGTCTGTGACACGCGAGTCGCGCCCGCGTGTAGGTCCGATTTCATCGCCCACGCCGAAGCACCAGCGGAAAGTGGCTGGGTTGATTTCAAAGCAAGCGGCGGCAAGTCGCCAAACACGCTTGAAACGGAGCCGATCAGCGCCAAGCCAACCCACAACACGCAGCTCAACTTCTTCATCGCATCCCTCCTTGGAGCGGAAACCTCCGAACAACTTGCTCGACTTCGGGCGCGATGTAGTGGAAGCCCGCCGTTCGGTCAATTGCGATCCCCGGCCAGATGTGTTGCGCAATCGGGAGCGAGACGCTGTCCTCCAACGGAACGGCCCGCCTCAAGTGAGGCGGGCCGGTTGTTGTGAGGGAAGTGCTGCTGACAATTCGCGGTGTCGTCAGTTGCCGTTGTAAGTCGTTCGACCTTGGATCGGATTGCCGATGAGGAAGATCGGTTCAAAACCCGTGGGAAGCGTCGTGCCAGGCGGGAGATTGGCGGGCATCGCAGCGGCGACGGCTTCGTCAGCGAGGCGGTCTTGGCCTTCGTGTCGGTAGCAATGACTGAGGGCGACAAGTGCTCGTTGATTGAACGGCGAGGGAAACAACTCGGCAGCACGGTTCAATGGAGCGATGGCATCCGCGAACTTCGCTTGAGCTTGCAGCGCCTCACCGCGAAAGAGCTGGCGGATCGGTTCAAAGGGGCCTGCCTCAGAAACTCGGTTCAATTCGGCGAGGGCATACGCCGGAAGGCCGATCTCGAGATAGCCTTCCGCGGCGGCGAGGCGGCGGACGACACGCTGCGGATTGAACGATGCGGCGTCTGAAACATTGGGGTTGGCTGTTGGTTGCGTTTCGGAATTCTCAGTAGTCATGATCGCCTCCCTCTCGATTGAAAACATCACAGGTGAAGACTTCGCAGGTTTGGGCAGTGCCGTTGGCCCGGCGACCGAGCAACTCGTTCGCCAGACACACGCCACTTTTTAAGCAGAGGCCATGCCGAAGGCCCAACTTTCTCGGGCGACCGTCTGAGGCCCAACAATAGACGCGACTTAGGACACGTCAAGTCCCGCGCGGCTCGCTTGAACAGAATGTCAGTTTGACAATCGGCTCAGCACGAAAGGCCAAGACGGCGGCAGTCTGATCCGCACAGGTGTCGAGGTCACAGAGCCAGCCACACCAACCCGAAGCGTGAGCGAGGACGCGAGCGCCAGCGAGAAGATAAGAAGTGCCAGCGAGAAAGCACGAAGCATCGGAGATGCGGAATCTGTGA
>JAYVDI010000413.1:0-21707 GCA_043749505.1 Schlesneria sp. | reverse complement strand
CGCGAGAACACCCTCCCGGTACTCACCACAAAACGGATGTATGCCCAAAGGCATCATCTGCACAGAGATTACGTCAACACTTTGATGCGTACAGCCTGGGGTTGTTCAACAACCAGCCCGACGCGCAAGCGAGGGCAAACCGTTGTAAAAGCGAGGCTCTCGCTTGCGTGTCGGGCTGGTGATGAACCCAGCAATACAAAGTTGTTCGACCACGAACCTCCGTCACCACTTTCGAGACATCGGACAACTCGCCAATTGGCAGGTTCTGCCGGTCCAACGAGTTGCGTCGAATTCTGTGTCAGCTTCGTCTGGACACGTCTGTGCGATTCCTTTATCTACCGCGCGACGATCTCCCCCTCAAAATTTATTGTCAGACACGTCACCTTCAGCGACGGCACGGACGCCGTCTTTGCGGAGGCTTGGATGCCCATCGACCGCACGCCGCACTCATCGGCTGACGCGCAACAACGCGGACGCACCTCCTCTTCATTGGAGTTGGTGTTTCCCGTGTTGCTCGTGCTGTCGGTATTGGTCGTGATCGTGCCGGTGCCGCCGATGGTGCTGGACCTGCTGTTGGCCGCGAACATCACGGCGTCGGTGGTCATTCTGCTGACGACCGTCTTCGTGGCGAAGCCGCTCGACTTCAACGTCTTCCCGTCACTGCTGCTGATTGCCACGCTGGCGCGACTCGTCTTGAACGTCGCCTCCACGCGACTGATCCTGACGCGCGCGGCCACGCACGAAACACGCGCGGCGGGCGAAGTGATCGAAGCGTTCGCGAAGTTCGTCGCTCAAGGCCAATTGATGGTCGGGTTGATTCTGTTTGCCATCGTGGTCGTGATTCAGTTCGTGGTCGTGACAAAAGGTGCGACGCGACTGAGCGAAGTCGCCGCGCGGTTCGCGCTCGACGGGATGCCGGGCAAGCAAATGGCGATCGACGCCGACTTGAATGCCGGGCACATCACCGCGAACGAAGCCCGTTCACGCCGGGCCGAGATCGCCGCTCAAGCCGACTTCCACGCCGCGATGGATGGAGCCGGAAAGTTCGTCCGGGGCGACGCATTAGCGGGAATCCTCATCACGCTCATCAACATTGTCGGAGGACTGATCGTCGGCATCGTGCAGCATGGGATGGCCCCGGCACGAGCGGTTGAAGTGTTCACGATGCTCACGATCGGCGATGGCCTCGTCACATTGTTGCCAGGATTTTTGATCGCCCTCGCGGCGGCGCTGCTCGCCACGCGATCGTCGTCCGAATCGAATCTGTCGCGCGACATGATCGTTCAGACGGTGCGAGAACCGGCTGCGCTCTACCTCGCGTCGGTCACGCTTCTCGCACTCGCCTTTACGGGACTGCCAATGCTGCCGCTGCTGGTCCTCGGCGTCGGTTGTGCCCTTGTGGGTGAGAACCTGCGACGACAACAACGACTCGCCCAAACTGTTCACGTACAACAAGCCGCCGTCGCCGCACAACAGAGTTCGATCAAGCCCACCACGCGCCCCGAAGACCAATTGCTGGTCGAACCGATTGAACTCGAACTCGGCTTCCGGCTGATTCGCCTCGCGAACCCCGATGCGGGTGGCGACTTGCTCGACCGCGTGACGAACCTCCGCCACCGCATCGCTCAAGAGTTGGGAATCATCCTGCCGAAGGTGCGCATCCGTGACAACCTGTTGGTGAAGGAACGCGGCTATCAGATCAAGCTGCGCGGCGTGACGATTGCCTCGGGCGAAGTTCAGCCCGATGGCTTGCTTGCCGTCGATACCGGTGGCGTGAGCGGTGAGTTGCCCGGAGCTGCGGTTGAAGAACCGGCATCGCATCGCACGGCGAAGTGGATCGACGTGACTCAAGCCGACCGTGCGCGCGAGCTGGGTTACAAGATCGTCGAACCGGCGAACGTCGTCGTCGCACATCTGGCCGACGTGGTGCGGTCTCACGCCGATGAACTCCTCACGCGAGAGCAGGTTCATCAGTTGCTCGACAACCTGAGACATACATCGCCCAAGGTTGTCGAAGAGTTGGTTCCCGTATTGCTCAAGCCGTCGCAAGTCCATCAGGTACTTGGCAACCTGCTGTGCGAACGAGTCCCGGTGCGAGACCTCGAAACAATTTTGGAAACGCTCGGCGATCACGCCGACCGGACGCGAGACACGACGCTGCTGACCGAGTTCGCACGACAGGCACTCAGCCGCACGATCTGTCAGCCGTATCGAGACGCCGCCGGAACGCTGCACGCCATCACGCTCGATCCGGCTCTCGAAGACATTCTTGCGGACGGCTACGAATCAACCGAACGCGGCCCGATCATCAAGCTGACACCGCAAGTCATCGAAGGCGTCGCCCACGAGCTGGCTCGCCAAATCAAGCGACTCGTGCGAGCGGGTCATCTCCCCGTCGTCGTCTGCGGTGCGAAGGCGCGTCGCAGCGTGAGATACATCACAGCGGGACCGCTCCCCAAACTGACGGTCCTCAGCCTGAACGAAATCCCCCGCGAGACTCGCCTGGAATCGCACGGCCAAGTGCCACTGAATGCAGTGAAGCTGCCGGTGATGAAAGCCGGAGTTGTGGGGCCGGTGTCAGGAGTCCGAAGTCAGACCGCGATGGACAACGTCGTTCCCGCGTTTTCGTAGAGGTGTTTATGTCCGACAACATTCGATCCTTCAGAGCGGCCTCAGTCGAAGACGCACTTGCACAGATTCGTCGCGAGATGGGTCACGAGGCGGTCGTCGTCGAAACGAAGCAACTCGCCCGACGCGGACTCCTGTCTTGGTTCGCAACGCAGTCCGAAGTTCAAGTGACGGCCAGCGTCGCGAAGACGAGTCGCAGTTCGTCGAAGCCGCAGCGCAGCGCAGCGTCTCAACCGCTGGCCATGCAGCCGACAACTCAAGGAACCGTGGCGGCGGCAGCCGCTCAAGCAAAGCGCAGCGCAGCAGTGCCGACACTTCCTCCCCTTGCTCCCCTGATGAGTGGGGCCGGGAGTGAGGGGCCATTGTTGCCGAGCAACCGATTGCAAATGGCTCAAGTACGAACAAACCTCGCACCACGTTCACCCCTCGCTCCGCTCTCCTCGCCCTCAGAGGGGGCGGGGAACAAGAGCGTCCGGCTGGGGGCTCGAAAACTCGATACGACAACTACTGCGCTCAGTTCTCCCGATACCAAACTCGAAGCCGGTCCCATCGACATCGAACAGCGACTCGATTCCCTCCACAAAATGATCGCCGAGCTGGGGCGACAGACACGGCCGCGCGGTCTGGTTGAGATTCCGCCCGGGCTGTTTGCCCACTACCTCGCGCTGGTCGAAGGGGATGTCGAAGATGAGATCGCTCGTGAGTTGATCGCGAAGTTGCAACAGCACGCGACGCCGGAACAACTCGACAACACGGCTTCGACGACTTCGCTTCTCACGGCACTCGTCGAACGCGAGATTCGCTGCACTGAGCCACTGTTGGCCAAACGCGGATACCGGCGCGTCGCAATGCTGGTTGGGCCAACTGGAGTCGGCAAGACGACGACCATCGCCAAGCTGGCGGGACGCTTCGGCTTGGAAGGCGATCTGCGCGTCGGCCTCATCACCGTCGATACCTATCGCGTGGCGGCCGTCGATCAACTGAGAACATATGCCGAGATCATCGACCTGCCACTGCAAGTCGTTTCCAGCCCTGATGAATTTCCCGCCGCGTTGGAACAGTTCGCCGAGTTCGATCTCGTCCTGATCGACACCGCCGGACGAAGCCCTCACGACGACCGGCAGTTGGAGGAACTCAAGAAACTCGTTGCAGCAGCCACTCCCGACGACATCTGCCTCGTGCTGAGTCTCGCCTCTGGTGCGAAGGCACTCCGTTCAACGGCCGATCGGTTCGCGGCGGTTCGTCCGACCTCATTGATTCTGACCAAGCTGGATGAAGCGGCGGGCTGCGGCGGATTGCTGTCGGTTTCACGCGACATCGCGATACCCATCTCCTACTTCACACTGGGACAGGAAGTTCCGCGCGATATTGAACCGGCCAACGCCTGCCGTGCCGCACGGCTGGTCCTTGGCCGAGACCGACTCGAACACCAACCCGAAGCGTAAGCGAGGATGTCTCGCGACCCGGCTTCCGCGACAACTCAATTCCATTTACAGCGACCCACCACAGACTCTCACCTTCATGCCCATTTCCACACTCGAACGCCGCCCCTCCGATCAAGCCCGCGAACTGCGGTCGCTTGTCGCACAACGTGCGGCCCGCGCGAGTGGTTTGTCGCGGGCGATGCGCACATGTCGCGTGCTCGCGGTCGCGAGCGGCAAAGGGGGAGTTGGCAAGAGTGTGATCGCGATCAACCTCGCGATGGCCCTCGCCCGGCAAGGCAACTCGGTTTGCCTGCTCGATGCCAGCTCGGGCGTTGGGCATCTCGAATTGCTTTGCGGTCGAAACGCTTATTGGAATCTGTCACACGTTGCGGCGGGATCACGCTGCGTAGAAGACATTACGCACGAAGGACCGCTCGGTGTACATCTCGTTTCCGGGGCGAGCTGCCTGTTGGATGCGAGCGATGCTCCGATGAACGTACTGCCGCAACTGGCCAAACTCGAACAAAACCACGACTGGTTGATCGTCGATACGTCGAGCGGCCCGTCTCGTTGGAGCATCCCTTTTCTCCGCGCGGCCGATCGCGCACTGATCGTGGCGACTCCCGAACCAACCGCAATTGCCGAAGCCTATTCCGCCGTGAAGAGCCTCTCGAACACCGAAGGACTCGTAATCTCGGTTCTCGTCAATCGAGCAAGTTCTGCCGAACAATCGTCACAGATTTTGGGACGACTGCGTCACTCAGCACGCTCTTTTTTGCGAGCCGATCTCGACGAAGCCGGCGTCATCCCCGAAGACATTGCCGTGCAGGAGTCCGTCGTGGCGCGGCAGCCTTTGGCTCAGTTCGAGCCGACTTGTGCGGCTCAACACGCGATCGAACAACTGGCGGAGCGAATGACTCGCGCCGTCGAAGTCAGAAACGAAGCGGGGTACTTCGAGCGACTACGGAGTACGGCAACTTGAATGAAAACGAGGCTCATGGAAAACATTTCCAGAACTGGGGCCGGTTGTGATATCCGGGAGAAATAGAGTGAATTGACTGAAGGCCGATGCGACTCAAAGCCGATAAAGAATCGTCGGTGGAATGTCGAGAGAGGCCCGCTTCGTCGGTGGACTCGGCTCGACTTGCCGCTCTTGGAACGGAGTCGGTCGTGGCGAACCAGTGGGGAGCGTGTGGTGGATTGGTTGGGTTTGTGGTGACGGTTGTTCGTGGGTTGTGTTCGTCAGTCGGCTTCGACGCGACGCTCCAAGCCGCGCTGCTCGCCTTGGCTGTGATGTACGGACTCGGTTGGCTGAGCGGTCATGTGTGGGGCTTGGCGTTCCAGTCGGCAAGTCGATGAGTACGCAGACGATTGAGGCTCGCCATAACGGCGAGTCTGTTTGGAAGAACTGACACAGAAATCGCGTGTCTCCGCCCGGGATGGCCCGACGCGGCACACGCATGAGTCCATGGAGGGATTGATGGTCACGAAGGTTGCCGAACTCGACATCGCTCAAGTCTGGAACGATTTCAAACGAGATCAATCAAACCAAGACTTGCGGAACACCCTCATCGAACGCTTTCTGCCGCTGGTCCGCTACAACGCGGAACGAGTTTGGTCGAAGCTCCCCGACGGCGTGGATTTGAACGATCTGATCTCGGCGGGCGTGTTCGGACTAATCGACGCGATCGAAGCCTTCGATCTCGAACGCGGCGTGAAGTTCGAGACGTACTGCGTCCCACGCATCCGTGGTGCGATGCTCGACGAACTGCGCACGATGGATTGGGTTCCGCGTCTCGTCCGCAGCAAAGCCAGCAAACTGGAGGCGGCTCGCAAGGAAGCCGAAGCCGAACTCGGTCGCCCTCCCGCAGACACCGAAGTCGCCAAAAAGCTCGCCATTCCCGTCGAGGAATACGAGAAGATGAAGTCCGAGGCGAGTGCGGTGAACCTCGTGAGCCTCAACAAGAAGTGGTACGAGACCGACAGCTACAAGGATGTCCGCGAGATCGACATCATCGAGGACACCAAGGGTGAAGACCCGACACACAGCATCCAAAAACGCGACCTGATGCGGCTCGTCACGAAGGGCCTCAACCGCAACGAACGGCTCATCATCATCCTCTACTACTACGAAGAACTGACGATGAAGGAGATCGGTTCGACGCTCGGACTGTCCGAATCGCGCGTCAGTCAGATGCACTCGAGCATCGTCAATCGGTTGAAGGACCAGCTCAATTGCCGGCAGCCTGAGTTCGCGTAGGCGACGAGTTCGGGAAGCTGTTTCTGCTCGGCGCGGGTCTCCCGACCCCGCCGAAACGCCCGACCGAAGCTCTCCTCTTCAGATCCCCAAAAGAAGCCGGGATCAAACGCTTTACTTCGACATTTTTCTGCCTCTCTCTTTCTGTCTCCCTGTCTTGACGCAGAAAGATGAAGGCGAGACGAGAAGTTTGGGGCTGATGCTTCACGCGACGGCATGCTGCCCGAGGACATCCTCGTAGAGTGCCGCCGTTTGCTCGATCATGCTTTCGACGCTGAAGTCACGGGCCACGGCCTCGCGCGCGGCGTGACCGATCGCGCGGGCTTGTTCAGGATTGTCGAGCAACTCCACGATTCGCTCGGCGAGTGATTCGCTGTTGGAGGGTGGGACCAGCAACCCCGTTTCACGGTCGCGCACGGCTCGGTAAACACCGCCGACTTTGGTCGCGATCACCGGACGACCCAGCGCCATCGCGTCGAGCATGATCGTGCCGATGCCCTGCTGGAGCGACGGCAGAACGAAGATGTCCATCGCGGCGAGTGCATCGTCAAAATCGAGCACGTTCGGGACGAATGTCACATGCTCGTTGATGCCGAGTTCGCGTGCGAGTCGTCGCAGATTGGATTCCTCGGGGCCTGCTCCCGCAATCACGAACTCGACCTCGCGCCCCGTCGAAAGCACGCGTGCAGCGGCACCGAGAAAAAATGGGAAACCCTTCACGGCTTCGAGTGGTCCGGCTGTTCCGACAACCGGAACGCGGTCACTTTGAAATACTTGGACCAGCTCGTGCGATGTCACTTGATTGACGCCGCTTTGAATGACGGTGACGAGATCGCCCGACACTCCAGTTCGCTTGATAAGGTCCGACTTCACGGAATCACTGACGGCGATGATCCGGCGGCACCATTTGAGATCGATGTGGAGCCGTTCATTGGGTTGGAGGTAGTCATGCACCGTGAGGACGAAGGGCCGCTGCAAACGCCTCGCAAACCAAGTTGCCTGTGACAGCGCCGACCGCGACTGCACATGAATCAAGTCGGGGGGATCGGCTTGAAATTGCCGCAGCATTAAATTGCGAACGACTGTTCCCCAGATCGGCCAATGCAGGTTGGGGAACTCGCGAATCTGAAGCTCGCGTTGGCGCTCGCGATCCACTTTGCTGGCATCCGGACAGACGACCACCGTGCGCAGGCCACGCTGCGGCAGATGCTCGGCCAGCCGCAACGTGTACGCGCAACTCCCTCGAACGGAGAACCTCCCCGCGAACAGCAAGATGAACGTTTCGACTTCGGACATGGAACCTGCTCGGCCGTGGTTGAGACCGTATTGGTGAGCCACGACGTAAGGATGGGCACTCGTTTCTTTCACTCGCTACCGCAGCGCCTTCGGCTTGCCCAGCACTTCGTTCAGCAGGATCGCTTGACGGACTCCAGCAGGGTTGCGCAGCGCGGCGATGAGCGGGTGTGGGTTGTCGGCTCGCTGCCCCGTTTCGCGTGACCTATCCGAACCCAAGTCTTGCAAGACCGCGCCATCAATGTCCCGTTGAACAGCCGCGCCGATTCGTCCCGGCTCCACAGTCGTTTGCAGGTGGTGCGAACGAACCCCGTCATCGAAGTTGGTCGTCGGCATGGTTGACTGAACAACACGCTCACCCTGTCGTTGCAAACCTGACCCCGACTTGGCGGGACGCTGTTGCTGCGATTTGGACTTCCCGCCCTTCTTCTCGTTGGCAGAGCGAGACTGTTTCTGTTGAGGAACGGCAGGTGGCGCAGAACGGTTCTGTTCGGCTGGACGCTTACCACCGACAACCTCTTGCAGGAACTTTTCGAGTTCGCTTTGAACAGGATCTTTCGGACGATTCCGCGGGCGAGGTGCTCCGTTCGCTTGGTTGCCCTGCACGAGGTTCACAAACCAACTGATGACCGTAATCGTAAACACGATCAGTCCGAAAATTTGGCCCAAATTGAGAGCGGCAAGAATCGGCTCGGGCATCGGGAGCGGCATGATTTATTCCTTGGCGAGTCGGCCGATCAACGCGATAAAAAAACAAATCTGGCTCAACGAGCTTTCGTGCCCCCTCGACTAGCGGCGATGCACCGTTACTTACTTGTCCCGGCGATCGTGGCTCGCATCTGAGTATCGGCTTGAACGTTTTTAAGCTCGTAGTAATCCATCAGTCCAAGTGACCGATTGCGGAACGCTTCAGCGATGGCCATCGGCACCGAGGCTTCCGCCAACACGACTTCAGCCCGGTTCTTTTGAACGAGTGCGACCATTTCCTGCTCACGCGCGGTGAAGTCGGCTCGCCGCTGTTCGGCCTTGGCTTGAGCGACTCGCATGTCGGCCTCCGCCTGATCAGCCGACAATCGGGCACCAATGTTCTCACCCACGTCCACGTCGGCGATGTCGATCGACACGATCTCGAACGCCGTCTGAGCCTCCAACCCCTGATTAAGTACGGTTTGCGAGATCATTTCGGGATTCTCCAGCACCATCTTGTAGGACGCCGTCGAACCGATGGCCTGTACGATCCCCTGACCGACGCGGGCGATGATCGTCTCTTCGGTGGCGCCGCCGATTAGTTGATGCAGGTTGGTACGAACCGTCACGCGGGCGCTGGCCTTCAGCAGGATGCCATCAGCGGCGACGGCGTCGAGCGTCCCCGAACCCTTCTTCGGATCGGGGCAGTTGATGACCTTCGGATAGACGCTGGTTCGCACGGCTTCAAGGATGTCGCGCCCGGCGAGGTCGATCGCTTGCGCAGTCTGCCAGTCGAGATCGATGTTAGCCCGATGAGCCGCCACCAAGGCACGAATCACATTCGGGACGTTGCCTCCCGCGAGATAGTGCGATTCAAGATCGCGCGTGCTGATCGGATAGACCTCGGTCAGTCCCGCTTGGACCGCCGTGATCTTGGCACGCACGATCACCGACGGATTGACCTTTCGGATCGTCATCATGATGAGGTGCGCAAACGGGATTCCCGCGCCGGTCATCTTGCACTGAATCCACAGGCTGATAAACCGCGCGAAGATCGCAAAGAAGATTAGCGCAACCACGAACAGCACGGCAGCAATGCCGAAAATCACGGGCGGGCTGAAGGCCGCTTGAGCGAGGACGAATTGGACAGGCATGGAAGTCTCGCGGTTGAGAGAGTGGAATTGAGGTGGATCGAGGCCCAGCTTTATCGCTGGAACCAGTCGCAAGCATTGTGGCATTCAGACCAACTCGCAGCGTGAGCGAGGGGGAAGTCGATCGACTCAGCCCTCGCTCACGCTGCGGCTTGGTGTGATGGGACACGTCTAGCCTTGGGGAAACTCGAAGTCAAGCGGCCGCGCCACGGTGGCCGCTGTCGTGAACGGGTCGCTGGTCGCGGATGGTTCGCCCGGTCGAACGAGCAACCGCGTCCCACGCACTTCCAAGATTTCAACCGACTGGCCCGATTCGACGATCATGCCTTCGCTGAAGGCGTGCAGTCGCTCTCCGTCGAGCAACACCATGCCGCCGGGAACGAGCGGCGTCACCGACTTGCCGAACCGACCGATCAACTTCGTCAGCCGGTCGGTCTCCTTGGTGAACGGAATCAGTTCTTCCGCCTGCGGTGCTTCGAGCAGAACCCGCTTGCCGAATGCCGTGCGCGGCAGCACATAGAACGCGGTGCCCAACGCCGTCGGAACCAACAGCAACAGCACACCACAGAAGACCCAGAAGACGCCAGGATGCGAAGTCCCCCACGCGCGGTAGGCGAACATCAGCGAGACGATCAGCGTGACAAACGTGACGATGCCAAGCAGACCTCCCGACGGAATGAAGACTTCGGCGGTCAAGATGCCGATCCCCGCAATCAACAGCAGGATGGCAAATATGGCATTGGAGTCCATGACGAGCAGAGGCACCTCAGTGAGGAAGCGGAATCGCGTCACAGGCCCAGGGTCGGTCAAGCCGACCGCGAGCAACGCCAACTCAGTGTAGCCAACGACCCGCGCGAGGCAACCGACGAGAGAAACCAAGGCTCGCGAGTTACTCGACCGCGTCGTACAGCGGCCCGGCGATGCGAATGGGACGGATGTCGAGGCGAATGTTTTTCACCGTGTAGTCGTCGCCACCGAACGCACCCGTGTACCACGCGAAGCTCTCGTCATCCCGCTTGAACTTAAACTCGAAACCATCCACCGCTTGCTTGCGCGCCGCCGCGCCGTCGAACGCGAGACCGATTGCCTCGCCGTGAATGCTCTCCATCAATTTGCCCATGAGATCAACAACCGTCGTATTGCCGAGAATGTCGTTGAAGAACAACGGCCGTTTGAGAGTCGGTTTGAAATTGGCGGCTTTGGGATCGAGTTTCTCATCGTCGAGCTTTTCTTCGGACGGAGTCACATCGCGCGACTTCAGATCAAAGCGGTCGCCGCGATCGAGGTACGTGAGGCGGACGTTCTTCAAATTGAACCCTTTTAGTGCAGGATCGTGCTCCGCCCGTGAGAGGTCCATGAAGAGAGCGCCCTTGTAGCCAATGACCCGCACGTCCTTGCCGTTCGTCACGATGACGGCCGAATTCTCATCGACGCCGATTCCAAATTTGAAGCCCTGATCGTGCATCGCGACCAACGCCCGGGCAAAACGACCTCGAACCAGACAATGCTGATCGACGAACCACTCGCCGTCGAGAAAGCCCAACCCTCGATCGATCTCCTTTCCGAAACGGACGCCCCGCAACATCGTGTCCAACACAGACTCGGCATCGCGGTACATGATGCGACTCATCACGGCCGCCCCCGCACTGGTTCCCGCGATCACTCCCCCTTTGCGGTACACGTCCCAGATGGCCTCCAGCATCGGCGTAAACTGGCCCTCGGGCGTGTAGAGCGCCTTGACGATGCGGTCTTGCTCGCCCCCGATCAGAAAGATGCCGGTCGAGCCGCGCACTTCCGCAACCAACTCGGGATCGGAGACTGCCGCCTGCGGTGACATCGGCACCTTGCGCCACGCGACCGGAACAAGGAACGCATCGGCACCCGCTTTGTTCAGGGCCGAGATCACCAACCCGCCGTTCTTCACGGGATCGCCGCTTGCAGTGGGAAAGACCGCGATGCGCGCACCGGGTCCGCCCGCCAACTCAACGATGTTGTCCCAATACTCAGCGTGATCGAAGCGTTCGCAACCGCCAATGATGACCAGCGATCCCATGGCGGGCTTGGTCGCGGGGACGGTGGCATCTGCGGCGGAAGATTCGCGCAAGACAGGTTCTGGCACTGAAGACTCTGGCGTCACGACCGCCGACGTAACGGACGGCTCGCGCGGCGGAGTGTCACCCGACTGGACGGTGGTGGCCATCATCGCAATGGCTCCCACTAGGGCCAGGCCGGAACAGACGACTCGCAACATGACACCCATCCTTGAGACTCCCGCCCAACCAACTCCGTGCGGGCGGCGACTATATGAAACATCGAGCCAAAATCGGCAAGGGCAGTTGCACAACAGGGATACCGCAACCCATCAGAGTTGGTTCGTCTCACCGTGTGGGCAACGCCCCGTGTGGTGCTGGACAATCAGCCGTAAATGTCACTCGACACGCGGGGCGTTGCCTTCGCGATCAAACGACAAGGTCACGATTCTCGTGCCAAGCCATGGCGAAGTCGAGGCTCGTCACAAGCGCGAACTTTGATCTTTCGGCTTCCCGGAAGCTTCGTGAGCTCCGCGAACATCATCACACATCAGCGGTGTGGTGCGGGCCGATCGGGCGGTGGGCCGTGAGGCACCCATTGAACGCTGGCTCCCTGATCGGCCGCCTCGCGGATCGACTCCAGCGTCGGCGGCTGATTGGTGCCGAGTGATGCGTCTGTTGCTGGACGCTTCTTGCCGACGCGATAGGCTTTGTTCGGATCGGTCTTATCGCGCGAAGCGAGCCAAAAACGGATCCAACTCTTTGCGATGTTCGTATCTCGCGGCACAGCCAGCGAGATCAAGAACAGCACGATCCCACCAAACAGTCCGCCCCACACGATGAGCGGCTTCGTCGGTTGATCGACGACACCCAAGATGATGAACGCACACGAAGCGGCTCCCACCACCACGACAAACGCCGAGGCCAGCCACGTCACCGCTTGTCGTCCCGCTTCGGGGTCTCTGCGAAAGGCCATCGGTCGCTCCTCGCAAACATCGTGGGGATCGGTCCAACTCGGCGGGAATTCTAATCACGCTCTCACTCGTTCCCAACCCTGACTTTTGCGACGCGCCAACTCGTGGTGATTCGCTCCGTTGCTCGCCGTGACTATACTCCCGCCTCCAAACGCCTCCTCCCCAGACAAGGTTGCCCGATGCCGCGCGTTGGTTTGTTTGTCCCCTGTTACGTCGATCAGCTTTACCCGCAGGTCGCGATGGCGACACTGGAGTTGCTCGAACGGTACGGCTGCGAGGTCGAGTTCCCTCCCGCGCAGACCTGCTGCGGTCAGCCGATGGCCAACACCGGCTGCACCAACGACGCGAAGCCGCTCGCTGAGAAGTTCCTGTCGATCTTCAAGGACTACGAGTACGTCGTCTGTCCGTCGGGAAGCTGCACCGCGATGGTCACGCATCACTACGAGGAACTGCTCCACGGCAACCCGGATTACGAGTCGCTCCGCAAGAAGACGTTTGAACTGTGCGAGTTTCTGGTCGATGTGCTGAAGGTGACGAAGGTCGAGGGCCGCTTCCCGTACAAGGTTGGCCTGCACAACAGTTGCCACGGTCTGCGCGAACTGCGTCTCGGTTCGAGCAGTGAGATGATGGTTCCCGCCTTTAACAAAGCGGGCCAACTGCTCTCCGGCCTCGAAGGAATCGAACTCGTTCCGCTGAAGAGGCCGGACGAATGCTGCGGCTTCGGTGGCACGTTCGCGGTCGCCGAAGAAGCCGTCTCCTGCATGATGGGCCTCGACCGCATCCACGACCACGAACAAGCCGGAGCGGAAGTCATGACGGCTGGAGACATGTCGTGTCTCATGCACATGTACGGCCTCATCCACCGACAGAAGAAACCGATCCAAGTCATGCACATCGCCGAAATTTTAGCGGGGCGGCAGCCGAGTTGATGTGAATCATCGAGCGCTGTCGTCAGTCAAGCACGACCAGTACGATGAAGTAAATCTCAGTTGAAGGAGAAGACGCCATGTCCGCCATCGTGATGACAAAATCCAGTTTGCTTACTGCTGAAGAATTCTTCCTGCGCGACGACTTCGACAGCCAAACTGAGCTAGTCAAAGGAGAGGTGATTCAAATGCCACCAGCCGATTCCTATCACGGAACGATTTGCGTCAATATCGCTGTATTGCTCAAGCAACATGCGAAGCAGCGCGACTTGGGACACGTTTTTTCAAACGATGGCACCGTCATCACGGAACGCAATCCCGACTCCGTGCGAGGTGCCGATGTCGGTTATGTCAGCTACACCAAGATACCCAAAGGCCAGTACCCGCGGGGGCCGCTCTCGATTCCGCCCGATTTGATTGTCGAAGTGCGTTCTCCCTCTGACCGTTGGGTGGGCATCCAACGCAAGGTTTTGGAATACCTCGACGCGGGCGTCACGGTCGTCTGCGTCCTCGATCCCACAACCGAGACCGCCCGCATCTACCGCTCCGACCGTGATGAAGAGCAATTGAAGAACGGCGACCCTCTCACATTCGAGGACGTGTTACCCGGTTTCTCCATCCCGTTGAAGCAACTGTTTGAGTGACTCTTTTTCACTGAGCCTGCCTATGTCCAGCACTGCCACTGCCCATCACGAACACCCCGAGAACGCGACCCTCTTCGTCGCGAATGACTCGCGCGCGCACTGGCACGATCAGTCGTTGTGGTTTGTCCGCTCGAAGCGGGACAAAGCGGCGGCGACGTTACCCGAGTGGGAGGAGCTGCGGGTGCGGGCTTCACAGATCAAGCAGCACACGATGTCGCGGCTCGGCGATTACCTCGAACAGTTCGAGCGGAACGCCACGAAAATGGGGGCTGTCGTCCACTGGGCACGCACACCCGCCGAACACAATGAGATCGTGCTGTCGATCCTCCAGAAGCACACGGCCAAGAAGGTCGTGAAGAGCAAGTCCATGCTCACCGAGGAGTGTCATCTCAATCCGTTTCTCGAACGAAACGGGATCGAAGTGACCGACACCGACCTTGGCGAATGGATCGTGCAGTTGTTGGGACAGCCGCCGTCTCACATCGTTATGCCCGCGATCCACATCAAGCGAGAAGAGATTGGCGAGCTGTTTCACAAGCACATCGGGACCGAGAAGGGGGCGACCGACCCGCCGTATCTGGTCAACGCGGCGAGGGGTGAGTTGCGTCGCAAGTTTCTTGAGGCAGACATCGGCATCACTGGTGTGAACTTCGCCATCGCTGAGACCGGCGGCTTCGTCGTCTGCACCAACGAAGGGAACGCGGACCTCGGCGTGAGTCTCCCCAAAGTTCACATCGCCTGCATGGGGATCGAAAAGATCATCCCGCGTGCCGCCGATCTGGGTGTTTTCCTGCGACTGCTCGCTCGTTCGGCGACCGGCCAGCCGATCACAACGTACTCGTCCCACTTCCACGGCCCACGCGACGGAGGTGAGCTGCACATCGTCCTCGTCGATGATGGCCGCAGCGACATTCTCGGCTCGCCCGAGTTCCGTCGCTCGCTGAACTGCATTCGCTGTGGCGCGTGCATGAATACTTGTCCGGTCTATCGACGCAGCGGCGGCCACAGCTACGAGACAACGGTGCCCGGCCCAATTGGCTCGATCCTCGCCCCGTCGCGTGATGCGAAGACACACAAAAGTCTGCCGTTCGCGTGCAGCTTGTGCGGCTCATGCAGCGATGTCTGCCCGGTGAAGATCGACCTGCACACGCAGTTACTCACATGGCGGCGCGAGATCGCGGTGAGGGGCCTCTTGCCGTGGAACAAGCGGCTCGCGATGAAGCTCGGCCGCATCGTCCTCGGCAACACCTGGATCTTCACGACAGCAGGCCGCATCGGTCGCTGGGTCTTCCCCAAGCTGCCGCGTTTCCTCGTCTACAACCGCCTCAACCCGTGGGGCAAGCAACGCGAATTGCCTCCCATGCCGAAGCACAGCTTCCGCAAGTTGTATCGGCAGCGCAAACGCTCGTAGGACGGGCACTCCTGCCCGTCAGCGAGTAGGGTGCGTGGAGTCTTCGGAACGCACCGTCTTCGGTGTTTGCAGACACGTTCTCGGTGCGTTCCGAAGACTTCACGCACCCTACGATTCACGCCAGCAGCTTCGTCACGATGTTGCCGTGGACATCTGTCAGGCGGAAGTCGCGGCCCTGGAAGCGGAAGGTCCGCTTGCCGTCCCACTTGGCGAGTTCGGGCTTGTCGTCAAACAGTTCGAGATGCGAGGGTACTCCCGCCACGAACAGGTAGATCACCCGCTTGGCCTTCGGCGCGAAGTGGCTCGCGCGGGAAGCCAGCGCATTCGCCGAGACCGTCGCGGCACGAGCCGCCTCGTGCTGAAACAGCGAGTACAACACAGCCGATCCCAACCCGACGCCACAGTCCTTGAAGAACCAGCGTCGAGTGATGTCGCGCGGTGAAGGTGTCGTCCCTAAACGCTCACGAGCCGTCAAGTGTTGTCTCCAAACTCAGTGAGAGAATTTCAAGGTTGTCGGACGCAGCTTTCTATCCCGCCGCCACGAGCGTGCAGAGTTCCACGAGCGTTCCATCGGGGCAGCGGACGTAGGAGACGATCTGCCCCCACGGTTTGGCTTGAGGGGCTTTGATCTCGGTGGCTCCGGCAGCGATGGCTCGGGCGTGCGCTTCCGTGATGTTCTCGGTGACGAAGGCCAACTCCATATCCAGCGGTTGCGCCGAAGCATCGGCCGCTAAATAGCCGGAGGGAAGGTTCTTCTCGCCGAGGGCGTGTGAGGCGAAACCGAGCGTGGTCTCGCCGGTGTTCAACTCCCCGTAGCCCGACTCATGCTCGAAGCGACGCGAGAACCCAAACGCCTGCTCGAAGAATGTGAGCGATGCCGACACGTTCGCAACGTAGATGATGGTGTAGCCGAACTTCATGAGTTGATTCCTGCGTTGTGAGACGCCAACAGACGCTGACCTTCTGCCATAAAATCCGCCACGGTTGCAACTCACACGTCGAACGACTCACCGAACTGCGGCACGGTGGCCGGCTCGTCGCTGAAGTCGGCGAGCATCGTGGCCAGGGCTTTCGCCGAGTCAGGTTCACCGTGGACTACGAACGCGCGGCCGATGCCTCGATCCTGTGCGAGGCCCTCGAACCACCATTTGAAGTCTTCGGCATCGGCATGCGCCGACAGGCCCTGCAACGATTCGATCTCGGCGTTGAGTTCAATCTCCCGGTCGAAGATGCGCACCGTGCGCCACTTGTCGAACAGCTTCCGGCCGAGTGTGTTCGATGCTTGAAAGCCGATCAGCACGACGACGTTCTTCGGGTCTGAGATCGCGTGCTTCAGATGATGAACCACGCGGCCTGCCTCGCACATGCCGCTCGACGCGATCACAACGAACGCCCCGCGACGGAAGTTCAAGGCCATGCTCTCCTGCTGTGAGCCGACGTACTTCAAGTTCGGAAACGAGAATGGATCCTTGTCCGAACTCAACGAGCGTTGGAACTCCACGTCCATCACGTCGGCGTGGTGGCGATAGACCGACGTGATCTCCTTCGACAGCGGGCTGTCCACGAAGACCGGGATGTCTGGCAGCTCACCCGAGTTGTGCAACTCATTCAGAAAGAAGACCAGCGTCTGCGTACGACCAAGACTGAAGGCCGGAATCACCACGCGGCTGCCTCGTTCGGCGGCCCGCTTCAGGATGCGTTTGAGGTGCTGCTTGATGTCGTCTGCGGCGGGATGAATGCGATTGGCATAGGTCGATTCGGTGATGAGGACATCGCAGCCGGCGACGCGCTGCGGATCGCGCAGCAGCGGAATGTTGCGTCGCCCGAGATCACCGGTGAAGACGACGCGCCGCCAGTCGCCTCGTTCGCGAATCTCCATCTCGGTGATTGCCGAGCCGACAATGTGCCCCGCGTCCGTGAACCGCAGCCGAAAGTCTTTCGACAATTCATGCCATTCACCGTACGGGATCGTTTCAAAGTTTTTGAGGAGTCCCGCCACATCGACATCGTCGTAGAGTGGCTCGACATACGGATGGCCCGGCCCCAGCTTCCGCTTCAAATACTTCGCGTCTTCCTGCTGGATGTGAGCACTGTCGGCGAGCATCACCGCCGCGACATCGGCCGTGGCGGGCGTGCAGAAGACCGGCCCGCGATAACCCGCCTTGAACAGGCCGGGCAGGTTGCCGCAGTGGTCGGTGTGCGCGTGCGAAAGAATCACGCCGCTCAGCTCTTTGGGACGGCAATCAAACCGTTCGTTCTTATGACGCGACTCTTCGCGATGCCCTTGAAAGAGACCGCAGTCGAGCAGCACACGCAGCGCGTCGGTCTCGATCAGATGCTGACTGCCCGTGACTTCGCCCGCCGCGCCGTAAAAGGTGATCTTCATGAGTGGTCTCGCCAGAGGTGATGGTCGCTGATCGGCCCGGCGGAGTATGACCGGCCTCGGCACGAATGTCGAAACGTGAGGATTCGTTGCGGTTAACCGTGTGGGCAACGCCCCGCGTGTCGATGGGCGGAACAGGCTCCAACATCACTCAACGCGCGGGGCGTTGTCCATTTCTCCCTTTGGGCGATGAAGATCATCATCAGCAATCTGTTCTTCGATGACCTTTTTGTCGTCAATCCGACGCCGCAATCTAGCCGCCTCCTTCACTTCATCAGAGTGGCCCCAATGTTCCATGTTTGAATGGCCGCGCTTTCCCCCGCTCCCACCCTCACTTGGCCCCTTCGGAATACTCATGATGACTCTCCGCAGCCTAGGCTTTGTCAGAAAACTGTCCCAGACGCTTAGAGCCTAGTGCTGCGCCAACGCTCAATTCAGGGGTTGCAGCCGTTCGAGAATCTCAGTCATGGAATGACTGAGCTACGTAGTCCGGTCATTCCCTGACCGGAATTCTGACAGGTCAGCAACCCCCATTCTTAGAGTTGATGCCGCACTAGCTCTGCGCTTCCACTTCCAACGTTTGCCAGCGATCGAACGTCACCGCGAGTTCACTCTCGATGACTTCCAGCCGCTGCCGAGCCGTGGCGATTGCGGCACCGTCTTGTTGATAGAAGCTCGGCTCGGCCATCGCCTCGTGCAGCGCACGCTGTTCCACTTCGAGGGCATCGATCTGCTTGGGCAATTGCTCCAGCTCGCGCTGCTCTTTGAAGCTCAGTTTGCGAGGTCGAGCGATTGGCTTGGACGACGTGGTTTGATCCGACTTGGACGCGCTGGCGGATGCCGCCGCCGCTTGCTCTTCGCGCCGCGCGGTTTCACCCGCCTGTTTTTGGTTGATCCAGTCGTCGTACCCGCCCGCGTACTCCTTGACAGCGCCGTCCCCTTCAAACACGAGCGTGTGCGTGGCGACCTCGTTCAAGAACGCGCGGTCGTGACTGACGAGCAGCACCGTGCCGGGGTATTCGACGATTAGGCTTTCCAGCAACTCCAGCGTCTCGGCATCGAGATCGTTCGTCGGTTCATCCAGCACGAGGACGTTCGACGGCTTCGAGAACAGCCGCGCGAGCAACAGCCGGTTCCGCTCTCCCCCCGACAGATGCCGAGCCGGACTGCGCGACCGATCTGGTGTGAACAGAAAGTCCTCCATGTAGCCGATAATGTGCCGCTGCTGGCCGTTAATCATCAGCTTGTCGGTGTCCGAGACGTTCTGCTGCAACGTCTTGGTCTCATCGAGTTGCTCGCGCAACTGATCGAAGTACGCGACTTCAATCTTCGTCCCCAGCCGGATGTTGCCCGATTCCGGAGTCAGCTCGCCCAGCAGCAGTCTCAGGAGCGTCGTCTTCCCGCACCCGTTCGGACCAATGATCCCGACCTTGTCGCCACGCATCACGGTCGTCGTGAGATCGCGAATAATGGTTCGCTCGCCCCCCTCCGTTGGCACCGAGTAACAGACCTTCTTCGCATCGGCGACCAAGCTTCCGGATCGTTCCGCCTCTTGCAGCTCAACCTTCACTGAACCGATCCGCTCGCGCCGCGCGGCCCGTTCTTCACGCAGCTTCTTGAGTGCGCGAACGCGACCTTGATTCCGGACGTTGCGCGCCTTGATCCCCTTCCGAATCCAAACTTCTTCCAACGCCAGCTTCTTGTCGAAGAGCGCCTGTTGCTGCTCCTCGGCGGCTAACGTTGCTTCCTTCCGAATGAGGAACGTCGCGTAGTCGCACGGCCAGTCGAACAATCGGCCTCGGTCCAACTCGACGATCCGCCGGGCGAGCCTCTGCAAGAAGACGCGATCGTGCGTGATGAAGATCAGCGTTCCCGAGTACCGCGACAGGAAGTCTTCCAGCCACTGAATCGCGTCGATGTCGAGATGGTTGGTCGGTTCGTCCAACAGCAGCACGTCGGGGTCAAGGACCAAGGCTTGAGCCAACAACACGCGCCGCTTCATCCCAGACGAGAGCGAATCAAACGGCAACAGCGGATTGAGCTGCATCCGTTCGAGAATCACATCGACTTGATGCTCACCCTGCCAGACCTTGTCAGACTCCAACGATTCCGCGCGCTGTGTGAGCGAGGCGTGAGCGGCTTCCGTGTGATTGGCATCGGGATGATGCAAGCGGAAGTTGGCGGCGACGGCATCGCCAATCTCACCCAACCCCGCTGCGACCTCATCGAAAATCGTGCCCGTCCGCCCGACGGGAACATCCTGCACGAGCCGCGCGATGCGCGTGCCCGCTTGCCGTTCGACAAAGCCCGAATCGGGAGGCAGGCTTCCCACGATCAGCTTCATCAGCGTGGACTTGCCGGTCCCGTTGCGGCCCAGTAACCCGACTCGCTCGCCCCGCTCGATCTGCAAATTGACATGATCCAACAACGGAGGGCTGACAAACCCAAACGTCACATCCCGAAAACTCAACAACGCCATTCGCCGCTCCGCCTCAATACTCGTGACTCAAATACTTCGTTCACAATCGACTCGACTTTCCCGACTCAGACCGCAGTCAACGCGCGAGTCTTGAGGGCGGGACTTGTACGTCACGCCAGTCGAGAACGAAAGCGGCTCCCTCGCCGGACTCACGCACGGCGAACTTCACACAGGGGCCGAAAGACTGGAACGCATTTCAAAACTTGTTTTTGCCTCGACAAACTAGCCCGACACGCAAGCGAGGGCGAGGGCTGACCATTCGATGACGGTATGGCCCTCGCTTGCGCGTCGGGCTAGTTTTGAAACGCGATCTAGTTTGGAAGAGGCGTCAGCGTCACCGACTTCACATCCGCCAGCGCGGGCAACGGGCGCGAGGCCGATTTGGCGGTGAGGCGGATCTCGCCGGCAGGCAGTTCGAGGTCGCCAAGTTCACCGGTCTTGTAGTCGTCCCAGCCCGAGGTGGCGGTCACTTTGTGGCGGAGCGATTTTCCTGCCGCCTCGATGACGCAGGTGTTGCCTGCGGCAGACGCTTCACACGCCCAAGTCCATAAGACGGCATAGCGACCAGCGCGCGGGACTTGGATCGTCCACGAAACCGTGTCATCGGCGCTGCTCCACCAGCCGAGGTTCTTGTGCTGCTCTTCGATCACAATCGTGGGACCGTAGATTTCGGCGGTGAACGGCGTGAGCGTGATCGAACCATCGGCGTTGGCCTTCACGATGGTAGGCTCGTTGCCGGGGAACTGCTTTCGCGCAGGGAGCGGTACGTTGTTGCGGATGTAGGCGATCAAGGCCGCCGCGTCCGCCGGAGTCACTTCCTTCTCCAGCCCCTCGGGCATGAGCGACTTCGTCGTCGATTGCAGTTCGTCGAGCTCGTTGCGCAGCAGCGTCGTCTCCTTCGCCTCGGCCGCGCGCAGCGTGAGGCTGCTCGCCGTTTCCGACGCCAGGATTCCGGTGTGCGTGACGCCCGACTTCGTGACCGCCGCGAAGGTCAGGAATTTGGTTTCGACCGCCCGGTTCGGATCGAGGATCGCCGTGAGCATCGCTTCCGGCGACTTGTCGGTCAGCGATGCGAGGTCCGGCCCAACGACATGCCCCACGCTGCCGAGCTTGTGGCACTGCGCACACCGCTTCGCAAACAGTTGGCTGCCGTGCTGCACGTCTCCCCCCGCGCGCACGGTCGGCAGGTATTCGGCCACCAGCTTCGCCCGGTCGGTATTGAGATCGACCGCCAGAATCTTGGCCGCCCGCTCGCGCACCGCCTTCGACTTGTGATCGAGCAACCGCTGACGGCTCGTCGCGTCGAGGTCCGTCGGCGCGAGTTGTTTTGTTTCGAGAGCTGCCAGCAGCTCATCCCGCCACGTTTCGCGACTGAGCAGCGACTCGCTGACCTGGGTGCGCAGGCTCGGCGCGAACGAGC
>JAYVDI010000412.1:0-6840 GCA_043749505.1 Schlesneria sp. | reverse complement strand
ACTCGATCTGCGAGACAACTCCGTCAACAACAGTTTGAACGTGTCGAACGTCACGATCAGCGGCACGGTCAATGGGGCAGATCCGCTCTTCGGTGGTGAGGGCTTGGCGATTCACCTCGCGAACAATGCGACACTGCCGAATGCGGTCATCGGCAACCCCGCCAGTGCCAACACCATCTTCGGGACCAACAATGCCAGCCACGGTCTGGCCATTCTGGCCACCGACAACGCCGTGATGAACGCGGCCGTGATCGACAACATTCAAGCCCTGACGAACACTGGCGACGGTTTCAACGTTACTCGCAACGGTCAGGCCAACATCACCAACATGATCGTTCGGAACAGCACTTTCCAGGGGAACATTGCGGACGGCATCGATGTCTCCGCCCAGTTCTTCCCAAACACCGACACTTACTCGTTCGTCAACAACCAAGTCCTCACGAACAACGGTCGCGGTTTGAGCTTCCTCGCTCAGGCGGACGCCCAGATCGATACGTTCCTGTCGGGCAACACCTTCAACAACAACGGTACCGACGGTGTGCAAATCTCAACCGTGTTGGTCTCGGCAGGTGACGCCGCGATTGTGACAAGCAACGTCGGAACGTGGGTGGGCAACGTCTTCTCAAATAACGGTCGCCTGAACGGTTCCGGTGGCGCCGGTCTGGAAATCAGCGGCGTCCACAACCTGAACATCGGGACGCTGGCCAACGGCAACCAGTTCATTAACAACGCGGGTGACGGTATCGAGGTCAACGCTCCCGGTACGCTCAACATCATCAACGCCACCATCACTGGCAACAACACCGAGGGGACCGGGGATGGGCGGGCGGGCATCGACATCAACTCGGTCGGATTCAACACCATCAGCGTGTCGAACTCGACGATCAGCAGCAATCTGGGAGACGGCTTCGAGATCGACAACACGGGCGTCGGGTTCTCCGTCTACACGCTCACCGACAATCAAATCCGCTTCAACGGGCGTGACGGGATTGAGTACATGGACACCGGAACCGGCTCCAATACTCTGACGATCAACGGGACCGCCGCGCTGGCGAGCCGCATCACCGACAACGGATCGAGCGGCACGGGTGGACGCGGGATCGACATCGTGGTCGCGGGTGGCAACCCGACCAGCACGGTCAACATCAACAACACATCGATCCTTGCCAATCGGCAGGAAGGTGTGAACGTGATTCTCTCGTCCGATGCCAACCAAGCGTCGGCCGCCTTCCGCGACAACCAGTCGAGTGCCGCACTTGCCGCGGCCGGAGGACTCGGCTCGTCGCCACTCCTCAACTTCAACATGGGTAACCTGACCGGCAACACGATCAACAACAACGGCCAAGTGGCGGGCAACATCGGCGGCTCGGGCTTGGTGATGCGAGTCGGTACGACACTCGGTAACCAAGGATTTGCGGCCCAGGGCGGCTTTGCTTCCAACGGAAACGGCGGCGTGTTGGCCAACGTGCGGAACAACGTCTTCACCGGGAACTTCGGTGCGGACGTGGTGTTCGAGTCGTTCACTTCGACTGTCAATCCGGGCACCACCGGGGGCGCATGGACCGATCAGAACACCAACCCCCGAGTCGCTGACGACGTGTTCACCCCAGGTGGCTTCCAAAGCGATCCACTGGCCCGATTGGACTTGGTCTTCTCCAACAACAACGGCCAAGAGCTGAATGGAACCCGGCAAGGTGCCGCCTACACCAACGACGAACCGATCTTCAAATCGCGTACCGCAGGACAAGACACCGGCACGGACGGTGGGCCTGACGATGATGGACCGTTCGCATCGGGGTCGCGGTCACGCAACGCCCAACGTCAGGCTGCCCGAAATGTGGACACACAATTTGGGGCGGGTGCCGGCGTGAAGCTCAACCCCGACCTAACCATCGGTGGCTCGGACAACTTCCTGTTCTCCGGCCTCGGACAGAGTACCTTCCGAGTCCAGCAGCCAATCGCCAACGTCTTCGGCGCTGGCAATGGATTCATCCTCGATGACTTCGCTCGCGACGCCACCGGTAACAACGCGATCTACGATTCGTTCTTCGAGGCGACCGGTGTCGGCGGCGGTGGCATCGGCGGCGGAAACGGCGGACCGTTTGGCATCGACACCATGCCTTGGGGCTGGGCGATCCTCCCGTAACCGCAACGACAACAAACTTCGACAGTCACTCGCAGCCCGGCTTCTCACGGAAGTCGGGCTGTTTCGTTTACAGACGGCGTGATCACTCGCCAAGGATTCGCAGATCAACAGCGGCCTGAGTCGATCCCGCTGGATCAATAGCCAACACGACTTGCTGAGCATTCAGAGCCAGTCTGCGGTCGTCCCTAACGACTCGATGAGTACGTCGAACCTGTCGAGGGACATCTCGAACCAGTCGAGGGATGTACAAAACGATTAAACCTACAAAAAATGTCGTTCAACATACTCATTCATCCGTTCGATGTACTCACCTAGCCGTTCGACATACTCATTATGTGGTTTTTGACGCTCATCAAGCCGTTCGATGTCACCACAATCTCGTTCGACGAAAACTCGGACAGGGTTGGCTGCGTGCGACTTAGGGGCTGGATCGTAATCACTTCCCGAATTTGAAATTGAATCAGCCGAAACGCGCTGGTGTTCGGTTCAGACATTCGTAAAAAAACGGACGCTGGCATGTTCGCGCTGATGTGGGATGCGGGAAGTTATTTCGGACCAGTTCCTTAAACGCGTGGGCAACGCCCCGTGCGTTGTGCGGCGAAACAGGCTCCAACATCGCTCGACACGCGACGCGCTGCTCACGCGGTGAAACGACTCAGTCTGGGCCGCGCGAGCCCGAAATGAAAAAGGGTCCACGGCGATGAGCCGTGGACCCTTTTTTCAACATGCCCAAGACAGGAATCGAACCTGCACGCCCGTGAGGGCACTAGGTCCTGAGCCCCCAACCACAACAAGCTTTGGCTCACACAAACGCCGTTACTACAGGGCTTATACAGGACTTGCGAGCATTTTCAAACGTACTCACTCAATCCACTTTGATGCCGAACCGATCCGGTATTGAAGAGTTTTTCGGTATTCTTCGGTACAGAGTTTCGCCACGTTCTGAATCGCTTTTTTTCCTGTGACGCATGAGTGTTTTTCTGTGCCTCACGCCCACACCGGCTACTACGAGTGGCAGGTCATCAACAGCAAGACCAAGCAACCCTGGCACATCTACCGCGCCGATGGAGGAGTGCTCGCCTGTGCGGGGCTGTGGGAGAGCTGGCAGGCTCCGGACGGGTCCGTGTTGGAATCGTGTGCGATCATCACCACGAATCCGAATGAGAACCTCGGCGAGATTCACGACCGGATGCCGGTGATCCTGGCCGAGGAACATTGGAGTCTGTGGCTCGACCCCGAGTTGCAGGAAGTTACCGCCCTGACCGAATTGCTCGTGCCGTGTCCGGACGACTGGCTGGAAAAGACGCCCGTCAGTTCACTGGTCAACAGCGTGCTGAACGAATCGCCGGAGTGCCTGACTCCGGTCAAGCTGCCTCGCAGTTTGTTTTGAGTGCGTCAGCGGAAGTCACGAGAGCGAGAAGTGACCTCCCCCAGCAAGTCGGTCAGGTCGTCGAGGCTAGCGTGGTGGTCCCCGTGGCGGAATCAACCTACTTTCTGTCCTTGGCTTCGTTCACGAAGAAGTCCAACCAGCCGAGCAGCAGGGCATCCTTGATCTCGTTGGATCGACGAAGTTCTTCGGGCGGCTTTCCCCAATAGAAGCCGACCCAACCGCATGCATGTTTCTCCGAGCGTTGGAGGAATTGAGCGAACTCGTCCATCGAACACTTCAGCGGAAACGTCTCTTCGATCACGACCGGCTTGCCAATGGAAAACCCCGCCAGCGTCTGGATCGCTTCGTCCAGCCTGCCTTGCTCCGGGTAAAGGTGAACGCACAAGAAGTCGAGATCGTCTGCGATCTTCTCCGGCACGAACCCCGAAGTCAGCCCCGGACGGTCCAAGCTCCAATCCACAAGACCGACCGTCAGTAGATGTCGCTTGTCCTTTTCTCTGATTGCCGTGGTCAGATGCTTGACCCACTTGTGAGCAATGTCCGGGCGAGGTCGATTCTTCTGATCGAGTGTGATGAATTGAACAAAGTGCTTTCCGGCGAAAGCCGGTCCCAACCACTCCCCGTCCATTCTCTTTCCACCCGGCACGACCGGCTCGTTCATGAGGTCGTAACAGAAAACAGCGGGGCTTTCGGCACAGGTCGCCGCCACGGCCTGCCAGAATCTGGCTTGAACATCCCAGCGTTCCTTCTCTCCCAGCGAGTCATACCAAGCTGGAATATCTTTCTTGTGGTAGCAGCCCAAGCCGGTCAGATCGAGGTAGAGGCGTTCCTTCTCCGCAAGGCTGAGGAGCATGGCAAGTTGGTCCAAGGCTTTCTGATTAGGTTCGTCTGGGGCGACCATGAATTTGCCGAGTTGCAGGTGGATGCGGACGACATTGGCACCCAGCCTCTTCATTTGGGAAAAATGGGATTCAACCGTGGGCCATTCCGACTCCCAATAGTCTTCGAGCAGCCGACCTGAATCATCGTGATCATAATTGAAGCCCCACGGAACAAAGGGCTTGCCCGACGATTCCAGTACGAATCCGGTCTTGTCCTTGGAGACGACAATCCAAGGCATCTCGCCTGCGTCCAGCGTGCTGTCCGTAGCAAGGGTCATGGCACAGACGACCGCCGCCAAGAATGATGACTTCGTTCTCATGGTCTTACTTCTGATTTCAATTTTGGTCGTCCACGGGAAATCCGAGGAAAGTATCGACCTGTCCTCGCCATGTCCTCATGGTACTGCTGGCCGAAACGCTCGATCAGCATTTGCTCCTCTTTTGGCGTCCGAACGGCAAGCAGGACAGGACGAACAGACTGCTTGTATCGATCATCAAGTTCGCTGTAAGCAGCGTCACGGATGTCATGAGCAATGCGGCAGTCACGTAGAACGGATGCCGGACCCAACGGTACGGGCCGTGTGTTAACAAGGTTACCTCGGCTCTCGTGGCCACGGTGTCGGTGAGGTTCTTGCCGAGGCTGCTCAGGGTCCAATACATCAGAACCGAGCAAACAGCACCCATGAACACACCGACCCACCGCACGCTGGAGTGAAGTGGCATTGATGCCCACTGAAAGGACGCCGGGAAGAACAGATAACCGAAAGTGCTGATCCAGAGGCACAACCCGGCCAGCCGGAGGATGGTGGCAAACAGGTAGCCTTCGTCTTTGTGAGAGATCTTCTCGCCCGAAGCTGCTGCTTGTAACCGGTGGTAAACCGTGACCGCCATCGTGAGTACGATCACGATGACAAGGGCGCTGCGAAATGGATTCTCCGAAGGCATCTCGTTACTCGTAAAACACCACCAACCAAATGGTCGGCTCGTCTGGCGTCGTCCACTCGACTCGGTGCTTCTTGTGGGCCGGGATGTTCACGAAGTCACCGGGCTTCATCTCGACCGGCTGTTCGTCTCCCTCGAATCGAAGTCTCGCTGCACCCTTCAGGACGACGACCCACTCGTGTTGATCTTGGTCGTACCAGAATCCTTCCGGTGAGGCATGACTGCGGGAGACGATCCGTTCGATGCGGACGTTGGCGGCGTCGAGCAGCGTGGTGAATAATTCGTCGGGCAAGTACTGAGGGATATCGGCAAAGAGGTTGTTCATTCCGTTTCAATCACTCCCTCCAGTCTGGCAGGCCCTTCTTCATCTCTCTGGTCGCCAGCTTGGCATCGAACTTCTTCGGGTCGAAGTCGCCGCCCCATTCCATGAGGTCATCGTGTTGCTCGTGTTCGGGGTTGGCCCGTGCTTCGAGGAAGTCATAGAAGCCGCCGATCCCGCCCACATCGTCGGGAGGACAGGCCAGATTCCCTTCGAGGCAGAGCGGGTACTTCATGCCGGATTCTTTCTGGGGACAGCCCTCGAAGAGAATCTCATGCTCCCAGCAATCGCCAAAATCGTACTCGTAGGTGAAGCTGAATCGCTTGCCGGACTTGGGCAGCAGCCTGCTGATCCTCGTGCAGGTCGAGTCCTTGTAGTTCAGTTGCCCCATGTCTTCTTCCATGAGCATCGGGTCGCCGTAAAGTTGCTTGCCGATCCGAAAGTGATGCAGATGCGAGTTGGTCCAACCCATTGCCGTTTGGATGTGCTCGTGGAGCTTGTCGAGGGTGCAGTCCTCGACCTGAATCCGCCGCCAGATCGGCGGCTTTGAGCCAAGCAGCGTGATCTTGAACTGGTAGACCGTATTGGGGTCAGCTTTGGTCCTTGGCTCTTTTGCCTTGCTGAGTTTGGCTTCGCCCAGCCCTGAGATTCCTGCTTGAAGACGATCTGTGAGGTGTTTGGCAACCAGCAGGACGGCGATCTGTTTCCGGGGGTCATCTTCGATGGATACTTCGGCCAGTGCCATTGTCATGCTGGCGACTTCGGCGACGGTGAAGGACGCCTTGTCCTTCGCCAACTTGTTCTTGATCGACTTTGAGATTTCGGGGACGGCCAACAGGACTTCGCGTTGTGCCGGTGACAGGGTGAAGTGTTCCAGTGGATTCGTCTTGATGCCCAGTGACTCGGCGGCGATGAAAGCCGTGGCCGCAAATTCCGCCAACTGCACGGCATTCTTGGCCACCACTTGGGCTTTCTTGGCCGCATCAAAGTTGATTGTCTGGGGTGGCTCGTTAGCGGGCGAGGTCTTCTTGCGTGCCATTTGTGATCTCGCTCCAAGTCTGAATTCTGCCTCTTCCGGTCGCATTCGTCTCAGCCGCTGGCGATCTTGGTCGCCGATCATGGCGGTGTGATTCGCCGCCCAGAAGTGGAGTCATTTCTCAAC
>JAYVDI010000411.1:0-8183 GCA_043749505.1 Schlesneria sp. | reverse complement strand
GAAATTCCTTCGAATATGCCATCGGCCACCTCCCGGGTGGCCCCCAGACTACCAAGCCTACGCAGAGGGCGCTAGGCATAGCGTGGATACGCACTAGTGGCTGCGGTCGGCCCCCCAACTCTAAGCGTAATCGAGGGCGGCGGAAGGTTTTTCTCTTGCGCGTCTGCGCGAGTTGCTCCGTCACCCCGGCTGCTTGTATGTTTCGAGATGGAAAACGCCTCCCGTCGAAGGAGGCGGGGCCACTTGTTTCAACGGCGTCCACGTTCTGTTCCTGAAAGCTTTGGTTTTGCGATGAAGGTTCTTTCCGGGATTCAGCCCACGGGTCGGTTTCATTGGGGCAACTACTTCGGAGCGATCCGCCAGTACATCGCACTGCAAGGGAACGAGCAGTCGTTCTACTTCATTGCCGACCTGCACGCCCTGACCTCGGTTCGCGATGCGAAGGCGCTAGAGGCGAGTACGTGGGACGCCGCGTTGGACTTGCTCGCGCTGGGGCTCGATCCGGCCCGCGCGACATTGTTCCGGCAGTCAGATGTTCCCGAAGTAACCGAGCTGATGTGGTTGTTGATGACGGTGACTCAGCACAGCCTGTTGGAGAAGTGTCACTCGTATAAGGACAAGGTTGCGAAGGGGATCTCCGCCGACGCGGGATTGTTCACGTACCCGGTGCTGATGGCAGCCGACATCCTGCTGTATGACTCGGACGTGGTGCCGGTCGGTGCGGACCAGATTCAGCACTTGGAAGTGACGCGCGACATCGCTCAACGGTTCAACGTCATCTACGGCGGTGAGTTTCTGAAGCTGCCGACCGCGCGAGTCCTGGAAGCGGGAGCCAAGGTGCCGGGAACCGATGGCGAGAAGATGTCGAAGAGCTACGGCAACACGATCGAAATTTTCGAGGCGGAGAAGCCGCTCCGCAGAAAGATCATGTCGATCAAGACCGACTCGACGCCGATGGAGGCTCCCAAAATCCCAGAGACCTGCGCCGTTTTCACGCTCTTCCAACTCTTCGCCACGCCCGAGCAACAGGCCGTACTCGCCAACCGCTATCGCGCCGGAGGCCTGGGCTACGGTGAGGCCAAGCAGGCGGTGTTCGATGCCGCCATGAGCTACTTTGCCGACGCACGCGCCAAGCGAACAGAACTTGCCGCCCAGCCCAGCGAAGTCGAAGACGTGCTACGAGTCGGAGCCAAACGCGCCCGTGAGAAAGGCCGCGAAGTTCTCGACCGAGTTCGCACCGCTTGCGGATTGGGAACTCGATGAGGCCGGACGATGTGAGTAACTCGCCTAGCGGTCGGACAACTTACTCTCACACGTACTTCGGGATCTTCGGTTCGGGGACCTCGTCGAGAAGACGGGCGATGATGGTTTCTGAGGACATTCCTTCGGCTTGGGCTTGGAAGTTGGTGGCGATGCGGTGCCGGAGGACCGGGACGGCGACGCGGCGGATGTCTTGCAGGGAGACGCTCGGGCGGCCGTCCATCGCGGCCATCGCTTTGCCGCCCGCGATCAGGAACATGCCGGCGCGTGGGCCTGCGCCCCAGTCCACCAGGTCGCGCACGAACTTCGGTGACGCGGGGTCGGCCGGCCGGGTGGCTCTCACCAAACGAGCGACATAGTTGATCGTGAGCGGTCCGGCTTCGATCGTGTTGATCTGCTTTTGCAGATAGAGAATTGCCTTCGCGGAGAGAACCTTGCGGACCTCTTGTCGCTCGCCGGTTGTGGCCGATGTCAGAATCTGTTCCTCTTCAGCGAGATTCGGATAATCGACCTTCACGTTGAACATGAAGCGGTCGAGTTGGGCTTCGGGAAGCGGATACGTGCCTTCCTGCTCGATCGGATTCTGAGTGGCGATGACGAAGAATGGCTCGGGCAGCTTGTACGTCGTCTGACCGACGGTCACTTCACGCTCTTGCATTGCCTGAAGCAACGCGGCTTGAGTCTTGGGAGGTGTGCGGTTGATTTCGTCCGCCAAGAGGATGTTCGTGAAGACGGGGCCTTCGACGAATCGGAACTCGCGCCGCCCGGCGTCGTTCTCATCGAGGACGTTCGTGCCGGTGATGTCGGACGGCATCAGGTCAGGCGTGAATTGAATCCGCTTGAACTGCACGTCTAGGATTTGAGCGATGGTTGAGACCGTGAGCGTCTTCGCCAACCCCGGCACACCGACCAACAGGCAATGCCCACCGGTAAAGATCGCTGCGAGAATCTGATCGATGACCTCCGACTGTCCCACGATCACCTTGTGCAGTTCCTCGATCATCACTTCGCGGTGCTTGCGGAACTTGTCGAGGAACTCGTCGAAGTCGGGCTTTTTGTCGGCCAAGGGAGAGTCCTTAATTGAAATGGTTCGGCGGCGAGAATCATCGGCGTCAAGAGAGGCCGAACGCTGCGAGATCAATCTAAGCCAACCTCTTGGTGATGGAAAGCGACCTCGAATTGAACTGCCTGACGGGCTACCAAGTCCGGTTCTGACGATCGCATCATGCCGGGTGGGTCGTATCACTCCACACGAATGGCCGATGCCGATTGTCGTGGTCAGTACGGGTAAGTTCAGTCGCCTAGGGCGAGGCCAAAACAATTGTGTTCAGAACGGAGTTCCCTTTTCCGAGTCACTCGTTATACTCCCGCCCACTTTGGGAGGACGAGTGTCCACCAAAGAGGAAGATGATCGCTGCAATGAACCGCCTCATGTTGGGGCCGCTTGCCCCGCATCTGGTGCCGATCCCCTATGGTGTGAAACCCGTGGGTGGTCGAGCCAGTCTCAGGAACGAGTTGGTGCCCGTCGCCGGTTGAGTTGGCACTGTCAAGGTGCTGCGAGCTACTCCCGTCTCGATGGTTCTCTGTGCAGACTGGGCTTTTCACTATTGAAGCTCGCGTTCTTTACAGTCCTCCACTCGACGGGCCGTTCGTATGGTGTCGATCTTCCCTGTCGCTGTGTCAGCGGCAGGCAGTTAACTGTTTCGGCGGGCCGTCTGGTTCGCGAAGGATGACGATGAGCAAGAATCTGTATGTTGGAAATTTGGCTTTTGGCTGCACAGCCGATGACCTGCGAGAACTCTTCTCGCAACACGGCAGCGTGTCGTCGGCCCAAGTTGTGTCGGATCGGGAAACCGGTCGGTCACGTGGGTTCGGATTCGTGGAAATGGGCGACGGCGGAGAAGCCGCCATTTCCGCACTGAATGGCGCTGATTTTCAGGGTCGTGCCATGACCGTGAATGAAGCTCGTCC
The DNA here is from genome assembly GCA_043749505.1 of Schlesneria sp. GTDB lineage: Bacteria > Planctomycetota > Planctomycetia > Planctomycetales > Planctomycetaceae > Schlesneria. The sequence goes on along the minus strand of JAYVDI010000411.1, from coordinate 4,952 downwards.
CCGCGAAGATCGTCGCAGTGGCGGCGGTGGCGGCGGCGGCGGTTACGGCGGCGGCGGCGGTGGTCGCAGCAGCGGTGGCGGCGGTTACGGTGGTGGCGGCGGCGGCGGCGGTCGTTACTAAATCTCGCGTTGAGTGATCTCTCGACGCCCAAGGCGAACGATATGAGCGGGCGGGGGGCAGCAATGCCCCCCGCTTCCGCCTTCGCCCGAAAGATGTACCGGTTGTCCCTCATGGCGCGACCGGATTCGAGACGATCTCTAAGAAAGCGTCTTGTCGCCAAGACCGTCTCCTGCTTTGAAGGCAGGTTTTGTTCATTGGCTTTTTACTACTCTCACTGAAGCGGCGCGGCGACCTTGAAGTCGTACTTGCCGCGTGCGTCGCCTCGACTCCGACTTCAATGCCTTTCTGGCATTGATCGTCGTTGAAGCGACAGTTGAGTCCTCTCATTGAGTGCCCCTGCTCGCGTACCGCGCGAGGGCTATCGGCGAACCCGTTGGTTTGTTGGGAGCACCAGGTGGCCAGTCCCTGCGTTGGGCCTGTCGGTCCACGCTTTTCACGAGTGGCCATTGAGCCACGATAGGAATCCCGTTTGAACACGCCTACGTTTGCTGATTTTGAATTTGTCGAGCCAATCCGATTGGCACTTGAGACCGAAAACTACACGATCCCGACGCCGATCCAGGCGCAGTCCATTCCTCACTTGCTCGCCGGCCGCGACCTGCTCGGTTGCGCTCAGACCGGAACGGGCAAGACGGCGGCATTCGCACTGCCGATCCTGAATCGACTGGCACTGTCGATGCGGCCCGTGGTTCCCAAGAAGCCGCGCGTGCTCGTACTCGCTCCGACGCGGGAACTCGCGCAACAGATCGATGAGAGCTTCATGACTTACGGTCGCGGCCTCAAGCTGCGTCAAGCCGTGGTCGTCGGTGGTGTTGGCTACACGCCGCAACAACGAGCACTCGCACGCGGCGTTGATATTCTCGTGGCGACTCCCGGCCGCTTGCTCGACCTGATGGGGCAAGGTGACGTGCGTCTGGACGGTCTGGAAACGTTCGTCCTCGACGAAGCCGACCGGATGCTCGACATGGGCTTTCTTCCCGCGATCGAGAAGATTATCGCAGTCCTTCCGAAGCAGCGCCATTCGCTGTTCTTCTCGGCGACGATGCCTCCCGCGCTCATGCCGTTGATTCAACGCCTGCTGAAGGATCCGGTCAAAGTCGAAGTGGCTCCGCAATCGACGACGGCCGAACGAGTCGATCATCGCGTGATGTTCGTGTCGCGCGACAACAAGCGGGCGTTGCTCGAAGCCGTCCTGTCCGACTCATCCGTGAAGCGGGCGCTCGTCTTTTCACGCACCAAACACGGTGCGGATAAGATCGCCAAGTGGCTGCTCCTCGCTGGTGTTTCGAGCGATGCCATTCATGGGAATAAGTCTCAGACCGCGCGGCAACGTGCGTTGTACGGCTTCCGTGACGGACGGACCCGCGTCTTGGTTGCGACCGACATCGCGGCGCGTGGCATCGACATCGACAACATCACGCACGTCATCAACTTTGACTTGCCGATGGAACCCGAAAACTACGTTCACCGCATCGGCCGCACGGCGCGGGCCGGTGCCGAGGGATTCGCCCTGACGTTCTGCGACGGCGAAGAACGGGGACTGCTTCGAGGGATCGAACGGATCATCAATCAACGAATCCCCGTCGTGGAAAACCATCCGTTCAAATTGAACCTCGCCACGCTGCCGATGTCCGACGGTCGGTCCAATGGCCGTCCCGCTGCTCGTCCAGGCCGACCACAACGACCACCCGGTTCCAACAGCCGCCCCGTCGGTCGTGGAGCCTCTTCCTCAACAGAGGGAGGCCAGCCACCGCGCCGCCCCGCACGAGGCGGCCCACCGGGCCGACGCTTCGGTGCGGCGTCGGGTCGCTGATTGGTTGACACCCGCGCGGCGTCGGTGAGATGTCTTGGCGAGCCGTGTGCCTTAACCGCCTGTTAAGGCCACGGGTTTCTTACGACGATCAAAAACCCACAGCCTGACGGCGTGCGGCTCGCCAATCTCTCAATTCGTGCCGCGTGAGTTATCTAACCACCGGAACAGAACATTGTGACCTCAAGGGAGTTGTTTGGTCATGACACAACAATGCGAACTCACGCCTCGCGAACTGGTTCATCCGCGCGACGAGATCATGCAGGCGATGGAACGGATTTATCGCCATCGCATGACGACGACCTCGGGCGGCAACCTGTCGATTCGTGAATCGAATGGCGACACCTGGATCACTCCCGCTCGCATCGACAAGGGGAGCCTGACGCGGAACGACATCGTCTGCGTGCACGCCAACGGAACGGTGGAAGGTCCCCATTTACCCTCTTCCGAGTTCCCCTTTCACCGCGCGATCTATGCGACGCGGCCAGACGTTCGTGCGATCGTTCACGCGCACCCCGTCGCCCTCGTGGCGTTTAGCATCTGCGGGCAACGTCCCAACACGCGGCTGTTCCCTCAGGCACATTCGGTCTGCGGCGAGACCGCTTTTGCGCCATACGCTCTGCCCGGCAGCGAGCAGCTTGCACAAAACATCGCTCGATCGTTCGCAGGCGGACTGCACGGCGTGATCCTCGAAAATCACGGCGTGGTCGTGGGTGGGAACTCGCTCTCGCAGGCCTATCAGCGGTTCGAGGCTCTCGAATTCGCGGGTAAGACCATCATCAAGGCCCGCCTGCTCGGCGACGTGCGGTATCTCACGGATGATCAACTCGCGCTGGCCGAACGTCGGCGCGTCTCGTTGTCGCCCGTCGAGCCTCCCGCCGCGACCAGTCGCGAACAGGAGCTGCGTCGCCAGCTTTGTGAGTTCCTCCGGCGAGGCTGCCGCCAACGGCTCCTCATCAGCACCGAAGGGAGTTTTTCCGCGCGACTCGACGCGGACTCGTTCCTCATCACGCCGGCTCAGCGCGATCGCTCATCGCTCGAGATCGACGACATCGTTCTCGTCAGTGGCGAGACATCGGAACCGGGCAAGCGCCCCAGTCGAGCCACGCTCGCGCATCGCGAGATTTATCGCCGACATCCCGATGTGCGAGCCATCGTGTTCGCTCACCCGGTCAACGCGACGGCCTTCAGTGTGACGAACGTCCCGCTCGACGCACGCACGATTCCCGAAAGTTACATCTTCCTGCGCGATGTGGGGCGAGCCCCCTTCGGCGTCCACTATCTCTCCAGCGAGTCGAACGCCGTTTCCATGGCGAACATTGCCGATTACGTCTCGCCCCGTTCACCCGCAGTGCTGCTCGACAACGACGGCGTCCTCGTGGTCGGTTCGAGCATCCTCGACACGTTCGACCGCCTAGAAGTTTTGGAGACGACCGCCGAAGCAATCATCAACAGCCGCCCGATCGGCACCGTCACTCCGATGCCCGACGCGGTCATCGACGAGTTGAAGAAAGCCTTCCTCGGCGAGTGATCGGGTTCCGCCCGCTGCCCGGCGGTAGCCCCTGCCCCGCAGTAGACCAACCTTGATTTGCCGAGTACTTTCGCTTGAGTTCCTGAGTAGGAATGAGATGAGATGTTCTCGTTGAGCGGTGTGCCGTCAGGCCACGGGTTTCCCGCCGTGATCAAGAACCCGCCATGCGGCTCGCCAATCTCTCAGCTTGGGCCGCGTGAGGTATCTCCATTCACGTCACGACTATCACTTCAAAGGAACTTCGGAAATGCTCCGTCTCGTATCACGCGGTCTCGTCCTCGTAATCCTGAACTTACTCCCGGGCAACCTCGCGATGTCGGGCGAGATCACGACCATCGCAGGGACCGGCAAGGATGAGTTCTCTGGCGATGGCGGCCCGGCGCTTCGAGCAGGTGTCGGTCAGCCGTTCGGTCTGGAAATCGGGCCTGACGGCGCACTGTACTTCTGCGAGTTCTCCAACCACGTCATCCGCCGACTCGATCTCAAAACCAACGCGCTGACGACGGTCGCCGGAACGGGTCGCAAGGCGGGTTACGCGGGCGACGGTGGACTGGCGACGAAGGCGGTCATGAATCAACCGCACGAACTGCGGTTCGATGCGGCGGGGAATTACTACATCTCCGACATGCTCGCGCAGGCTGTGCGTCGTGTGGATGCCAAGACCGGCGTGATGACCAGCGTTGCTGGAACCGGCAAGGCGGGTTACTCCGGCGACGACGGCCCCGCAAACGTCGCCTTGTTTGACCTTCCCATCTCCGTCGTGCTCGACAAGTCGAATGGCCTGCTGATCTGCGACATCAAGAACCATCGCGTTCGCCGAGTGAACCTCGACACCGGCATCGTCTCCACGTTCGCGGGCACGGGCGACAAACAGGCGACTCCCGATGGATCGCCGCTCGTTGGAACGCCACTGAATGGACCACGGACGCTCGCCGTGGAAGCGGATGGCAACGTGATCATTGTCCTGCGCGAAGGGAACGCCGTTTATCGAGCCAACCTCAAGACAAGCACACTGCACCACATCGCTGGCACCGGCAAGTCGGGATTCGGAGGTGATGGCGGTGACGCTCGCAAAGCTCAACTCGCCGGCCCGAAAGGGGCGACGGTCGATCACGCGGGAAATATTTTGTTGTGCGACACCGAGAACCACACGATCCGCATCATTCACAAACAGACCGGCGTGATCGAGTCCCTGATCGGTGACGGCAAAGCGGGAGATGGCCCGGACGGCGATCCCTCAAAATGCCGCCTCAATCGCCCGCACGGCGTCTTTGTCGCTGCCGACGGCAACATCTACATCGGTGACAGCAACAACCACAAAGTGCGAAAACTCACAGTCAAATAGCCCTCCGTCGCCCCTCAGTTGAATGCGGAATGGCCTCGTCGAAAATCATCACACGCCCTTGCCGCTTCCCACCTCAGCTACTATTCTCTCGGCCGCTTTGGCCCAGGTGGCGGAACTGGCAGACGCGCTAGGTTCAGGACCTAGT
>JAYVDI010000410.1:0-24784 GCA_043749505.1 Schlesneria sp. | reverse complement strand
GGCGTCAGCCCTCCGGTTCTTAGAAACCGGGCTGACGCCCAGGAACCGGGGGGCTGACGCCGCCCCGCTCGGAATTCACATGCGACGAGCGAACGCTCCCAACGAATGAGCCAACTTCATGACAGACCGTCGCGTTCTGATCCCCATCGTCGCCGGCGTCGTCATCGCCGTGCTGTCTACCTGGCGGGTGATGACGAACAAGCCGCAGGACTACGCGGCTCAAGTGAGTTTGGAAGCAGCCAAAATCGTCGCTCGTTCGGCGGCCGACTTGGATTTTGAGGGACTGGATTCCGACAACCGGATGGTGAGGTTGGCGGCGTTTCTCGGACGGCATCGCGTGATCGTGCTGTTCTTTGATGGCGAATTGGGAGCGGACAAAGACGCGGAGTTGCTTCGTCTGCGAGAGCGGTTCGTCGAACTGAAGGCTCACGATGTGAAGGTCATCGCTGTGAGTACCGCGTTGCCTCAACAGAACCGCGCGGCGATGTTGCCGGATCGGGCGGGTGAGTTCCCGTTTCCACTCATCTCGGACTTCAATCCGGTCTCACCTGAGGAGGCTCAAAAAATCCACCGGCGTTGGGGCCGCTGGGATGACTCGACAGGAAAGGCGAAGCCCGGCGTGTTTGTGATTGATCGCAAGGGACAGATCGAATTTAGGGGTGGAGCGCCGAAGCCGGTCGCGAACGTGGACCTGGCTGTGCAGAGTCTTGTTCGGTGAAGCGAAGTCCCGAAGTCCGGCTTTTCCGAAAGCCGGACTTCTGACGACGCCCGTCATCGCTGACGCTGCGGGTTGGTGTGTGGCTGCGTTTCGCCTTGACCATTTCCCGCAGGCTCGGATACACACCGCCGCCATGCGAGGACTTCTAGCCAGCTTTGTTGTTTTGCTTCTGATCGCGCTGCCGTTGTGGGCGGCGTCGGGTTGGGTCGAGGAAAAGCAACTCGGGCCGTACCTGATCCGATCCGAGTTCGCCTTGCGCGACGTATCGGACTTGGTGAGTGACCTCGGCGATTTGCAGACTGATCTCGAAGGGATGCTGTCGCTGAAGTGTCAGCCGACGGAAATCCAAATCCATCTGTTTCGCAGTCAATCGACCTACGTGAACTATCTGAGCAAGCGGATCCCGGACGGAACCAAACGTCGCGCGTTGTTTGTGCAGGGGACCGATGCCGGGCGCGTCTACGCCTATCGAAACACCTATCGGACGCGCGACCTCGACACGGATGTGCGACACGAAACGACGCACGCGCTGCTGCACACCGCCCTCCCTTACGTGCCCCTCTGGCTGGACGAAGGTTTCGCCGAATACTTTGAAGCTTCGCCGGGACTGCGCGAGAAGCACCATCCTCATCTCGGAGAAATTCAACGAGCCATGTGGCTGGGCTGGAAGCCGGAGATCGAGAAGCTGGAAGCCAAACGCGAGATGCTCGACATGGGCAAGGACGACTACCGCGACGCGTGGGGCGTCATCCACTTCATCCTGCACGGCCCACCCGCCGCGCGCGAGGCATTGGTGGCGTACTTCGGCGAGATCAAATCCGGCAAAGCCCCGACGCCGCTCAGCCAACACCTGCGCCGTCGCATTCCGAATCTCGATCAGAAGATCATCTCGCACCTGAAGTGAGTGTGGTGCCGAGTGAGTCCGTGTGCCGTCAGGCCACGGGTTTCCTGCGACGATTCAGAACCCGCAGTCTGACGGCATGCGACTCGCCATCGTTCACTCTTTTCCACGCGGTGAGACAACTCTGCTTGAAGTTCGCCGCGTGGTCGTCAACAACGATTGGGTTTGCCAGTTTTTAGCTTCTCAGCTAGTGTTCCGACTGATGTGAGGGCCGGGCGGGATCGTTCACGAGATCAGTGAGACGGCCTTCCGAGCCTGTTTCGGAAGGGGTTGATGCGATGTCGATTCGAGTGATGCTTCTGAACCGTAGTCGCGTGATGCTTGCATTGTTGGTGATTGCCGCTGCGTGTGTGTGGTCGCTCTCGTTGGTAGCGGCCGTGTGTGCGGACGATCTCCCCCAAAGCGACTCCCAAGACAAGCCGAAGTCGCCACCGCAGACCGCCGTGAAAGAGGCCTCGCCCATCACGTCGGTCACGTCCTCCGATGGTCAAGAACTTCCGAAGCCGCCCATCGACGAAGCTCATCCGCTCTACCTGCCGTTGCAAGAGGCGTACAAGGCGCGCGAGGCACTGAGGGCGGTGAAGGACTACGAGGCCAACTTCGTCAAACGCGAATTGCTCGGTCGCCGACTGCAATCGACCACGATGAAACTCAAGCTGCGCGAGGAACCATTCAGCGTCTACTTGAAGTTCATCGATGCCAGCGCCGGGCGCGAAGTGCTTTATGTGCATGGCCGCAATAACAACCAATTGCTCATCCACGAAGCGGGCCTGAAATCGCTGGCTGGGACCGTGTTTCGTGCTCCGAGCGCGGCCGATGTCATGGCCGAGAACCGTTACCCGGTGACGATGATCGGCCTGAAATTCATGCTCGACAAAGTCATCAAGCAATGGGAGGACGAAGGGAAATTCGGCGAGGTCAAGACGCAGAAGTATCCCAGCGCCAAGCTTCCCAGTGGCGAAGAGTGCATCGCGTATGAGTCACTCCACCCGACGCCACGCAATCAGTTCAAGTTCCATATCACGCGGCTTTGGATTGAGACGAAGACCGGCTTGGCCATTCGCATCGAACAACTCGGTTTCCCGCAAAAGAACGACAAGTCTCCACCGGTGATTGAGGAGTACACGTACGCGAACCTTAAGTTGAACGTGAAGTTGACCGACGCTGACTTTGATCGCGGTAACCGAACGTACGCGTTTCCGTAAGCCTGTTCGAGTCGAGAGAACCTCTGTGACCGCTCCTCAGCCGACAACGTTGCTCGTCGCCGAAACAGTCGCCGATGTGCGCGCGGCAGTGACTGTGATGCGGCGAGCGGGCCGCACCGTCGGGTTCGTTCCGACGATGGGTGCCTTGCATGAGGGACACGTCAGTCTGGTCGAGCGAGCACGGGCCGAGTGCGACTTCGTGGTGGTCAGCATCTTCGTCAATCCGACTCAGTTCGGGCCGAATGAAGACTTCAACCGTTACCCGCGACCACGCGAGCGCGATCTGGAACTGTGCGCGAAGGCAGGGGCGGACCTCGTGTTCTACCCCACCGTCGAAACGATGTACCCGGTCGGACATCGCACGTTCGTTGAAGTGAGCGGTCTGTCTGAGGTTCTCGAAGGTCAGATTCGGCCGGGCCATTTTCGAGGGGTTGCGACCGTCGTGACCAAACTGTTTCTGATTGTTCTCGCAGACAAAGCCTACTTTGGGCAGAAGGACTATCAGCAGCAGATGCTCATTCGCGTGATGACTCGCGAACTGAACCTGCCGACGGAGGTCGTCACCTGTCCGACGCTGCGCGATCCCGACGGCTTGGCGATGAGCAGCCGCAACGCGTACCTCAGTGCGACCGAACGACAAGCAGGGCTGTGCCTGTCACAGGCGCTTCGCATGGCAGAGTTTTCATTCGCGTCGGGCGAAGACGACGTGAAACGAGTTGAAGCGGCAATGCGAAGCCACGTCCAGGCGACCCCCGGCGCGGTTCTCGATTATGCGGTGATCGTTCATCCGGAAACGCTTTGTTCTTTGGCGACGGCCGAGCCGGAAATGGTCGCCCTTATCGCAGCCCGATTTGGAACAACGCGGCTGATCGACAACGCGGTCTTCATTCGCAAATGACTTTGTGACTCCTAAATTGTCAGGCTCGCCATGCGTCAAGTTTTGTTTCAGATCCCGCTCGATCGGCCTTGGAACTTCGGTCCACTTGTTCAAGTGCCGGGATTTGGCTTCGGCATCGTGCTGCTGGCGTGGGTGCTGTTTGGGCTTTGGGCATGGATCGCTCGTCGGAAGGAAGTGGGCCGTCGCTTCGATGCCGACGATCTCTGGTCAATCGGCCGTTGGTTGGCTGGAGCGTTCGTGATCGTCTATGCCGCACCGCAGTTGGGGGCGTGGCTGCGTGCGAACGGGTCCCCGAACTTTCGAGACGGTCTGCCGGTGTTTGGCTACGGCTTCATGTTGTTTCTCGGGATGGCAAGTGCGATCTGGTTGGCGTCGTGGCGTGCGGAGCGCGAGGGCGTCTCGACGGATCTCATCTGGGACATGGCCTTCTGCCTGTTCCTCTGCGGCATCGCGGGCGGGCGGTTGTTCTATCTCGTGCAGAAGCGCGAGGAAGTCTTCGCGAACGTCAACGATGTGCAAAGTTTGCTCAATGCGGTCTTCAACCTCTCGCAGGGGGGGCTGGTGCTGTATGGAGCTTTGCTGGCAGGAGGCGCGGCGTTCTTCGCGTTCTGCCGCTATCGCGGTGTTTCGCCGCTGGGCTTGGTGGATGTCATCACGCCGTCAATTTTCATCGGGATCGGATTCGGGCGGATCGGTTGCTTCTTGAACGGGTGCTGCTACGGCGATGAATGTTCGTTGCCGTGGGCGGTGCAGTTTCCGCGAGGGAGCGCGACGTTCGATGCTCTCGTTTGGAAACGGCTTGTTCCGCCCGATGCCTTGTGGACGCCGCCGCTCCATCCCACTCAACTCTACAGCGCGCTGGATGGTTTCCTGATCGCGGCCCTGACGTTTTGGTACTTCAGCCACCGGCGTCGTAACGGAGAATGTTTCGCGGTCGCGTTGATGATCTATCCCATCACGCGCTTCGTGATCGAGATCCTGCGGAATGACGAAGGGGGCCAACTCGGCACCTCCTTGACGATCTCGCAGTGGGTGAGCATCAGTCTGTTTCTGGTCAATGTTGGCTTCATGATCTGGCTGTCACGGCGGCCAGCGGTGCGGGATCGGATTGTTGTGTCGGAGGCGTCTCCCGCGCAGTCGCCTGCCCCTGTCAGCGTGACCTCCGGATCGGCGTGATCGCTACAATCGCCCGAGGCCGAGTGGGAGATACTCGACAACAAGCCATCTTGGTTCGCCGGGAGGCGTCAGCCTAATGGCACTCACTTTAGTAAGTAGTAGGCACATCCCATGTGCCGTAACCGGCGAAATGCGGACGGCACACGGAGTGTGCCTGCTGCTTTGCGGCCAAAGTGAGTGCCATTGGGCTGACGCCGTCCGGCTCACCAAGAAAGTCTCATTACCTACCGCGCGAGGTATAACTTCTCGCAGGCTCCTCAAATCGCGGGAACTTTGGGCCAAGCTCCGACCTCTCATTCACCGGTGATCGTGAACGCTCCCACAGATCAAACTCTGATCGACCAGTGTCTGGCCGGTCGGCGAGACGCCTTCGGGCAGCTTGTCGAGCGGTATCAGCACCGTTTGTTTCATGGTTTGCTCCACGCACTTGGCTCCGCTGAGGATGCTCAGGACGTGGCGCAGGAGGCGTTCGTGAATGCCTTCACGAAGCTGGCCAGCTTCAAAGGGGAGGCGGCGTTTTACTCGTGGCTGTTCCGCATCGCGCTCAACGCGGCGGTCAGTGCGAAACGAAAGAACCGGCGCATGATGGTCAGTGTGGAAGCACGACGCGAAGCGAGCGGCTTGGAGCCGATGGACGATGATCCGTCGAACGAGCCGTCTCACGCGATGCACGTTTCCGATCGGCAACGGTTGGTGAGGCAGGCATTGTCTGAACTTTCCGATGAGTTCCGTACGGCATTGGTTCTGAAAGAGATGGATGGGATGAGTTACGAAGAGATCGCGGCAGTCGTCGCTGTGCCGCTTGGAACGGTGCGCAGTCGAATTCATCGAGCACGGCTGGAGCTGCGAGCCAAGTTAAATATTCTGTTGCGAGCGGAAGAAGAGTGAGCAACAAGTTTGATCGTTCAGCAGACAGGTTTGGATGTGTGATATGACCCCTCAGGTTCCCGATGAATTGCTTTCGGCCTACTTCGATGGCGAAGCTTCGCCCGAGGAACGTACGGCCGTGGAGAAGTTGCTTGACGGATCGGTCGCGTCACGGCGCGAACTTGATGAGATCGCGCAGCTCTCGGCGCTGTTGCACTCGTTCCCGCGTGAGGCGGCTCCAGTGGAACTGGCCTCGCGCGTGCAGCGTGAAACGGATCTGTTGCCGCTCGCGGAGCAGAAAACGGTCGCTCCCGTGCGAAGCCTCCGTCGGGAATGGATGGCCGCGTGTTTGGGAGCGGCCGCGACGGCTGCGGCATTGATGTTGATGGTGAATCTCGTGGACCGTCCCGCTTCGCATTTGCAGGCTCTTCGTGAGAACGACTCTGCGACGACGAGACTCGCTCTCGCCACAACGGCCGCTCCAGCGATGGAGCGTCAGTTGAGTGAAAAGGAATCTGTTGTTGGTGAGGCGTTAGTGCGCGACCTCACCCGCTTCGACGACGGGTCTCGGAAGCCGGAGATGAGTGGTGCTGATGTGGCGGGAGCGGCGAATCAACCCGTTTCGGCCGCAGCGGCCATGCCTCGCCGGAGTATGTCGGTTCAAGACGAAGTACGACTCGAACAGCAGAACTCTTTCGACGTGAATTCGAAGTCCAAGCCGTTGGCCTCGTTCGGCAACAACGGCGTTGTTAACGACAACTCGGCGGCACCCGTGTACCTCAACAACAGCGACTTCCTCAATGGTCTGCGAGTTGGCGAGGTCTATCAGTTCGTGCCGCAGGTCGCTGATCCCGAGAGCAACGTGGCGGTGGTCGATCTGGCCGTTCTCGACATTGAGCGGGGAGCCGATCAAGTTCAGGTGCTGCTCTCACGGAACAGCATTCGGCCTCGTCAGTCGGGCCAAGCAGGGTTGGCCGGTCAGGCGGGAAATGTCGCAAAACAGCAGAGCGGCAAGCCGAGTGAGCGGTCGAATTCCAATGACATCGTCGTGGTCTACTCGGTCGGGCCGGGTGAGCATTTGGCCAAGGCGTTGGAGGACATGTCGCGTCAGCCCGAGTTGTTCCTCAGTTGGACGACACAGCCACCGGTACAGTTGCCGATCGTGGAGAACTTGGCGGAATCCAAGACCGAGGGTGTCGCTGCAAATAACTCTGTGGCTTCCGCGAAGGATGCGAAGCGGGACCAGCAAGCGGTTTCTCGCAGTAAGCCACCTATTGTGGGCGACGGTATGGATGAGGACGCGGCTCGGGCGCTGAACGCTCTTTTGACGCGAAACAACGACGCCAACTACGGTCTCGCCAATTCCGTTGAAGTGGCGGCGAATGCGAACGGCACCACGCCTGAAGCGGTTGTCGATCAACCGGCATCGTCGTCTGCGTCAACGGTTGCCAAGAAGGCTTTGGAGGGCGGCAACAACAATGTGTTCCGTCGCGCTGACCAGGCTCCTGCTGTATCGCACGCTTCCAAGCCGGAAGGCGATCTGAAGCGGAGTGGTGCTGCTCTCGATTCAGCCGGTTCCGGTCGGGCTTATCAGCAGCGATTCAATCTGCCGACCGACATCCCCGCGCCAGTCGAGCCGTTGCTCAACAATTTCCAGTCGCAGGGGATGAACTCGCGCGGCGGAGCGAACTCGTTTCGAGGTGGGACGAGCAACTTCATGCCGCAACAGAACGCAGGCTACGGTCGATCGGAAGGGACTCGGAACGAGGTCAAGGTGCTGTTCGTGCTGCACTCGACGCAGATTCCCACCGCGCCGGGAGCGATTTCTCCGGCCAAGCCGAACCGGTGAGAGGCTATGCCTCGAGTTCGTTCTCATGGGCATGGATTGCGTTTGCGTCAGAGTTCATCCGCGCTAAAGCCTGCGGCTTGAATCGGTGACTTCGCCGACGAGCCGGTCTGTGTCGTCACTCCTGCTTGAGCAACCTGGATCGCTTCGCCCTTGCCGATCTTGTCGCTTGCTGCCAAGTACAGTTCGTTGGCTTCAGGCATTTGCGCGGCGAGGGCACTGGCGCGGTGTTCGTCGCTCGGGTGAGTCGATATGTATTCCATCGGCTTTTTCCCCTCGTGACTCGCGCCGAACCGAGTCCAGAACGCCGGTGCCTCGCGCGGGTCGTAGCCCGCTTTCGACATGAGCATCAGGCCGATTTGGTCTGCCTCAAGTTCATGCTTGCGGCTGAACGGCAGCAACACGCCATATTGAGACCCGAGACCGTAGGCCTGCGCGATCAGCTCCTGCCGCTTGGCATCCTGGTTCTTCGTGACAAACGCGACGGCTTGTTTGCCACCGTTGACCACTGTTGATTGCGTCATCCGTTCGCCACCGTGCCTGGCCAGCGCGTGTCCGATCTCGTGTGACATGACGACGGCCAGTCCGGCTTCCGTTTGGCAGACGGGCATGATTCCCTCGTAGACGGCGACCTTGCCGCCGGGGAGACAGAACGCGTTCTGTTCATCCGAGGCGAGCGTGCGGAAGTCCCATTGATAGTCCTCGCGCCCCGAGACTTTCGCGATCCGCTGTCCGACGCGTGCGACCAATTCCTTGAAGTGTCCGTTTTTCGACTCAGGCTGCTCCTTGAGAATGCTCTCATAAGAAGTGAGGCCAAGCTGCGCCTCGCTTCCGTCCGAACTGAAGAGCATCTGCCTGCGTCCTGTCATCGGAACCGAGCGGCATCCGCAACAGACGGCCAGTGAACCGAGCAGCACCGCGCGACGAGAAACGGAGAGATCATTCAACGACATGACGAAGGCCCTGAGAAAGTGAGCGAAATTGACGATCAATCTGTCTATCGGACGCGAGGCAAAAAAACTCCAGCCGCGTCGGTTCTTTGCCGGGGACAGGCAGGTTACAAAGCTGCCCCGTGTGCCCTCCTTTTTAAGCAGCTTTACCATGACAAGTCCCGGCGATCATTCGAGCCGTACAACACTGACCGAACGGCAGCGCGAGGTGTTTGAGTTCTTGCGCGAAATGATCGTGTCGCGGGGATACGGGCCGACGGTGCGTGAGATCGGGCTGAACTTCAAGATCGGTTCGCCGAACGGAGTGATGTGTCACCTGAAGGCGTTGGAAAAGAAGGGCCTCATCACACGCGAGGCCGGGATGTCGCGGGCGATCCAACTGACCGAGCCGCCGCAACCGCAGGCCGCGTTACCACTGTTCGGCCATCTCACCGCTGGCCAACCATTGGTGGTGTTGCCCGAGCCGACGACGCGGATCGAATTTGCCGGCTTGTTCGCGTCCAAGTCGCACGGCTGTGTACGTGTCGTCGGGCATGGTCTGCTCGACGATCACATTGCCGAGGGCGACTATCTCGCGATCCGCCGGCAGGCCGATTGCCGCGACGGTGAGCTGGTGCTGGCCGTCGTCGATGGCGCGGGAACGGTTGTGAAACGGTACTACCGCGAGTCGCGCCGCGTGCGGCTGGAGTCACTCAATAAAAGCTTGCCACCGGTGTTTGCCGACAAGGTCTCGATCATTGGTCTGGTGGTGGGAGTGCTGCGGCAGTTCTGATTTGTTCATACGGTGAAACAAAACGGTCTCCCTCTCTACGTTTCAGTTGCGATCGCGTTCTTCACTGCCGTGAGAACCTCATCGTGGAGGAGGCCGTTTGTCACGATGACGCCCCGGTTTTTGAGCAGCGTTTGGCCGCAGGTGAAGTCGAGCGGGTCGCCGTTGAGATCCGTGACTCGGCCGCCCGCTTCTTCAACGAGGATCACTCCGCCCGCGTGATCCCAGATGCGCTCGAAGTAGCCGACGCGAGTCGGCAGTCGGAGGTAAGCTTCGACTCGACCTTGAGCGACGGTCGCGTACTTGGCTTGGCTGTCCATGCGAATGGGCGGCGCGGTCAGGCCGAGCAGGCTCGCGATCTTGACCGAATGATCGTGCGCGCTGTGCCCCGACTCGACCGACTCGCAGAACCGAGCCAACTTTGGATCGGAGACATCAGAGACGCGGATCGGCCACGGTGTGGCATCACCCTCCAGCGGCAGCATGAACGCGCCATGACCTCGCACCGCGTAGCAGAGCATGTCGAGCGACGCCTCGTTGCGGGCGGAGACCGGAAGATTGGGACAGCCGAGAACACCGAGTTCGATCCGGCCGTTCACGATCAGCGCAAGCGAGACTGCATACTGGCCCTTTCTCAAGAAGCCCTTCGTCCCGTCAATCGGATCGAGCGTCCAGAACCGCCGCGAGTATTCGGCTGCATTGCCGCGATCAATCCATTGGAAGAGATCATCGGGCGTCGCGTTGATCCCAAGTCGTCGAACCTCAGCGAGGATGCTGCCGAGGAAGCTGGTGTTCTCGGGCTGACGGAGTGCGGCAGAGTCTTCTTCAGCGATGATCGGATCGTCTGGAAAAACATCGCCGATCACCCGGCAGACTATCGCTTGGCTGCCGAAGTCGGCGATTGTCACCGGGCTGTTGTCCTTCTTGTCGAGGACTTCGGACGTGATCGTACTTTGCACGGCTTTGCACAAACGGGAGGCTTCACGGACGGCGGCAAGGGCGGCTTGAAGTTCAGCGGCGTAGTCGTGCATGAGCAGATGAAATCCGTGGTGAGGGTGAGGGCATCATTGGGCGAGAATGTCTGAGAGTTCCTAAACCAGCCGTGTGCCATAAGGCCGTGCGTCTCCAGCGATCGTTAAGAACCGGCAGCCTTACGGCACGCGGCTCGCCAATTTCTCATCTTTGGCAGTCCGATATTGCTCGGCCATTCAACTCGACTCCGGCGGCTCATCGGGGGGCGGTGTGAGAGCTTTTTCAAGTTCGGTCAGCAGGAGTTCGACTTTGAACGGCTTGTAGAGTGCGAGCTTGAAGCCCATCTGCCTCGCGTTGACCATGCGATGAGCACCGTCGTATCCGAAGCCCTTCATGATGATGACCGGCAGGTGCGGATGGATGCCACGGATTTGAGTCAGCGCTGCGATGAGGTGCATGTCGGTCATCTCGGCGTCGAACAGCACCACGTCGTAGTGAAAGCTGCGGATCATCTGGAGGGCATCTTCGCCCGAGTGCGTCGCTTCGACTTCGCAGTCGTACCGGGTAAGCAGCTCGTGAGCGGCCTGTGTGACCGGCTCTTCCGCGTCAGCGACAAGGACTCGTTTGTGTTTGAGCTTCGGTCGCGGCGTGACTTGTTGCTGAGCGGGGCTGGTGGCGTTCGGTGCGACTTTCTCACCGATGCCGTGGATCAGTTGGCGAATCTTGCGAGTCTGTTTCAGCATCCGTTGCAGTCGCCCGACCGCTTCGGGATCGAAGCCGACGTACTTGTTTTGCAGCCACGCGATGTCGCTGAGAATTTCATCGACCGGCTTGGCCGCATCACGCAGCAGGACGTTGCAGCTCTCGGACGCGATAGCCACGCGTTCAAAGACCAGCAGTTCGAGCGTGTTCAGCGCGAGCGCCAAGTCGCGACAGAACAGCTCCAAGAATAGTTGGTCCTGTTCCGAGAAGGCGTTCGGCTGAGTGCTCTCCACGTTGAACGTTCCCAACACGCGCTCGTGTCGGATGAGCGGCACGGTCAGCGAACTTCTTGCGCCGGCAGCTCCCTGCAAATAGAGTTCATCGTTCGAGGTGTCACGACAGAGGTAGCTCTTGCCTTCCGCCGCGACGAAGCCTGTGACGCCGTTGTCTTGCGGCACGGCGAACAGCTCGCGCGCGGCGGCTTCCGCTGTCATGCCGACGTTCAGCAACGGCTCAAGTCGGTTGGTTCGCTCGTTCAGCAGTCGCACTTCGATGGTCTCAAAGTGCAGGACATCCTTCGTGTGGAGAATGATTCGTTGCTTGAGCAGCTCCTTCCGGTCTTCGACCGACAGAGAAGCCAAGTCCTCGGGGGAGAGGTCGCCCAAGTCTTGCCCCGCCTGATGAATCGCGGTGAGCTTCTCACCCTGAAGCTGTTCCGCCGAGATGTCTCGCACGGTCACGACGAGCAACGAAGGGTACTCGGCGTTCGTCGCGTAGACTGGCGCAGCGAGGACATCAAGATAGGTTCGATCGCCCACTCGGTATGTCGTGCGGGCCGTGGAACCGATGCCGAGCGCCGTGTGGAACGGCGAGAAGTCCGGTCCGATGATCTGCGGTGCGCCGAAGGCATCGTGAAAACACAGACCAATTGGCGACGCCTGGCCCGGCACGTTGCGGCCGGTCAGTTCGATGAATCGGTCGTTGCACCAGCGAATGTGCAGTGTCGCATCCAAGACGGCGACACCTTCGGGCAAATGCTTAAGAACGTTCTCGAAGGCGAGCAGCGCGGGGAGGCGGCGGACAGATTCACCGAGCATGACCGCGCCGGTGATCTCGTCGGCGGCGGAAACCGGCTCCGTTGGCCAGCCTTCTTCGATCGTGGTGCAGATGCTGCACGACAGCGATTCGATGGTCTTCAGCAGTGACCGGCCAGCCTCTTCGTCGGCACCGAGTACAAGAATCCGTGGGGGTTGGGACACCGAACTTCGCACTCCCGGTTGGTGTTTGATGCTCTCCGTTGGCAACTCAAACACAGGTCTCGAACGCGGGCTGATTATAGGTGCCTGCGAAGACTCGGGCAACCGGGATGTGGCGAGTGTCATCCGAACGGAGTGGCAGGCCGAACCTCCTGCGCGGATTCACTCCGTTTGCCGCTGGCCAGCGCGAGGGCTAGACTCGACCCGGCCTTGAGAACTCGTTCTGCATCTCTCCCGCTGTGAGGCTCGACTCCGATGGCACTTCGACTGATCTCGATTTCGTTGGCACTTGTCGCACTGACCGCGACGACGACTTTCACCGCATTCGCTCAGGACTACACCGTCGTCGAGCAGGACGATGAGATTCTGATCTCGACCCCACAGCTTGAGGCCACGATTCGCAAGAAGGGTTACGTGACGGGAGTCAAAGCGCAATCGTTCGTGGACAAGAAGACCGGCGCGAAGGATCTCGGCTTTGGACTCGACATCGCCGACTGGATCATGGAGCCGGGGAGCGATGAAGCGTACCGCGAGCAATTGGTCGGGGAGATGGTCTACAAGTTCGGCAATGAGTACCACGGCAAGTCTCCCAAGCGCAGCATCGAAGGTCCGCAGATCTGTACGCAGGCGAAGGAACTCAAGCCCGAGATCATTCGCGGAAAAGACTTCGTTGCCATCAAGCAGACGTTCCATTACCGCACTGCAGCGCCGGGCAAGAAGACCGGGTCGATGTGGACGCAATGGCTGGTCTTCCCCGTCGGGCAGCGCTACTTCCTCTCGATGCAGCGGATCGACGCCGTGAACAACAGCGACGCGATGTTCCTGCGGATCGACATGCCAGGGCATATCAAGCACAAACAGGGGGACAGCTTCAGCGAGGTCTATCTCAGCTACCACAACAAGGACGCGGGACTGATCCCGGCGAAGGAGTTTCTGACAAGCTTCGCCCCGGATGAGCGGTTCAACTTCCGTCGTGACCGGGACAAGTCGCCCGAGCGGATGATTCGCGGCTACCACATTCGCAACGTTGAGACCGGTCAAACCGGGCCGTGGCTGGCCGGGATGACGCTCGATCCGACCGTGGTCTCGGAGGCGTGGTGCCACCAACGCGGATACGTCTGCCTGATCGAGGAGTTCGGCGAGCGGCCCATCAAGGCGGGTGAGTCCTTCAGCGCCGCGTTCATCGTCGGCTTCTTCGACTCGACCGATGAGATGCACGCGGTCTACGACAGGCACAAGAGTCACACTGGCCTCGCGGTGACGAGTGAAGGTTGGAAGCTAACGAAGTGATGTCCGTCGCGATGCGATTCGGCTACAGGTCGGCAGGAATTGAATTGCCAAACCAACCTGCAACGGGAGCAAAGAAGTCGGCGAAGTGCGCGTTTCAGAACCCAAAATCGCGGCGGCGTTCGTTGTTCGAGTTAGTGTCATTGAGGTGGTTCGTTTCGTGCCACTTGGCCGTTGTCGATGATCCGTCTGGGAAGCCCGCTCGCAACTTGAACCGCCCCCTCTTTTCAGTGAGACTCACCGTGACTTTGCGATCAACTCTGTGTGGCTTTGGGTTGGTGTTGGGGATCGTTGGCTCGGCTACGGCCACCGATTACGTGGTGTCGCCCACGGGCAATGACTCGAATCCGGGGACCGTCGCGTCGCCGTTTCAAACCGTCCAGAAGGGACTGAATTCGGCGCGGGTTCCCGGTGACAATGTGCTGGTTCGCAACGGCGTCTTTCACGAGCGACTGGTGTTTCCAAACAGCGGCTCGGTGGCAGGGCTGATTCAACTGAAGGCGTTCGGTACGGATGTTCCCGTGATCGACGGGACCGGAGTTCCCGGCAACCACCTCGTGTACATTCGCAACAAAAGCTTTCTCAGGATTGAAGGCTTCGAGTTTCGGAACAATATCAATGTCGTGGATGGCTCAGGCGTGCGGCTGGAAGGGGCGGGGACACAGATTGAGATCGTCAACAACGATTTCCACGACCTGACGGGTGTCAGTGCGATGGCGATCACGGTCTACGGGACGGCAGCGCAGCCGTGGTCAAAAATCCTGATCGACAGCAACGAAGTCTTCGATTGCGAACCGGCTCCGAGCGAAGCGATCACTCTGAACGGCAACGTCACCGACTTCGTCGTCTCGCGCAACGGGATCACCAACGTGAACAACATTGGGATCGACTGCATCGGCGGTGAGAGGTCGATCCAGCCGAACTCCTCACTTGTCGCACGAAACGGTCTCGTGAAGGGAAACATCGTGCGGCGATGCCGCTCCAACTATGAGGACGGTTTCGCCGCAGGCATCTACGTGGACGGTGGCAAGAGCATCGTCATCGACGGCAACATCATCAGCCAATGCGATATTGGACTGGAGATTGGCGCGGAGAACAGGGGTCTCGTGACTTCGGCCGTTGTCGTGCAGAACAACCTCATCTTTCGAAACGACAAGGCTGGGATTGCGTTCGGTGGGTACGCGTCCAACCGAGGGCGGACGCAATCGTGCCGTTTCATCCACAACACGGTTTTTCAGAACGATACTCTCGACGCTGGCTTCGGCCAGCTTTGGATCCAGTTCGCGTCGGGAAACACGGTGGCCAACAACATTTTTGTCGCCGGGGCGAACACGGTGCTGATCGCGTCCGATGCCGGGAACACGAAGAACGTACTCGACAACAATGTCTGGTTCAATGCCTCGGGGGCGAACAACGTGGGCATCACTTGGAACGGTCGGTCGTACTCAACGTTCGCTGCATACAAGAGTGGGGCGAAGCAAGATGCGAAGTCGCTGTTCGCCGATCCTCAACTGGTCAACACCGGTGCCGCCGAGAACTTCCACCTGCTTCCGAACAGTCCGGCAATCAACGCGGCGGACCGAACTGCGACGCGAACGACGCCGTTCGACGTATTCGGAATACCACGCCCACAAGGGCTGAAGCCAGACATCGGGGCTGTTGAGTTCGTCGTTCCCTGAACAGGCCGGAGAGCCGAGAGCGCCCAAACGGGGCTTGCCTCAGTGTTTCGTGACCGTGAACAACCGGGGTGATGCGGGCCTGAGCGAATCGGCCTCAGGCCGTTGGACCTCGAACTCTTTATGCTCTAGTCCGCGTAGCAGTCGCTCGACAGCAGTCGCTTCGTCGAGACCGCCGACGTGCCCGACATAGGCGATCACCGTCAGGACTCCTTGCGGGCGGAGCAGCTTCAGCGCGGCGGCGATTGACGTGATGGTTTGGTTGGCCCGTGTTGTCACCAACGTGTCGCCACCCGGAAGGTAGCCCAGGTTGAACATCACGGCGGCAACTTGTCCGTGATGCCGCTCGGGAATGATCTCGCTCATTGCGGCGTGGTCGCGATGGAGCAGGGTGACGTTCGTCAGCCCTTCTACATCGAGTCGTTCCCACGTGCGATCGAGCGCGGTCTGCTGCACGTCGAAGGAGAAAACTTTTCCTGACGGACCAACCAGTCGCGAGAGAAAAGTGGTGTCGTAGCCGTTCCCCGCCGTCGCATCGATGGCGGTGTCTCCCGCTCGAACCGCCTGTCGGATGATGTCGTGAGCCTGTTCAGTCAGCGGTGGCATCGGGTCTTCCTTCGAGTTGACGGGTGAGTTGACTCGCGAAGTACGGCGCGTGCAACGTCCCCTTCGAGCCGAGACCGTTGAAGTACCCGAGTTGGTTATGTTCCGGATGCAGGCCGACGACGGGGTACTGATTGCGGTGAATCGGTCGCACGGCGGCTTGATGGTCGAGAACCTCGAAGGGGAGGCGGAGGAACTCGCGCAGCTTGGCGGCGATCTCGTCGCGACCCTGCGATGTGGGGCGGTTGTCGAGCTGTTGCCACTCGTAGGTCGAGCCGACTCGAAAGAGTCCGTTGCCGAGCGGGACCAGCCACACGCCGCGATGGACGACGCGCGTTTCGGTCAGGCCAGGGATGCGGACGGTCAGGATCTCACCCTTGGCTGGTTTGAGGATGACATCGCGGAACCACGGGTTCGAGGTGAGCGCTGCTCCCTCGCAGAAGATCAGCCGCCGTGCTTGAACACCGAGGCGTGGGATGCTGACTCCGTGGTCGTCGAGAACCAGATCGCTCTCCGGATCGAGGTCCGCCGTCATGCCGCCGCCGTCGCGCTGAAACGTTTCACGGGAAACGCGGAGGTACGTTGGGACATCGAGCTGCCCGGCGAACGGCATCTCGAAGCCACCTCGATCTGTCGCGAACGCTCTGCTGTCGAGAGGTGGTTGTGGCTCACGGATCAGCGCGAGGAATTCGAGCGACTGACGACGAAGCTGGAGGAACTCGACCTCGCCATCGGTAGCAAGGAGCCGGACCATGGGTCGCTCGCGGAACAGAGCCGTGCCGGTCGCTTCTTCGACTCGGCGATAAAACTGGAGCGCGGCTGTCCAGAGTTCGTCGAGCCGCCAGGACTTCACCAACCGCTGACCGGTGATCGGCGTGATAAGTCCCGCTGCAATCTTCGATGACGTGATCGGTTCGTCGCGATCGATGACCAGTACGCGCGCGCCGCTCCATCGCAACGACCACGCCAGTGCCGTACCTGCCAGACCTTGGCCCACGATGATGCAGTCGAACTCGGTCACAGTGGCCTCAGGAGCGAACGCGGCTTTGATGTCGAACAAGGGCTTGGTTCATGTTGCCGTGACTTCTGGTATCGGGCGTTTTCCTGCGCGTCCCGTCGGCGGAGCGACGGGACTACAGACACGGTCGCCGACTCACTGCAACCCCACTTGAGCCAAGCTCAATTTTTCTGCCGCTCTCTAGCTGTCTCCTTTTTCCTGCAAGACCGAAGCAGGGAGGCAGAAAGAGAGCGGCAGAAAAATGAGAACGGTAAAGTCCTCGTGAACTCTCGTCAGAACGCCCGGCCGTTCCACGTGAAACGGGGCAGTCTTGGTTGTGATCGACGTTTGTCGTGGACGTGAGAATGTTGCGAGTTGTCCCGTGGAGTCCGTCTGTCACGGCGTCGCTGGTTGAGGTGCGAGCACGAGGTCCGCTTCGGTCACGTCCACGTTCAGGCCCTCGGCGGGAATTGGTTGGCCGACGGACCAGAGAACTCCTTGAAGGACCAAGCGGCGGTACTCGACCCGCTTCCAGTTGTCGTGGTAGTGGAGGCCACTGAACCCGAAGGACCGTCCGCCGTCGGGACGGTCCCACGCCCAGGCGACAGTCTGATCGGAGCCATCGAGAGCGACTCGAATGAGCGGGACGAGTCGCTCCACTTGGGACGGCTGCTTGAGGGCGTAGTAGAACTCGTCGTGGACCTCGACCGGGGCGATGCCATTCAGGACCGGATGCGGTTCGCTCGACGGCTTGATGGTCGTAGTGAGGACTTTGTATTTGCGATCTGGCCCACCGTGGCAGTGCCCGAACAGTGACACGAAGTTCTCGACCGGAGCCGCCTCGCGCGCGCCCATTCCCCAGTGCAGAACGGTCAGCCCGCCGCCTCGTTTGGCGAGTCGTTGAAAGGCGGCTAATCGCTCGGGGTCCGCACTCACCCATTTGGCTCCCTCCGCCAGAAAGAGGACCGCACCGTCGGCACCGTCGAGCAGCTCCGGCCCGTCGGCCCAAGGGTTGTCTGCCTGAACGACGACCGTTTGGATGCCGCCTCGGTTTTGGAGCATCTTTGCCAGCAAGCGAACCCCCGCCATGTACTCGTGGGATTTCGCGGGATGTCCATCCGGCTTCTGCCCGAGGAGGAGGACTCGCTTGGGACGGGAGGTCGGTTCGGCGGCGTCAGTCTCGGCGGCGCTTGCGAACACTGCGGAGAGACCGACGAGCAGGATCGGGAGGACTCGCGGGAGGTGCGGCATGAGAAGTTGGCTCGCGCAGGAAGGACTGGAGGAACAACGCCGAAGAGGCGTTTGTGGAGTGGATCGTAGGGCAGGTTTGTAACCTGACCGAGGAGCCGACGCATGTCTGGCCAAGATTGACGCGCCCGACAAAAATCGGTGCAGGGTGGGACAAGCTCGCTTCGAGCGCCGGCCCACCATCTAAACGCCTGCACATGCTGGTGGGTCGGCGCTCGAAGCGAGCTTGTCCCACCCTACATTGACGGTTCATCCGACTTTTGTCGGGCGCGTCAAGATTGTGGGAAATACTTGTACGAACGCTGGCCTCCCAAGCCACTAACCCTATGACGGTTTGAAATACGAACGGGATGAATGAGGAAGTGAGGACCACGATCATGCGACTGACACTGCGGACGATGCTGGCTTATTTGGACGATGTGCTGGAGCCGTCTCAGACGAAACAGATCGGGCAGAAGATTCAAGAAAGCCCGGTGGCGGGAGTCCTCGTCAGCCGGATTCGTGAGGTGATGCGGCGGCGGCGATTGTCGGCTCCGGACGTAAGCGGATCGCACATTGGCATCGACTCAAACATTGTGGCTCAGTATCTCGACAACACTCTGCCAGCGGAGCAGGTGGCGGATGTCGAACGAGTTTTGCTCTCCTCCGATGAACTGCTGGCCGAGGTCGCGGCCTGTCATCAAGTTCTCACGCTGATCCTAGGTGAACCGTGCGAGGTCTCGGCCCACAGTCGTGAGCGGCTGTATGCGTTGGGACCGGTCTCTGTGTCTGATCAGCTTCGCGCGGACGATGCGAGTTCCACAACAGCGGCATCGGTGCGCGACACGGAAGCGGGCATCGCCGCCGGGATCGTGGCGGCAACCGCAGTCCCCTCCAAGGCGGTGGGAGTCCAACTGGTGCGGCCCGGATCATCGCACGAGATTCCCGAGTACCTGCGGCCGAGTCCGTTCTCAAAGTTCGCCGGACCAACGATCGTGATCGCGATCATCGTGGTCGTGTGTGCCGGAATGCTGATGTCGGACCCGAGCTTCCTGAAAGGCGTGAGCCAAGCGAAGCGAGAGCTGGCGAAGAACTCGCGCGGCTCGGGCAACTCCACCGTCCGCGATGACCTGCCGCCCGCCAATGTGAGCGAGGCGAACGGTGCGCCGATGACGAACGATGCGAATGTGGTGAACACCACCGCCACAACTCGCCTCGACCCACCACCACCGCCGGATCAGCCGGACGATTCCAAGTCGGTCCCCAGCGCGACGGCCACGATCAACCAGCCGGTCGCTGCGACTGCCGCCGTCAAACCGAAGGCCGTGGTTCCCGGCCCGTCCGATCTGGTTCCTCCGGCTCCCGCCAAGCCGAAGCCGGTGCTGGCCGTCTCCGCTGTCCCGGTTCAGTTCATCTCCAACGAAGGCGTACTGCTTCGATTCAGTGAGGCCGACCAACATTGGTTCCTCACTCCGAAGCAGTCCGTCTTGAAGTCGGGTGAGCCGCTCGCCTGTTTGGAACCGTACGAAGCCACGTTGAGTTTTGACCAAGGTGCGCTCCGAGCGACCGTGCTGGGAGACTCCACGGTGCGCGTGATGGATGCGACCGACGTGGCCTCGACGGGATTGGAAGTGCGTCACGGGCGAGTCCTGATTCAAGGCAGCCGCAAGGACGCGCAGCAGCCGTTGGCACTGGCCATCGTCATCGGGCAGGACATCTGGAAGATGGAACTGCTCACGCCCGAGACCGTCTGCGCCCTCGAAGTCTTGGCGCCCTCGACGAGCGGTTTTGAGAAGGTGCGCGAGCCGAATCGGTATACGGGCGTATTGTATGTCCTCGCCGGGACTGTGAAATGGACGACCGCATTGGGGGCATCACAAGACGTGGCGGAACGAACCGGGTTGCCACTCTCGTCCGAACAGGCCGTGGGTCACAAACAGGCGGCCGTTGGGTTTCCAACGGCTCCCGATTGGACCGATCCCGCCAAACGAAAGCTCGGCCCGTTGCGCCGGTACGCGGCGCTGTTCGAGAAGGAATTCGCCCTCGATCAACCTGCCGATCCCTCAATGCAAGCGTTGCTTCAGCATGCGAACCCAAAGGTTTCGGAGCTGGCCGTCCGTGGACTCTCACTGACTCAGTCGTACTCGGCGCTGGTGCAGGCACTCGCCGAATGCTCATACGAAGAAGGACGATTCGCCGCGCGTGATGGCCTCCATTTTTGGTTGCCGCTCGCTGCCGAAAACGGGGCGTTGCTGAGGAAGGAATTGGAGACTCACTATCCACCGGCCGATGTCGAAGTGATGTACCGATTGCTGTGGGGTTACACTCGCGATGACGGTCGTGACAAACTGACCTCGCACCAACTCGTGGGACTGCTGCGCAGCAACCATGTGGAAGTGCGCGAGCTGGCCGACTTCTGGATCGAACGGCTCATCGGTCGCAAAACCGAGTTCCGCGCGACGAACAACCAGAGCCAGCGCGAATCTCAAATCCGCCGGATCGAGAAGCTGATTGAAGATGACGGTGCCCTCATCAAGGGCGAGTGAGCGAGTCGTCGCTGTAGGGTGCGTGGAGTCTTCGGAACGCACCGTGAAAGTAGTCCGCCGCTCCGCCGATGGGACCGCTTGTCGGCGGAGCGACAAGGCGACCGTAAAAGCTGGGCTGGCCCGAAGACTCCACACACCCTATCCGTTTTGGAGTTCTCTTCAGTGACTGAACCGCTCATTCGATTTGATCGCGTCACGAAGCGGTTCGATGCCGTGATCGCGCTCGAAGACGTTTCGTTCGATGTCAGGCCGGGTGAATTCCTCGCACTGTGTGGCGAGAATGGAGCTGGCAAAAGCACGCTGATGAAAATCCTGTCGGGCGTCATCACGGATTACGACGGACAGATCGTCGTCGCCGGCGAGCCACTCGTTTTGACAGGAACGCGCGATGCCGAGTCACGCGGGATCAGCATCATTCACCAAGAGTTGAACCTTGTCGGTGACCTGTCAGTCGCGGCGAATATCTTTCTCGGACGGGAACTCCGGACACCGCTCGGGCTGCTCGACGACCGACGCATGGAGCGCGAAGCGGCCGCGCAGTTCGAGTTGCTCGAATGTCGCATCGACGCGCGCACGCCGGTGCGGTCGCTGCGGATTGGCGATCAACAGTTGGTTGAGATCGCGAAGGCATTGGGGGCCGAGGGTAGGAGTCCGGAAGCTGGGGGCGAGAGTCACCAGATTCGGCAATTCGAGCCCCGCTCCCTTGCCCCCGCTCGCATTCTCATCATGGACGAGCCAACCAGCGCGCTCACCGAGTCCGAGGTTGAGCGGCTCTTTCGCATCATTGCGCGCCTGCGCGGGCAGGGAGTCACGATCATCTACATCTCGCACAAGATGGACGAGGTGTTCCGCAACGCGGATCGAATTACCGTGCTGCGTGATGGCAAGGTTGTGAAGACTCTCGAACGGACTCAGACGACCCCACGCGAGATCACGCATCTGATGGTCGGTCGCGATGTCGGCCCGAGTGACTACGGCGCGAATCGGCAGCCGGGTGAGACCGTGCTGAGAGTGACGGACCTCGCGCTGCCGTGGCGCGACCACGCGCTGCCGTGGCGCGACCACGCGCGGCAGTGGCGTTTGAAGGATATTTCATTCAACGTACGGCGAGGCGAAGTGATCGGCTTCGCGGGGCTGATGGGAGCGGGGCGAACCGAGTTGCTCGAATGCCTCTACGGCGCGAGCGCCGAACCACCGCTCGGTCGCATCGAATTGGAAGGGGCCGCCGTTGAGTTCGCTCACCCGGAAGAAGCTCTGCGCGCGGGGGTTGCCCTCGTCACCGAAGACCGCAAGCGGTACGGGCTGTTCGCGCCGATGAACGTGCGCGAACACATTACGCTCTCGTCGCTGCACGAAGTCGCGACGAACGGGTTCCTCAACGCGACTGCGGAACGCGACGCGGCCGACGAATCGATCGCCGCGCTGCGTGTGAAGACCGACGGGCAGTCGGCCGCGATCACCAGTCTGAGCGGAGGCAACCAACAGAAGTGCATCATCGCGCGGGCACTGCGGACGAAGCCGAAGTTACTGCTGCTCGACGACCCCACGCGCGGCATTGATGTCGGTGCGAAGGCGGAGATTTACCGGCTGATCGACCAACTCTGTGGCCAGGGTCTGGCGATCATCATCACGTCGAGCGAGCTGCCCGAACTGATCGCGGTTTGCGACCGCATCTTCGTCCTGTGCGAAGGCCAACTGACGGCTGAGTTCGCACGCGGCGAATTCACTGAGCAGAAGCTGATGGAAGCGGCGACGAAGCTCGCGTAGTGGCTGTGGGCGGAGCGTTCGGCGGGGTCAGGAGACCCGCGCCGAATACGGAATACGGGAGCGAACTCACTCAAGAGGACTTCGGAACGCGACCAGTGCGACACCGATCAGCGAGACAACGAAGCCTGAGCCGAGGCACAGCGTCAGGCCGGCCAATGGTCCCGCGAGGTACGTTCCGCCGAACAGGCCAGCGGCGGCTGCGATGACGGCGATCAGCAACAGGACTTCGTTGGTTTCACTTCCAAACCAGAGGAACCACGCGGCCAGACCGGCCAGTCCGAATGAGGCCACGGGCGGAACGAGCCAGAGGTCGGGTGTGAAGCCAACTCGCCAAGTTTGCATTGCCACGAGCAACAATCCGAGAACCAGCCCCGTGGCGAGACCAATCCGCGTGAACCGGCGGAGATCTCGCAGATGCTCTTCCCGCGCCCGACACACTGCAGCGGAGGCTTCGGCCGACTCTGCCGAAGCCAGCGCCTTGCCGATCAACACGTCCTCACCGAACTGAGGCAATGTCTCCACGAGTTGGCTCGCATCGACCGCATGCACCAGCAGGCAGAATCGGTCGCCACCGACCACCGTCACTTCACATCCGGCTTCGATCGACTTCCCACTGGCGTGAGCCGGGTATGGAACGTTTCCGATCAGGACTCGACCGCTCGGATAGAGTGGACAAGCAGCGCGGGCAGAGTCACCAACGCGAACGGCCATCAGAGATTCCTCGTTGCAAGGGACGCGATTTCATGTTCTTCGCCCTGATCTGAGAGACGAGCCGCGTTTTCATTTGGCTTCGATCGCGGCTTCCGGCGGGCGATAGAAGAGCGCGACGGGGAGCATCAGCAGAGCAGCGAAGCCGAAGAGGCTGGCGTGGGGAAGTTCCAGACGCTCGATCAGCAGCCAGCGGCCGAGTGAATAGACGGCTCCCGAACCGGCGATGCCGATCCAGTTGAGCAGGTTGAACGCGCCAATGATGCGCCCCTTCTGATCGCTCGGCGCGGACGCTTGCAGGAAGACTTGCAGCGGCACGCTAAAAAAACCGGCGAAGAGGCCGACGGCGATCAGGGCAATCACGCTGCCGTACGGGCCGAGGAGCGAGCCGCGTGGGAAGGGAGCGGTCGATGTTGGGCTGTGAGAGTCGTAGTCCGGCCGCCCACGTCCGGACGTGGGTGTCCGGACTACAGTGTCTGCGGCGGTGCTTGGCTGTGCGATGAGGGGCTGGGGACGAACTGCCTCCGTTCTTTCTCGCTTCTGCTGACGAATCTCCTCGCGCACGGTGTCGAAGCCCGGGCCGGGAATCGCGAGGACCGCGAGGCTCAGTGTCAGTCCCCACGATCCGGTTCGGACGAGCCAGCCGCGCACGCGGTCTTTCGACAGCAGTCCCGCCAGCACGCAACCGACGGCAATGCCGAGTCCCGTACTCGCAGCCATCGCTCCGGTGGTCAGGTCATTGAGCTTCAATTGTTCCTTGCAGAACGAGTTGATCGCCGGAGGATAGACCGTTCCACCGACGAACCAAAAGACCGACGACATCACGAGGACACCGAGCAGCATCCGGTCACGCTTCAACAATTGGCGAGTCTCAGCCGCGATCAGGATTGAGGACCAGTCGAATCTCAGTGCCGGTTGAGCGACTGCCGTCGGGCGGATCATCAGTGAAGTTGTCAGCCCGGTGAGTGCGATCACGAGGCACGGCAGACTCGCCAGCCAGAGCGATCCGGCGAACATCTGCTTCGCTGCTCCGGCCGCTGCCAATCCGAAGATGATCGCCAGAAACGTGGCCATCAGCATGAAGCCGTTCGCTCGAGGCAGATCAACGGGACGCAGCAACTCGGGCAGGATGCCGTACTTCGACGGCCCGAAAAATGCGCTGTGAACGCCCATCAAGCAGAGGACCGTGAGCAGCACGCTGAGGCTGCCGGTCGCAAAGCCGATCATGCCCAGCAGCACGATCATCAGCTCGGCCACTTTGCATGCGACGATGATCGACCGCTTGCTGTATCGGTCCGAGAGAAACCCCGCGAAACCCGAGAACGCGATGAAAGGCCACGCGAACAGAATCATCGCCAACCCTTGTTGATCTCGCCCACCGCTCAGCACGCGATCGAGACACAGCAACAGCACGAGTTGCTTGAACAGGTTATCGTTGAAGGCCCCGAGGAATTGAGTCAGGTTCAATCCCCAGAAGGCTCGGTCATGCAGCAGGCTGGGGCGAGGAGCGGGATCAGTCGGAGTCGTCATGCGTCGTTCCTTCGATAGTGGCGAGAACCCGATCCCGCGCGAGGCTGATTGTCACAGGAGATTCTCGCACTGAGTAGTCACATCTGTCTGATGTGACGGGCGCAGCCCACGCGGGTAAACCCCTCGCGGTCATGATTGAGATGTTTTAGGCGAGCCGCATGCCGTCAGGCTGCGGGTTTCTTG
>JAYVDI010000409.1:0-12314 GCA_043749505.1 Schlesneria sp. | reverse complement strand
GGAAAAGACCGCCAAGAACTTCGGCGGCATGATCAAAATGGCATTCATACAACGCTATCTACGAATCGCACGAAAATAGAGTTTTCCGACAGAGCCTAGTGGTCGAGTTGGTCTCATGAGTTCGCCGTGCAAATAGAGAGTGAAAGTTGTTTCGAGGTAGAACACGGTTGCCAGCCTGTTGAGGTCACGAACGCGGCAGGCCCGGAGCGTCCCATGCCCCGGCTTGCCAGACAATCAATCCGGCGGATGATACTCTGCCATCAAGCCGGTCGGGAGGAATCGCACGGCAAACCGAGAGAGTGGATCACGATGTCACGGATGACGGCGGAGCCCCAAATAGCTCTCGATTTTCTGTTGTCCCACCTCAACCCCGAACAGCGGGCGGCTGCCAATCACGGCCACGAACCGCTGCTGATCGTTGCCGGTGCAGGCACGGGAAAAACGACGACGCTGGCCCATCGCGTCGCCAGCCTGATCGCTCGGGGCGCCGATCCGGGACGGATACTCCTGCTGACGTTCACCCGACGTTCGGCGGCCGAGATGCTGCGGCGGGTTGATTCGCTGCTCGTGCAATGGCAACAGGCCGCTCGGAATACGAACTCACCATCGAAGTCCGCTTCGCGGGAAGTTTGGGGCGGCACCTTCCACGCCGTCGCGACGCGGCTGTTGCGGCAGAACGGGAAGCTGATCGGCCTGGAGCTGGGCTGGCTTTGCCCAACAAATGCGACGGTTCACAAGATGTAGGTGTGCTGTGCCCACCAACTCGCAATCCATCGTGGTGGGCACAGCACACCCTACGATTTGTTGGGCAAAGCCAGCTGGGCTTCACGATCGTCGATCGAAACGATGCCGAAGACCTGCTCAATGTGCTACGGACGGAACTGGAACTGACCAAGGCCGACAAGCGGTTTCCACTCAAGGGAACCTGCCTCGACATTTATAGCCGCGTGGTCAACACCCCGCGTCCGCTGGAACAGGTACTGAAAGAGACATTCCCCTGGGTGGCCGACCAGCTCGATGGCCTCAAGAAACTGTTCGCCGCCTACACCGAGCGCAAGGAAGAGCAGCAGACGCTCGACGATGACGACCTGCTGCTCTTCTGGCACTACCTCATGACCGAGCCTGCCTGCCGCGACATGGTACGACAGAAGTTCGACTGCGTGCTGGTGGACGAGTATCGAGTATCAGGACATGAACACGCTGCAAGCCGAGATCGCCAAGGGGCTGTGTCCGGGTGGAAAGGGGTTGACCGTCGTCGGTGACGATGCACAGTCGGTCTACTCATTTCGGGCGGCGACCGTGCGGAGCATTCTCGACTTCCCCACTCACTTCCCCGGCACGACCGTCCTGCCGCTGGAGCAGAACTACCGCAGCACGCAGCCGATACTGGATGCCACCAACCGCGTGAAATTCGTTTTGGTCCAAGTCTCGTCGAGGAAGACCAGTTGGTCGCTTGGCAGGCCGATCATCTCGGCCTGCCAAGCCTGTCGCCGCAGTGGGACATCCGGCCGGTCTTGCTCGGCCGCAGGCAGAACTTTTTTTTGAACGACAGCTTCAGTTCCAGCAGGGTCCGCGACAACGTCGGCACGCTGACCGCGACCGGCAACCGGGAACACAATTCCTCCAGCGTGGCATCCGCCTGGTGACGCTCGAGTTGTTCGAGGAGTTCCAGGTGATCGGCCAACAACTTCTTCGCCGACTTGGGCCGGGACGAACGCGGCGTGATCTCGCCCGTCTCGCGGCGACGTTGTTTCAGTCGCCGCACCCACGCGGGACTCACCCGATACTTCTCGGCCACCTGCTACGTCGGCAATACCGCATCGCTGTCTTCCAACACCCGTTGACGCAAATCCGCTGAGTAAGCTCCCATCGCAAGTCCTCCCGTGACTTGCCCTGTTTTACTCGACTACCCAGCTTCGCGCTAGACCCTCTTGAGAAACGCTCTAGCGTTGACGACGCACTAGCAGCGAAAAGGGAGACATTGGCGAGCCGTATGCCCTAGGCCGCGGGTTCTTGATCGTCGCCCGAAACCCGTAGGCTGGCGGTACACGGCCCGCCTCGAACACCTCACTCATGACCGTGTGAGGTATAGAGCCGTTCGGCAGCACAAATTTGCGAACCATTGAGAAACGATTTGACGACTGCCGAACCTGACCTATGTTTATTGGTGTCGGGGCAACCCGGCCAACAAACTGTTCGACGCGATCACTGAAACACAGCCGGTTCCGCACTGCGGGGCCGGATGTCCGAGCGCGGCAAGGAGGAGCTGGGAGCTTCGAGGGGACCTTGCCGCGCTTTCTTTTTCTTTGGGAGACGGGCAGAAATCTGCCTGTTCATCGAAGCCTGACGCGCAAGCGAAGGGTCGGTTGTCGAGTGTCCTTCGGTTGCGAGCTAGGCTTCGATAAGCGGCCGACTTGAATGATCTGGTCGAGCGGACACCGCCTTGTTTCACACCACAGCCAATTCAGACGACCTCTCCAAACCACCATGCTCACGTTCACTCGAACACAACTGATCCCGATCGGACTGCATCTTGGTCTGCGCACGGCGACTGTCGTGCAACTGAGCGGAACGGCGGATCGTCTCGAATTATGCACCACGGCGCAATGCCGGTTGCCATCGCTCGAGGGGCTGGCTCCCAGCGATGCCGAGCGAGCGATGGGCGACTCATTGCGGAGACTCGTTGTCGAGCATCGTCTCACCGGGCGAAAGGTTGTCGGCTGCCTGACTGCCGACGAGTTGTTCATTGAGACCGTTCGTCTGCCACAGCTTCCTCCCGATGAAATTGCCAAACAAATCCCGGCAGTGGCCGCCGAACGCCTGCCGTATCCGATTGCAGACGCCGAAGTCCGACACCTGCTGGCGGGCGAAGTGAAGCAGGACAACGTGTCGAAACAGGAAGTCATTCTGATCGCCACACCGCGCGAGGCGATTCACCGCCGGTTGCGTTTGCTCGAACACGCGGGACTGAGTCCAATCGGCATCGACATCGAACCGTGTGCGTGGCTGCGATGCCTGCACCGCGCGAGTCATTCCACCGCAACATCACGCACGGCGTACCTGTTCTGCGGTGAGACGACTTCCACGGTGATGTTTACCGAGGGATCGCGGGCGCTGTTCATGAAGTCCTTTTCAATCGGAGGACGGGCATTCGACGCAGCTGTGGCACAATCGTTAGATGGTGATTTGGAGACGGCGGCAAATATGCGCGCCGAAGTGTTTGCCGAGGACTCACTGAACGGGGAAGACGACATCCACCGTGCGGTCATTGATGCCCTGCGTCCCAGTTTCGACGCCTTGGTCTCCGAGTTTGAACTCTGTCTGCGTTACTACAAAGTCACTTTTCGCGGACGCCCCCTCGACGGACTGGTCCTCTGTGGCAGCGAAGCCGCGCCGTGGTTTGCCGAATACCTCGGCGATCGCGTCGGCATGAAGAGCCACACCGTCAACCCGCTCGGTGGCCTGCATCGAGCGCCGGCAATGCCCCGCCTCGTTGGGAATCCCGGCCGCTGGTCTACGGCGCTCGGACTGGCTCTGAAACGAATCCCCTGACAACACCAACATCTGATCCGCGCCATGCACGACATTGACTTTCTGCCTGCCGACTACGTGAGCCGTCGCGAGACGCGATCCAGTAACAACTGGCTGCGCACGCTGTGGGCCATATTGGCGACATTGATTGCGGTGGGTTGGATCAATCAGACATCCACGACTCGTCAACTCATCGCTCGCCGGAATGAACTGCATCGGCAGACTCAGGTACTCCATTTGAAACTCGGATCACAGGATGTTCGATTCCGAGAATTGATTGCGGTCGAGAATCGAGAGCGGCTGCTCGACGTGTTGCAACTCAACGCGTTTCCATCGCGATGGTTGTCCACTCTGAGCGGCACGTTACCGCCACAGGTCACTCTCCGAGAAATCCACTCGGCGCAGGAAGAACTCGCGAACCCCAATGTCCCGGCAGCGACGATCGAAAACGTATTAACGGCTTACGACGATGAACAAATGGGTTCCGTCGAACGTGACTTGAAACGCTTGGTCGGAATGGCGGAACGGCGTTCTTTGGTGATCTCGCTCCGTGGCACGGCCCCTGACGATCAGGCGGTGTCGAGCTATTTGAACGCACTGCAGCGAACCAACGTATTTGATCAGGTGCATCTGCTCTTCACCCACCAGGAACAGCCAACCGACGGAGAACACCGGACGTTTGCGATTCGCCTGCGAATCCTACCGATCCCGGAGCGGCTCGTCCGCCACCGAACACCACCTGAATTTCCTTCCGTACCAGCGATCACTCAAGCCAGCCACCCATGATGAGAACCGATTTTGAATCGATCCGGAAACCGACAGCGGCGACTTGAGAATGAATGCCGTTCGTCTCTTCTGCCCCCCGCCATGTTAGGCGAACTCTGGTCGATTGTGAGCGACGAAACATTGAATTTGGCCCGGTAAGGAACGGGGCCGTGATGACTTCCCGAAGCGAGGCAGGCTGCTATCAGCCGCAGGGCGTTAGCCCCGGTTCAGATGACACAAACCGGGGCTAACGCCCTGCGACTCATCGGGAAGAATGGGCGGCTGGCGCTCTCGATCACGGTGCGTTCCGAAAACTCCACACACCGTACGGCCAAACTCGGACGCAGTAGATGCACCGCCCCTAATACTCTTTCATTTAAGCCAGCAATGACATTTTTCGCCCGCCATGATCGACTGATTGCCACCCTGGGAACGGTGGTTTTGACGCTTGGCTTCATTACTGGAATCGTGCGACCGCAACAATTGAAGGCCACGATGATCGAGGCGGAAATTACAGAGATGCAGCGCGTCCTCTCGACCCTGCCACATCAAATCGCCGACTTTGAGCGGACCGAGAAACAACTCGATCGCTGGCGAGAACGGACTCGCAAACAGAACGATCTGGTTTCGTCGCACACTGCTGTTGCGGAAGTGCTGCATGAGGTGGCGGAGCTGGCGCGACAGTCTCAGGTTTCCATCACCCGATTAGAGCCGTTGCCACAGCAGGACTTCGCTTCGTATGCGGACCATCCGTTCTCACTGGCGTGCAAAGGGGAGTTTGGCAGCCTCGCCAAATTTCTGTCCGGTTTGGAAACGCAGCCACGATTGGTCACGTTCGGTGAAGTGCATCTGACGCGCGATGAGGACTCCCCAGACCGGCAGGTTCTGACAAACATTCTCTTTAGCGTTTATTCACGGCACTCAAATTCTGCCCGGCCTACCGGGAATGCCAACAGCCCGCTCGCGGTGATGTCCGATAACTGATCCAACCCGCAAAGTCATTGAGGCGATTTCGTTCGCCTCAATGACGCATGAAGTTCGGCGTGTTCAGCCGTTTGCACGATTGCCGCTGACTCAGTTTGAGATATCCCCCGCATCACGGATCACTTTGCCATGCGAGACCTTTCCACACGACTGCGGCTCAAATCCACCGGGCAGGGATTGAAGGCGGTCTCGTTCGGAGTCCTCGTCCTGCTCGGTTGTTGTTCTTGGGTGCCGATGCTGATGCGGGCATCCTCGTCACGCCAGGCGGCTCCGGCAGGCGATTTTGGGGTCAGCTCTTTCAGCAACTTGGCAAGCCTGGCGAACGCATCCGCCAATTCAATCCTTCTCGACGGAGATCGCTCTCCGTTTTGGAAGAGCCTGGCAGAGACGTTGGCGACCGATCCGTTGTTCAGTCCGGCAGACATGTCGCTCTCAACACGCGATCCATTCCTGCGGGATGCCGATTCGCTTCCGGTGCCGATTCAGACTGAACCTCATCCGTTGGTTAAGATCGAGGCCAAGTCCGCCGCCCTTGATGGCCGGACAGCAACCGGTCTCGAACTCCAAAGCACGATGGTCGGTCGCACTCGGCGCGTGGCCCTCATTAACGGACGGATGTACCACCAAGGCCAAGACGTGTCTGTAAACGGCCAGCGTTATCAACTCGCGGTAGTTGAATCACAGCGCGTCGTGTTGATCAATGAGGGTCAGGACTTTGTTCTGGCGATGCCCCGGTCGAAGTTGCGGGACGCATTGAGCCAAAACGAAGAAGCCCGCGAGTAGGGCGCGTGGAGTCTTCGGAACGCACCGCTTGAGGCTTTAATCGGCGCATTCCGAAGACTCCACGCACCCGATGACGAGCACGATTTGTCACGGTAACCACTCGGTCACGGACGACCCATGAATCGACATTCCCCACTTTTTCGCGTCGCCTTCAACTCGCTCGCCTTGGCGATTGCGTTACCGTTACTTCTCTTCTGCTTCGCGAATGTGAGGCAGCGCCAACTTCAGGCGCGGGGAACTCGCTGGAGTCAGATCGCGAAAGTGAATGGGGTAGCAGCGCAGACTGTGACAAAGCCTGTGATTGCCGCGTCGAGGCTCATTACGACGACGAATGACGCTAGCCTGAACGACACACCCGGCATTTCCGCACGCGCGGTGAGCCACCTGCGTGACATGACCGGCTCGGTCACCGGAAGCACTCCGATTGAGATGCCCGTCGCGAAGCTTGACGCGGTTGTTGCTCAGTGCGAACTCAACCGTACCACCGCTCCCGCGCAGCCCGTTGCGGAAGTCCAACGCCGGTTGCATGTGGAGTTTCACCCGGCGAACGACGTTGATACTCAACGTCAGACCGCCTCAGAACTGGTCGAGTCGAAACTGGCAGAAATGCAGCGTCGGCTGGATTTAATGGCTCAAACACAGGTTGATGGAAAGTTGTCGGAATTGGATCGCGCGGCGAAGTTGCTCGAAAAACTGGAACACGCGAGTCCAAAGGTGATCGTCAGCCAGCTCGACTCTCCAGCAGACCTCATTCCGACGCTGGCACCAAGCTTCAACCCGCCATCCCCACGAGCGAACAGGGCCGGGCCGAATGGCACCAACGGTCGCGACGGCCCGAGTCGAGAAGGGACGATCAAAGTCATTCAGAACGACAAGGGAATTCACGGCGAAGGCAGCCTCAACGACGAAAAGTTCTCGCTCCAAGTTCACGATGCGGAACTCACGCAGGTGCTGGACATGCTGGCCCAACTGGCGGGCGTGAACATTCTGCCAAGTGCCGACGTACAGGGACGCGTCACGCTCAACCTGCAAGACGTGACGGTCGATCGTGCGTTGGAGGCGATTCTCAAATCGCGCGGCTTCATTCACGAGCGGGAAGCGGACTTCATCTACGTTCGGTCTGAGGCCGAAGTCGCACGGATCAAACTGCGGAACCGCAAGCTCGTCTCGAAGCTCTACCAGCCGATGTACATCAGCGCGAGTGAACTCAGCAAACTACTGACTCCGCTGCTGACGAAGGAGATTGGCCAGCACTCCGTTACCAGTCCGGTTCCAGTCGGGATTACTGCCGGTGATGAATTCGCCCAGCGCGACGCACTGCTCGTCCAAGACTATCCCGAGGTGATCGCGGCGATTGACCAGGTCATCATCGAAATGGATGTGCCGCCATTGCAGGTTCTGATCGAAGCGAAGATTTTGAACGTTACACTGTCGGACACGATGGAGTACGGCGTCAACTTCGCGCTGCTCAACGGCCGCCATCAAGGAGTCGGCGCGACTCTCCCGACGACCGATGGTGTCGCGAATACGTGCGGACTGAAACACGGCTTCGTCTCCGATGTCGGCAGTTTCATCAAGTCGCTCGAAAGCATTGGCGACACCAGTCTCGTCTCGGCCCCCACGATTCGAGTCGTCAACAAGCAAAAGGCCGAGATGATCATCGGCGATCGCATCAGCTATAAAACGCTCGCCTTCAACGGTGCGCAGACAATTGAAAACGTGCAGTTCCTCGACGCGGGAACGAAGCTTCTATTCCGACCGTTCATTTCGCCCGATGGTCTCGTGCGATTGGAAGTCCATCCCGAACGCAGTTCGGCAACGATCAACAAAGGCACGGGGCTGCCCAGTCTTTCGACGACCGAAGTGACGACGAACATCATCGTGCGCGATGGCTCAACCGTGGTGATTGGCGGCCTGATTTCGGAAGAGACTTTGGAGTCGATCGACCGCGTGCCGCTGCTCAGTGCGATTCCAGTCGTCGGGGCCGCCTTCCGCAACAAGGCCGAACGCACCAAACGGAGTGAGTTGATCGTTCTTCTTACGCCGCACATCGTCACCGAACCCGAAGCGGCGATCGAAGGAGCAGCCTTGCAAGCAGAGACCGAAGGCCGCGCCGCGCACTTCCGCGACAACCTGTCCCACGTCAACAGACACAACCTGACACGCGGTCACTACGAGCGTGCTCAGGACTATTTCACTCAAGGCAATCTACTCAAGGCGCGACAGCAGATCGACGCCGCTTTGAAGCAGAACAAGGCCGATCTCGAATCGCTCAGACTGAAGGCTCAGATCGAACAGGCAACACACGATCAACACGGCACGTTCTGGAAACGGCCGGGAACATTGAAGCCGAACAGCCGAAGGTAAGCGTTCGCTGAAAACGTAGGACGGACACTCTTACCCGTCGGCACACAATGTCCCGCTGCGATTCATGCGGGAAGACGGGCGCGGTCGCTCATTGTTGGTAGCCCTGTCGCTCCGCGACAGGAAGCGAGATCGCACACAGGCGTCTGGCGTTGGTTTGAGGT
The DNA here is from genome assembly GCA_043749505.1 of Schlesneria sp. Classification (GTDB taxonomy): domain Bacteria; phylum Planctomycetota; class Planctomycetia; order Planctomycetales; family Planctomycetaceae; genus Schlesneria. The sequence continues at coordinate 3,723 of JAYVDI010000409.1, read as the reverse complement.
CATTCGACGGATCGACGCTCTTGGTTCATCGCGCCTGCTTTCGCGGAGCGACAGGGCTACCTTCGAGATGCCTTGGCTTCAAAGTGTTTTTTAAGTGACGACCAATGAGCGACTGCACCCCGAGAAGTCGGGCAAGAATGCCCGTCCTACAGGGTTACACAACGGACGGTTAACATCGCGCGACCATGACTCAACCACGGACATTCATCCTAGCGGGAGGCGGGACAGGCGGGCATCTGTTTCCCGGTGTCGCCATCGCGCTGGAGTTGCAACGACGCGAACCGGATGTGCGACTGTTGTTCGTCGGTTCGGAAAGAACACTCGAACAGACAATCCTCAGTCGCCATCAGTTCGAGCGACGTTCATTGCCGGTCGAACCACCGGGTGAAGCAATGCGTCGTCCGTGGCGGTTCTTCACTCGCAACTGGTCGGCTTGGTGCGCGGCCCGGCGGCTGATTCGTTCCGAGCAGCCCTGCGCGGTCATCGGCTTGGGAGGCTACGCGAGTGCCCCCGTCGTGTGGGAAGCTTCCCGTGCGGGCATTCCCATCATTCTCTTGGAACAGAACGTGATCCCCGGCCGAGCGACTCGCTGGTTGAGTCGCTTGGCCAACGTCGTCTGTACTTCATTCGCCGAGACCTCAGCCCGCTTGCCGCGCCGCGTGACGGTCGATCTCACTGGCACGCCGGTTCGTCGTGAGATCGTCGAGTCTGCGTCATCTACCGCCGATGCGATTGCTTCCACGACACACGTTCCACGCGAGTTGCTCATTCTTGGTGGAAGCCAAGGAGCCGACTCGCTCAACGAGGCTGTTGTCGCCGCACTGCGTTTGATCGGCGAGGCACGATCCGGCTGGCGCATCGTTCACCAAACGGGACCGCGTCACCTCAACGCGATGCTTGACGCTCATGCGGCACTGTCGCCGAACGCTCTCGTGGAAGCATTCTTCGATGACCTGCCGACTCGGTATCAAACAGCTTCTCTCGTCGTGTCGCGTGCTGGCGCGACCACACTCGCGGAACTCGCGTGTTCCGGACTTCCGTCCATTCTTTTACCGTACCCGCACGCTACCGATGACCACCAACGCGCGAACGCTCTTGCCCATGTTGCTTACGGGGCAGCCCACTGCGTCCCGCATCGTCTCTCCACCACAGAGACTTCGTCAGCGCTGGCGGAATCACTGCTACGTCTAATGTGTGACGAATCGCTGCGTCGCCAGATGAGCCTCGCCGCAAAAGCCTCCGCCCACCCATTGGCAACTCACGCGGTCGTCGATCGCGTTTTGTCGGTGGCAGGGCGTTGAAATTGCGAACGCTGGCGATATCACGAGCGGCACTCCCACGACCAGCAAACAAAAGCGGGAATCGTCCGGCAATTCATTGTTTGCCATCGAGTTTGCGGCACGAATGCTTCTGCCCAGTCGAGCCGATCCCCTTGAAACGCAACGCTTGACAGCCATTCACACTGACTGGATGATGCCGCCCGCCCGATGTGTCGTGAAAATCGGCTGTCATTTCACAGATCGTTCATTGATGTGCGGTGTGACATGAGTGGTGGCTGTGGGCTAAAGCGACCGGTCAGAAACATTTCAGGGGCGAGGATTCACCTCGCAGGGGAAGAATGACATGTCTAGTGGACAACGGCGGCTGGATATCGAAGAGATCGGCGGAGTTACCGTCGCCAAGTTCGTCGATAAGAAGATCCTCGACGAAACGAACATTCAAAACATCGGAAACCAGCTCTTTGCTCTCGTCGATGAAGATGGTCGGAAAAAGATCGTTCTCGACTTCAGCATCGTCGAGTACCTGTCTAGTGCGGCTCTTGGCAAGCTGATCACGATGGACAAGAAGGTCAAGGCGGCAAAATCCAAACTGCGACTTTGCTGTATTCGCCCCGAAATCTACGAAGTCTTTGAAATCACCCGTCTCAACAAAATCTTCGACATCAAGTCGACCCAGGAAGATGCCCTCGAAGGCATCTGATCTCAGGATAGTTCTCCTGACGCAGCCGCTTCCCAGCGGCTGCATTTCTTTCACACCGGTTGTAATCACACGTCATGCCGGTTCACGAACAATTTGAGGTCGTCATTCCGAGCGATACCGAGGCGGGACAGGCGGTGCAGGAACGCATCGTCTCCCGGCTTGAGAGCTTGGAATATTCCATGCGCGACGTGTTCGGCGTGCGTCTTGCTTTGGAAGAAGCCTTGGTCAATGCGATCAAGCATGGCAACGGGTTGGATCCTGATAAGACGGTTCGGGTGAACTGCCTCATCGAAGACGATCTCCTCAGAGTTGAGATCGAGGATCAAGGCCCCGGCTTCAACATGGGCGATGTTCCCGACCCCACTGCTGAAGAAAACTTGGAGCGTCCCTGCGGTCGCGGGATCATGCTGATCCGCTCGTTCATGACGAGCGTCGAGTACAACGCAAAGGGAAATCGCGTTGTCTTGGAAAAGCGGCGCACTCCAAGCTGATCTTTAACACAGCGCAGCGTCCCTCTCTGATCCGCTTGCCAACCGGAGCTTCGCGAACGCGCCTTAGCTCCCGTTTACACCCTTCCCGGAAGGCTGCTCCTCCGTGAATCGCCTCAATGCGGTGACAGTCCTGTAGTGCTTTGTCGCGTTCCCAAAACCGACCGGTGCATGAGCCAGCGAGTCACTGGTCTGATGACTGTTTCAGAGATGGTCGCGCGCGAACTTAAAGCACCTTCTCAATCGTCTCGCGCAGGACGGCACCCGATTTTTGAAGTGCCATTTTTTCCTTGGGCCAGAGATCCACTTCGATCACGCCCAGCACTCCCTTGCGGCCGATGACCGTCGGGACGGAGATGGCGACATCGCGCAGGCCGTAGGCTCCGGTTTGCAGCGAGCTCACTGGCAAGATGCGTCGTTGATCGAGGGCGATGGCATGGACGACATCAGCGATGGAGACACCGACCGCGAAGCCAGCTCCTCCCTTTTTCTTGATTACTTCGGCACCGCTGCCGCGCGTCTTCTTTTCGATGTCGGCGATGAGCTGCGAATTGACGCCCGGATATTTTTCGAGCGGCATCCCGGCGATTTGAGCCGCCGACCAGATCGGCACCATGCTGTCTCCGTGTTCACCATAGATCGTGACTTCGACCTGAGTCGGCGGGACATCCAAACGCTGAGCGAGCAGGCTCCGCAACCGCGTCGTATCGAGCACCGTTCCAAGACCGATCACCTGCGACGCGGGCAACCCGAGTTCCTTGATCGCCAGATACGTGAGCACATCGACCGGGTTCGAGACAACGAACACAATCGCATCCTTGCGCAGGCCACTCGATTTGAGTTCGCTCAGAATTCCCCGAAACAAAGTGACGTTGCGACCGATCAGATCGAGACGACTCTCCTCCGGCTTGCGTCGCAACCCGGCCGTGATCACCACAACATCGCTGTCCACACACGACTTCATGTCACCCGAAGTGATCTTCTGGTCGGAGAGCAGACTCGCCCCGTGCAACAGGTCCAGTGCCTGCCCTTCGCACGCTTCCTGGTTGACATCAACCAGATGAATGTGCCGCACGATCCGGCCGGTCTGCAACGCAAACCCGGCACACGATCCCACCAAACCGCCACCGCCGATGATGCTGACTTTCATAACTACTCTCACGAAAGATGAGTCTTGCTGCCATGGTCCAACTGATTGATTCAGGCGAGCCGTGTGCCGTAAGGCCACGGGTGTCTTGTACCAAGGAACAGACCC
>JAYVDI010000408.1:0-13710 GCA_043749505.1 Schlesneria sp. | reverse complement strand
CACAATCCGACCGGCGGCGTGATGACGCGGCAGGATCTGCGCGACGTGGCCGACCTGCTGCGCGGAACCAATGTCGCCGTCTTCAGCGACGAGCCGTACTGCCACATGGCCTGGAAGGGGACTCACGAGTCGCTGCTGTCCGAGCCGGGGATGCTCGAACGATCCGTGGCCGCGTACACGTTCAGCAAGAGCTACAGCATGAGTGGCTGGCGGCTTGGCTTCTCTGTCGCATCGGCCGAAGTTTCGGATGCGATTGGCAAGATGATCAACACCACGCTGTCGTGTACTCCGCCGCTGGTGCAACTCGCGGGGAAGGCGGCTCTCGAACGCGACACCACCGAACGCGACACCGTGATGCAGAAGTTCCGCAAGAAGGTTGAACTGCTGACGAACGGCCTCAACAAGTTGGACGGCTTCCATTCGCTCGACCCGGCCGCGACGTTCTATGTCTTTCCAAACGTGGCTCCGATCTGCAACCGGCTCGGCATCACCAGCCACGGCCTCGCGCTTTATTTCCTTGAAGGAGCCGATGACAAATTCGGAGTCGCCTGCTTGGGAGGCGAATGCTTCGGCGACGCAGGCGGCGGCTTCCTGAGATTCAGTTGTGCCGAGCCGGACGAGCGGCTTCAGCAGGCGCTCGACTTCCTGCCGGTCGGCATCTCACGCACTGATCGGATCGCCGCGTATCTCGACAAGCATCCGAAGTACCGCCTGACGCAGCCGTATCCGGTGGGGTGAGTAGGAACGGTTTCCATAAGCACGATCCAGAAGAATCTCCGCATGGACGCACTGCCGCCCTCAATCGCCACGGACTCGAATGCCTCGCCGCCGCGTGGTCGTTTACGAATGCTGCTGGCGATGGCGTTGGTGTCGTACTGGCTGATTGCATTTCTGGGGACACATATTCCGATTCCGCCAAGTATTGTGGTGATCCCACGCGGCGGAGACAAAGTGCTGCACTTCCTGGGCTACGCGGTTCTCGGCGCGTTACTCATGGGACTGCGGGCGAGCTTGGGAGAGTTCCGCTGGCCCAGTGTTGTCGGGCGCGCTTGCTTTTGCGCCTGTTACGGTGCATTCGATGAGATCACGCAAAAGCTCGTCGGTCGCAACGCCGATGTGGCCGATTGGTGCGCCGATCTACTCGGTGCGTGTTGCGGCCTCTTGGCGGTCGTGCTGATGGTGCGAGTCTGTTCGCGTCGAACAACTACTGCCACCGAGAGCGATCACTCAAACTGATTTGGGTATCATCGAACCCTGCCTCAAAACACGAACAGAAACTCGTTCGCATTGAGCAGGGCACGGGAGAAGGCGATCAGGCCGTGATCATCCACGAACTGAGTCGCGACTTTCTGCTCGTCATCGGTCGGGAGGCGCAGGAACGCCAGCGAGTAGGCTCGGCGGACTTGGTTGCTCGCGTCGGGTCCGGCCTCGCGTCTGAGGCGCGCGGCGAAGAGAGACGACTGCTGGACGATGAAGCGGCTGTTGAGCAGGTTCAACGCTTGCAGGGCCGTGATGGAACTCGTTCGCTTGGGCGTGATTTGACCGGCATCGGGGCAGTCGAACTGGCCGAAGGTGTCATCGAGTTGCATCCGTGGTTTGGACTGATAGACCATGCGTCGCCAGTCGGCCGGGCCGAACTCCCGCTTCGAGTTGTAGACCTTCACGTAGTTCGTGTTCGGTTCAAACAGATCGAAGCCCGGTCCACCCATGCGATCGTCGAGGTTGCCGCACACGGCGAGGATCGCATCGCGCAACGGTTCCGCTTCCAACCGCCGGGGCGGATAACGCCAGAGTAGCCTCGTCCCCGCATCGGCCTGCATCGCGTCGGCCCGCGCCGCGCTGTCTTGGCGGTAGGTCGCTGAGGTCACGATCAGGCGGTGGATTCGCTTGGGCGAGTGCTGAGGTGGAAACGTAGGAGAACCGTTTTCACTTATGGCTCGCGGCTCATGGCTCGTGGCTTCCCTTGCCAGCCAATCCAACAACTCGGGATGCGACGGCAGCGCGCCGTTGCGCCCGAAGTCGCTCGGCGTTGTGACCAGCCCCTGCCCGAAATGGGAGTGCCAAAAACGGTTCACCAGCACGCGCGCCGTGAGCGGATGCTGCGGGTCAGTGATCCACTTGGCCAACTGCTGGCGGCGCGAGGTGTCGGGGGCGTCAAGCGGCAGCGTCCACGTCGAGCCGAACGACAACAGACTCGACGGCGTGACGGGTTCCTTCGGCTGCAATGGGTCGCCTCGATGGAAACGGTGCGTCGGTTCGGGAGACACGAATCGTCCGGCATAGACTTGTGACAACGTCGTCAATTGGCGCAACGTCACGTTGAGCGAAGCCTGTCGTAGGGTGAGGCGTTCGGCTTCATTCCGGTTCTGTTCATTCGACGTGACTGCCGCTGCTTGAAGTATCGTCGAACTTCCCAATGGCAGGCGATCATCCGCCGTGGCGACGAGATGCACATTGTCGGGGGTCAGTCCAATTTCGATGTGGTACTTCGTCGCAATGCGATCGCTGAAGTTGCCGTCGTCGGGACGATCACGGCTCCATAGCAGGCGGTCGATTTCGACGGCCTCGGGCAACTCGAACAACACCCAGCCTCGCCCCGCCTCGTTGGAGATCCAGCTCGCGCTGTTGCCGTAGCGTCCGTCGTGGACATGCTGGAGTTGGTGAATTTCATGTCCCGGCAGATCAGATGAAGACGTGACCTTCGTTCCGAGAGTAGCCAGCGCGACGTTGCGCGGGTTGGTCTCGGTCGTAAAGACTTCCAATTCGTCGAGACACGGTTGTGAGCCACCGTTGGTCTCGTCAATGGTGAAGCGCACGAACTTGGCTCGCGCGGGCGCGAAGCGATCAATGTTGGTGCGGCGCTGGACGGCTGCACGCTGTGAATCGCCGGGTTCGAGTCGAGCCAAAGGTTCAAAGGCCCACAGCGCTCTTTCGATCTCGTCCAGTTCGACTTTGATCCGCGCGATCTGCCGTTCGCAGTCGGGTTGGTTCGTTCGCGGAAGCGACCGCTCGCCGTGCTGAACTCCCGCGAAGACCGCCTTCATCGCGTAGTAATCGACCTGCGAAATCGGGTCGAATTTGTGATTGTGACAGCGGGCGCAACCGACGGTCAGACCAAGCAACGCGCTGCCGGTGGTACTGACCATGTCGTGCAATTCATCGGCGCGTTGCTGAGCAGTCAGGCCCGGATCGGGACTCTTCACGCGGTCCCACGCCCCCCCCACGATGAAACCGGTGGCCTCGTCCGCACCGAGGGTGTCTCCCGCAAGTTGCTCGGTTACAAACTGCTCGAACGGTTTGTCGTCGTTAAAGGCGCGGATGACGTAGTCGCGGTAAGGCCACGCATTGGGCCGCGGCTGATTCGTCTCAAAACCATCGCTTTCAGCGAACCTGACAACATCCAGCCAGTGCCGCGCCCAGCGTTCTCCAAAATGAGGCGATGCGAGCAGCCGATCAACGAGCCGTTCGTAAGCGTCCGGCTGTGCGTCGGCCAAGAACTCGGCGACCTCTTCAGACGCGGGCGGCAAGCCAACCAGATCGAACGAGAGTCGTCGGATGAGCGTCACACGATCCGCCTCGTCGGAATTTCCGAGCGGGGGACGTGAGTCCCCTGGTTCCACGGTCACTGTAGACTTCGTGTTGGCCGTCTGATTCGTCGCAGAACCGGGGGACTCTCGTCCCCCGCTCGGAAGTGAGGACGTCTTGGGTGCGGTCGCGGAGAGGGGCTGACGCCCACGAGCAGCAAGTTTCGCAGCAACGAACGCATCAACCGGATTCCGCACCCACGCCGCATCCCCGCGCGAGACCACCGGCAACTCGGGCCGCGTGATCGGACGAAACGACCAGTGTCGTGAAGCAGCATCCTCACCAGCAGCCTCGTCGGGCCACTTGGCTCCTTGATCGATCCACGCGCGCAACAGACCAATCTGTTCGGGCGAGAGCCGCTCCCCTTCGGGCGGCATCAACATTCCCTCTTCGAGTCCCGCGACGAATCGCACGATTGGACTGTCGGCCGACTTGCCGGGAATAATCGCCGGAACAAAGTTCTCACCTCCTTTGAGTGCCGCCGTCTTCAGATCGAGTCGCAAGCCGCCGCGCTGTTTCGCGCCATCGTGACACGCTTGGCATCGCGACCGAAAGATCGGCTGAATGTCGCGCACGAAGTCGATCTCGCGCGACGCGGCGGGTGGAAGCGACGGTGGGTCCGCTGCCGAGCCGGTCGCCGACAAAGTCGCAGCCAGAAGGAGAGCAATCAGGAATCGACAAGTCATCGTGGGGGTCCGCGCGGTGAGAGCAGGGGGCAATCTGGTGAGGGAACAGCCGAAGAGAAAGCGAAGCCCCCTCACCCTAACCCTCTCCGCGCAGAGCCGGGGCGAGGGGACAAGGCGGAGAGTCACCGTCCGAGCAACACGGCGATGTGTTGCTTCAATTCTTTATCACCTTCCTCAGTGCCGGTAATCCCGGTGAACGGGTTCTTGTCTTCCGAGTTGAGCAGTTTGAGGACTTTGTTGTACGCCTCGCGTTCGGCTTTGAAATCGCCGCGAGATTGAGCCAATCCCGCGTCGCGCAGCAGTTGTTGGAACGGTTTGATCGGCTGCTTGTCGCCTCCCACGAAGTCGCGCATCACAGACTGACGTGCCTCCAACTTCGATTGCGATCGTTCGTCTGTGGCGGGGGAGTCGATGAACAGCATTGCCAGCGACATGAGCAGACTGAAGCCGAGTGCTCCGTAAATGAGAGCCGGGTTTCCTTGAGACGCTCGCTTGCGCTTGTCGAATTTGGGCGCGGCCGATTCGGCGAGAGCCAACTCTGGGAGATGGCCGTCTTCGCCAAGTCGCACCAATGTTTCACCAGTTCGATCGGTGATGAACTTGGCGACGGTGCGCGTCGTCCCGTCACCCTTTTTTGTTCCCGGTTTGCGGCCCTTCGTTTTGGTCGGTAACGCGGCCGAGGGATCGGCCGCGGACGGTGGCTCGTTCGACTTCGACGCGGTCGGCTTTCCGTTTTCCATCGCGGACGGCAAACCGCACGAAAAGAGCAGGGTCGTCTTGGCGGAGACCTCAATCGTCGCCTGCGACGGCAACCACGCCCATTGTTCGGGAGGGAGCAGTTTGCCATCGACGGCGACGGTCTCTTCGAGTGACGTGATGATCGCGAACCGCCCGTTCCGATTGGCTAATGATGCCTGAACCTCTTCGACTTGGGGGTCGGTCAAAATGATCTGGCAGTCTTCAGCGCGACCAACGTGAACGAACTCCTCGTGCAGCGCAAACGTCTTCCCCCGGTCGGGACCGGAAGTCACAGTGAGACTGGCAATGGTCGTGGAGACGGTGGGCATAAGTGTTCAGTTCATGATGTCGGTGGTGGCCATGCTCAACATGAATGGGCCTAGGATCACGAGGACCGTGGAAGCCATGATGAGGATGCCGGGGAGGAGCATCTTGACGGCGGCTTCTCCGGCGAGAGTCTCAGCCCGCTGGCTGCGTTTCAGGCGGAGGACATCGGCCTGAGTGCGAAAGATTCTGGCCAGCGGTGTGCCGAGTTGTTCGCCTTGAATGATCGCACCGATGATGCCGGTGATCTCGTCGTCATGCAGCCGGTCGCGCATCGACTCCAACGCGGCCGTGCGACCTTTTCCCATGTTCAATTCACCGAGGACTCGGCCAAATTCGACGCCGACCGGGTGCTCGCGAAATTCGTCAACGCCCTCCTTCAATGCCTGCAAAAATGTGGACCCCGCTTCCATCAACAGCGTGACCAGATCAAGCAAAAACGGCATCCGGCGTTTGATGAGAACCAATCGGTAACGGGCCGTATTGCGGAGCTGACGACGGAGCAGATAGCCGGTCAAGATCGTGAACATGATCGCCATAACGATCCCCGCCGGCCCCATCACCTGCGTGCAGGCATAGACGAACGCGGGCAACAGCATGAGAGCCTGAATCTCGATCCGCGCGAGGTACTCTTCCGCCGTCCAGAACCGCGCGAGACCGGCGGCTTGAATCTCACGCCCGATCTCGGGAAGTTGCTCGACGAACGCACCGCGATTGAACCGTGCGAACGCCTGCACCAGCGGTTGCAGCGTCCGGAAGAATGGGCTGACGCGACGCAGCTCGTTGATCCGGTTTACGTCGTACCGCCACTCGTTCTCCTGCGTGAGGTCATCCGTGGCGAGCGTCCGCCAGATCGTCCACGCAAACAAGAACACCGCCAGCCCAAACATCAGCGAGATGAGAGCGGGCGGGACGGGGTTGACCATTAGCGGGGAAGCAGCCAGCGGTACGAGCATCATGATGGCACAGTCCTTGTGAGCGGGGCGGTGATTGTACGCCGAGCGCCAAGAGTTGTCCCACTCACACGAACCCGAAGTCTCAGATCCCGCCGCCCAAACGAGGGGCCGTGGACTTGAAGTGTGATCCGACGACTTTGCGAACTTGCTCGGGCTGAGGAGCGATTTGCTGGCACGGTGATTCATCCGGTGCAACGCCTCGCACCACTTCCATGATGTTCGTGCGAGCCGCTTGGAAGGCAGCACAGAGGACATCCGCCGCAGCTCGGGTCTTCATCGTTGCGCCACAGGTATAGACATCCGCCGCAGCGTAGCCATGCTCGGGCCAAGTGTGAATCGAAAGATGGGACTCCGCCAACACCGCCACGCCGGTGACACCCTGCGGGCTGAACGCGTGAACGAAGATGTTCAGCAGCGTCGCATTGGCCGCCTTCACGGCGTCGAGCATCGCGGCCTTCACATGTCCCGCGTCGTCGATGGAATCATTGCAGCCCCACAATTCGATGATGAGATGTCGGCCCAAGCAATCCTGCTCCATCAAAACCCTCGCTCTTTCTTTCACTCGAAAACGAACCGGCTTTCACCGCTGTCGTTCAAGGGGGACAGCACCAAGTCGCGCTGGCAATACATCCAGCCGCAAGGCGACCGCAAAACATAGGTGGCGTGAAGCGACTTCAAATCGCTTCGGTTGGAATGGGCGGACTGACGCAACCGAGTGCTTCAGCGGGACGGCCCTTCGTGGCCAACAGAGTCGTCACATGGTGCAATTGACCTCGCAACGTAGCTTCGCGACGGAACGCGAAGGAGCGGGGATAATGCCATGAACAGAGGGCACTTTCAAACCAGTGGCCTCGTGTGGGTGGGAGTTTCGCCTTGGATGTTCGGCCGATTCGGTACGGTCAGTGCGATCAGCCCAAGCGGCTGTGCTTGCGGGATGGCTTTGGTGTTTGCTAGGTCGTCAGTTCAGACCGTCTTTTAGTCGAACGGGACCGTGTGAAATTCGCCCGCGCGATACCACTCACCGACCAACCTTTCCAACTCAGCCTCGGCGGCGGTGAGCTTTGCGACACCGTGATTGACTGGGATGTCATTCGACAATGAAGGCCAGTCGCGGGCGAGTTGACTGAGTTGCGCATCGAGTTTTGAATCAGGTCGGTGAGGCAACGGAAACTGCTTCAGGACAGTGCCGCTGATATCAAGGTTCGCGCCACGGTGTTTGGCATGCGATTCAAACCAGCGCTGAGAAAGGCGCGAATTCAGAATCGCCGATAGCGCTGGAAGCGAAGGTGCCGACCCGCTTGCCGCCAACGTCCCTCGCGACGACGATCGCTCCACGATGACATTCAGCGAGAACCCCACATACGTCGGCCGTTCCGCAAACACGAAGCGAGGGACGTGCCCCATCTGCACGCAGAGGACTCGCGGCGCGGTGAACAGCCGCTCTTCACGCGGCCAATGGAGATGCCACCACGCGATGTTTCCGGATCGAACTTCCCGACGCCGTTCGAGCATTTCGCGAAACGGCGCGAGGTGCGCTGAGAGGCCGGGCAAACTTGCCAATGTCGGGGCCGTCTGTCGCGTGAGGTACAACAACCAGTAGGGCGGCTGCGACGCGATGCCAAACCGTCCGACGGACGCCAGCCCAAAATAGGGTCTCAACAGGGAACGCTCCCCGACCGACAGCCGCACCGCCGCGACCTCTGCCTCCGTCAATACGAACACTCCGCGCCCCACCAACGCTGTGTTACCCAATTCGATGGCCAGCCCCTTCGTCACAAACGGCGGGTTCTCAGCGATCCCTTGCCGGACATCGAAGACAGCTCCCAACAATGGCCCTCCGTCGAGGAGGCCATCGTCAGCACTGATCGGTTCCACTCGCAACTGACCGTCGCGCCAGAGGTCACTTTGTGGAACAGATCGGCTCAACGTTGAGGCTCCGCGTAGAGCGAGTTCGTCTGCCAGTCGCTTCGCTGGCACATGCGTCAGATCGACGATCCTACAGTCGGCAGTCGAGTCGAGAACCTTCCTCGCACGAAAGACCATGTGCCGACCACTGACATCGCGAAACAGTTTCGTCGCGCCGAACAACAGCACTTCGTCCAACGTAGTCTCGGCCGACATTCTCGCCGCGAGTGGCTTGGCTGCGGTCGAGCCGGTCCAATAACTGTTCACGATGTAGCAGATCATTCCGCCCGGCTTCAGCAGATTCAGGCCGCGATGCAAAAAGTAGTGCCAGAGGTCCATGCGAGGTCGCCGCCAGCGTTGCCCCAACGGCGACGCGGCGATGAGATCAAAGTCAGCCTTCGCATTGAGTTCCCTCCGGTAGGGTGGGTTCCCGATAACGAGATCGAAGCCCCCTTCCGACGCCACTTGCGGAAACGCTTTCGCCCAGTCGATGGTCGATGCGAACAACGGCCCCGTCGCAGCGGTCTCAGCCGACGGCATCGACCAGTCTGGCCCGAGGAGCGCGTTGCCGCAGAGGAAGTTCGACTCCACGACCCGCCGTACCTCGTCGTTTGTCGTGTCCGTGTTGTCAGAACCGCGACTGATCCAGTCTGCCACTCGCTCGCGCAGAAAAGCGATCGCAACGGGATCGGCGTCGGCACCAAACAGGCACTCACGCACAAGTCCCAACCGATTTGAAACCGCTCGCCCCAGCAACTCCAGCGTCGTCAACACGAATGCTCCGTCGCCGCACGCTGGGTCGATGACGCGCCGCGCCGCGCCGCGCAATCCCGCCCCGTTCCCCTCGAAACATCGCTCAACGAGAACGCCAGCCAGCCATTCCGGCGTGTAATAGCTGCCAATGGCACGGCGATGAGAGATGGCAAACGGATTCATAACGGCCCGCTGAAAGACTTGTGAAGCAGATTTGTAACCGGCTCAACCCCGATTTCCACGCGACGGGCAAAACAGTCTGCTGAATAGCACTTGGAGTCAAATTTCATCGTACTCGCACGCTCAGAAAGGCGGATACGCTGGAAACGCGCCCACGCCTTTCAACAGGCGAAATATCTCGGAATCCAATTCCGTCAATCGACTCGTCGTATGGCTTCTGCACCCGCCCAAATGGTTGGCAAATTGCGGCGGAAACGACCGAAAGGCGTGGACTTCCCTGTTGAGGCGTGGACTTCCCTGTTGAGAAGTCCGCCGCTATCATCCCTCGTCCGTTTACGAGGCAACCGGCGCTGGAACCGGCCAGTTGACGGAATCAGCCCTAAAAACTTTGAGTAATCCTGATGGGAGGACTGTGTGGTTAAGTTGCGGTTGCGGGATAACGAGTCAGTCAACGATGCGGTCAAGCGGTTTCGAAAGTTGGTCGAACACTCCGGAATCAAGAAGGAGATGCGTCGCCGTGAATTCTATGAGAAGCCGAGTGAGACCAGCCGTCGTACTCGCCGTCGCGCGGAGCGCCGAGCAAAAATTCAGCGCATGGTCGGAACCACCGGTGCCGCCTGACGCGAATCACTTGATCACTCACCCGTCGGCCTCAACTTGAGATCGACTTGAGCTTGCAGGCCGGCTTGCCCGGCCTGCGTCATTCTTTGGACGCTGTCTTTCGACAGTTGTCACTTTACTCGAACACACGACGACCTCCGCCCGAAACGTGATCGAGGAATCATCGATGAGTCTCCTTTGCTCATGTGGGCCAGACAACTTGCAAATCACTCCACTCAGTTCGATACTCCGCCCCGCCAAGTTTGACTCGCAAACGCCAGCAAGTAGCACCCTCAGCCTGGCCACTCACTCATGACACTCTCGCGCCCGTAGCTCAGCTGGATAGAGCAACGGATTTCTAATCCGTCGGTCGGAGGTTCGAATCCTCCCGGGCGTACTCGACTTACGTCAAATCGCCCCCTCGGATGTACCCGGGTACATCCGGGGGGTGGTCATTCCGGGACTTTTCCGCCGTGCGATCGGGGGCTGCCGATGAATCCTCGGGCTTGGTCTTCAGGATTGCACTCAAGACTCCCGCATCACTTTGAACATTGCCGGGAGCGTAGTGCCGTTGCGTCGTTTCCCACGACGAGTGACGCATCACCCGGCTGATCACCAGAGGTGGGACACCCGCCTCACGAAGTTGTTCGCCACAGGATCGTCGAAGGTCGTGAGCTGAAGCGTACTTTTCTGGTCGTCCCGTTTTGGCGTCTGCTTCTTCGACGACGATTTTCGCTGCCTTCCCAATTCGACTGATCACCTTGCCAACCCAGTCGCCATCAGGACGCTGGTGTCGAATTCCTCGCCCCAGTTTTGCTTGCAATGATTTCGGCTCGAATACCCATCCCGTTCTGCGTTGCGGTTGAGTCTCCAAGAGGAGTTTCTCGAAACCAGGCAGCAGTGGGATTTCTTCGTCCGAGTTGTTCTTCTGCATGGCTGCGGGGATCTCCAAACAGGGGTGAATCCCGTCCTTCCATTTCGGTCGGATCGTTCCCGGTTTGTCCCACGAGACATTCATCAGTTCGTTGATCCGCAGGGCGGATTCCCAAAGACCACGCAAGACATACTTCCACGATTCGACGGCGGTTTCTCCGACGACTCCTTGGACCGCTTCGAGCATTCGCTGGAATTCTTCTTTGGTAATGGGGCGTCCCTTCATTGCTTTCTGCCTTGACGTTTTGATCTTGCGGACCTTCGGTGCGGCCGGTAACCAGTTCTGCAGGTTGGCCCAATTGAGGGCTGCGAGAATGTGAGCCATGTACCCTTTCACGGTGTGCGGTGACCGTGGCTTCCCGCGTCGACTCTGCATGCCCGCAAGCAACTTCGCCTGCAACTGTTGTAAGGCCGATGGATCAGCCACGTCTCCCAAGGTGCGGGGCTTGAGAATTCGTTCGGCGATGTCCAGGCGACTTTCAGCGGCGGCGGCCGTTGAGTCACGGACGGATGTCAGGTGGAGCACGCGATACTGCTCCCGGAAGTCAGGCCATTCCATCTCAGGTCCGAGAACTCTTGCCCGATCGTCGGAGACCGAAAGACCCAGGAGCAACTTTGCCTGCAACTCCGCCTTTTGACGTTCGGCCTCCTCATCTTCTCTTGTGCCCGTTGAAATCCGAATCTGCCGCTTCTCAATTGGACAGTCATATCTCAGTTGGTACGGGCGGTCCGGGTAACGAACGATCCGAACCTTGGGGATCTTCCGAGCAGACGGTGAGCGAGATTTTCTTTTGGCCATGACGCAGTCTCCCCGCAATCAATCGGGACTGGTGATTGACGGGGCTGGTCAGACGGCTTCTGAAACGGCTTCACCGTTCCGTCGTTCCTGGGAGCTCAGGACGTATTCAATCCAATCGCGGCCATGGATGTAGGCGTGCTTGTGGACGTAGTACACCCGCAATCCGGCACGGCGAGCGGCTCGGACGGTGGCCTGACGGATGCCAAGTCGGCGTGTGAAGGCAGAAAGGGTGTAGAGTTCGTCCGGGGCGATGATGCCAGTCAGTGATGGGTCGGTGGTCGGCATGTTGTGTCCTTGTCCTGTGGGTAATGGGAACTTCCATTCCCTACAGGCCCTATGCACAACTACCCCGACGAAGCCGCAGAATGATCCGTAACTGTATGATCCGGCGATGATTACGGAATTACGGACGTCATGCAAATACTCTCTGTTTCCTGCATATGCACGTCAGCTTTCGTCCGATTTGCCTTTATCGTCCGTGGGACGACCCGGCTTTCCCCAGAGTTTTCCCTCGACCAGTACATCGTGAAGAAGACTCAGGCCAATCGCCTTTCGTTGACCGTGGTTACGAATGGCTCGCCTGAGTTCATTTCCATAGGATTTCATCCCGCCCGGACCAAACAGGATCTTCATCATCCGGCTCACTTTTGTCTGTCCCTTTCGGCCATTCCCGGGTGGAGCCCAACTGAGCATTACAGCAATTTGGTCGGCATACAGGGGCTTCTCTGGATCCGTGTCCTTCCCATCTTTGTCCTTCCCCGAGTTCGTCCATGGATTGTGGTAGTCCAGCAGACGAAGTTTCAGATCCTCCAAATCCCGCTCGGTCTTCTTTTGTCCCGGTGTTTTCGTGGCAAGTCGTTCCACGTACGCCTCCGTCGACGGAGACCTTCGGCGTCGCTTGCCGGGCAGTACATAGACGAGCAGATCAATCGCAGCCATTGAGGCAGCCACCAGATCCCCGGTCAGGTAAGCATCAATCAGATCGGGCATCCGAGTCTGTCGATCCTCGAACTTTCGCTTCCACTTGGGAATTTCCCCGGCGGCAGAAGACCGATGAATCAGCCAGTCCAACGGTTGGCAGCCAGGGGGCTGTGGACACTCAGCCCACTCAGAAAAGTCGATCACCTCCAGTGAGTTGAGGTATTCCAGTTCTGCAAAGAGGTACGGAACATCGCTGGACCATGCCAGGTAGTAGACAAGGGAAACCCACTGGATGAGGTTCTGGTGGATTTGGTTCTGGCACTTCGGAATGTCGAAGGCGGGAACGTTTCCTCCTGGAACGGCGTCCATCCATCTTTCGATGTCTGTCAATAACCGACCAAACTGGTGGATGACATGCTGGCTCCTGCTGTAAAACAGATGTTGGTGGTACTGGCAACCCACAGTTCGGACTGGGATCGTCAGGCTGAGGTTCTTGTCTTGGCAAGCCGGTTCAAGCCAGTGAATCATGGACTGAATGTCGGACTCTGTTCGGTTCACCGAGAGTGCGACGCAGTGGCCGATATTCAGGCACGCAGCGTCCAAAGGGCGGAGTTGATCTTGAAATTCCAGAAAAGGCTCTCGCCAATCGTGCGGCATCGTGTGGAGCTCCCGTAGTAGTCAAATCACCGGGAGCAAAGTCAGTCGATCCGGGGGCGTCCTCGTGCATGTTGGCGGCTCTACAGGCCCCTCATCAATTCCGAGAGACTGATGCCGAGAGTCTTCGCGATGAGGGAGATGTTCCTCAACGCCAAGTTTCTCTCCCCTCGCTCGATCCCACCCATGTAGGTTCGGTCCAGACCGCATTTGGCAGCGAACGCTTCTTGGGACAGACCTTCGGCCCGTCTCATTTCTCGGACACGTTGTCCGAAGCGTTCCAGGATGTCGACTGCTTTGCCCATGATGCAAAGAGTGAGCAGCAGCCGACTTTCGGTCCACGGGCTATGAGTATCATCCGGCGGGGCCGGAAGGTACGATTGTGAGCCACTTCTGGGCTCGGGTTGACACTTCTGGGCTCGGGTTGAGTTGTCCCACCCGTGTCAGAGGCATCTGTCACGATCTGGTTCTTCGACACAAACTCAACCGCCCGACGTTACCCATTCCTGGAGTGCCAAAAGTGAATCTGGAAGACATCCTTGATCGTCTTGTCCAACTGGAATCTCGCCTTCAGAAAGTGGAAGCCGAACTTGATCTCTCTGGTGAGCAAGAACTGTCTTCCCACGATGTCGATCCTGGTATCACGACCACAACGGATTTGGTGAACAGGATCAAT
>JAYVDI010000407.1:0-10780 GCA_043749505.1 Schlesneria sp. | reverse complement strand
CGTCTCGTCGGTGAGAACCATCACCGACGAGACGTTTTCGTTCTGAACGCCCCGCGCATGGGATCACGGCTTCAATCAATCGACTTTAGGCTTCTCGTCCTTCTTTGAAGCGTCGAGTGCCCGCTTGTACTGTCGCAGTCGCTTCTTCACACCGGGATCGCTTTCGAGTTCGGAGCCGACCGCCAACTCGACAACGCGTTCCTGAGTCTCAATCGCCTTCTCGATCTGACCATTGTCGAAGTACGCCTTCGCGAGTGTGTCCGCGATCGACGGGTCCTTGCGTTCGGACAGGTTGTCAGCTTTCAGGGCCGCCTTCAACGCGAACTTGAGCAGCTTGGCATCGGCCTTCTTCTCGCGATCGGGGGCAACCAGCATCCACGCGAGATTGTTGAGTGCCTCGGGGTTCTCACCGAGTTCCGATGCGATGAGCTTTTCGCCGAGCGAGAGCGCCTGATCGGCATTCCCCTTGGGACTCGCCAAGACTTGGAACTTGATCATCGAAAACTGGTCAGCTCGATCAGGCAAGTTCTTCGCGGCGAGGTCCAGTTCCGTCAGCAGATCGGCCGCGTCGCCATCGTCTTCAAACTTGCCAAACAAAGTCTGGAGCTTCTTGAATGTCGCTTCCATTTTCTTTTTCTGGGCGAGGAGCTCTTTCAGTTTCAATGCCTCGGCCGCGATGTCCCACTTGCCCGTCATGATCTTTTCGAGCGGATCGTCCATCGAGCCCGGATGCCCGATCCAAGCGATCAGGCCGTCACCGTTCACAATGAATGCCGCCGGGATGCCAGCCTGTCCTGATGCCTCCATCCAGTTTTTGACCATCGCTCCCTCATCGGGGGAACCGTCCTTGGGTACGGAATCGAGGGCCACGCGGTAGTTCATCTTGTCGCCCATCTCTTCGACGAACGTGAGCACCGCGCTCGGATCCTCTTCGAGAATCGCGACGCCGATCATTGTCAGTTCCTCCTTGTACTGCTTCTGCAATTTCGTCAGATGGGGGATTGTTGTTCGGCAAGGGCTGCACCACGTCGCCCAGAACTCGACTACGTAGACCTTTCCTTTGGCAAACCCCTTGACGGGTTCCCCCTTCACGAACTCCTTCACTTCCAACTTGGGAGCGGTGGAACCGAGCGTCAGTTCTTGAGCGGATGTGAGCGAAGAGTTCCACGCGACAGCCATTGCAAGCAGAGCAACCAGAAGCCTGTTCATCGACAAAAGACCTGCCTTTCCGGGGGACATAACGAAGCAACTCAGCGCGAGAAAACCGCACCAACCGGCGCGGAGAGTAGCCGGACGTACTCGCGTGAACAAGGCGAGTTGGCATGCGACAACTGCCTTCCGGTGGCCTACGTCCTCGCCTTACAATTTAGCCCGCTCCGTAGTGGCCGCCTTGCTCGCGAGATCATCAATGATGCACAGTGGTTTGAAAATCGTTTCGCTGTGTTGGTTGCTGATGCCCACCTGCGCGATGGCATTCGCCCCGCCAACTTCCGCCGATGCCGAGTTCTTTGAAGCTAAAGTCCGACCATTACTGATCGCCCGATGTCAGGAATGTCATGTCGGTGAGAAGGCCAAGTCGGGCCTGCGGCTCGATTCTCGCGAGGCACTCTTGAAAGGGGGCGACAGCGGGCCGGCGGCCGTTGTGGGCAAACCTGCCGAGTCGCTGCTCGTCGATGTCATCCGTTATCGCAGTGCGATCCAGATGCCTCCGAAGGCGAAGCTGCCCGAGGCGGAGATCGCCGTACTGACCGAGTGGGTGCGCCGCGGCTTGCCTTGGCCGAACTCAAAGCCATCCGTACCGATCTTCCCGTCCGACAAGCCGGATGCGCCGCGCTTCACGGACGAACAGCTTGCCCACTGGGCTTTCCAACCGGTTCGCCGTGCTGAGCCTCCCACTGTGAACGGCCTCGCGTGGGTGCGGTCTCCCATCGACCGGTTCATCTTGGCCGAGCTGGAAGCGAAGTCGTTGAGTCCCGCACGCGCCGCCGACCGCCGCACGCTGCTGCGTCGAGTTTCGTTCGATCTCATCGGTCTGCCGCCGACTCCGGAGGAGGTCGCCGATTTTCTGGCCGATGCTGCTCCGGATGCTCTCGAACGGGTTGTTGACCGACTCCTCGCCTCGCCTCGCTATGGAGAACGCTGGGCCAGACATTGGCTCGATGTCGCGCGGTATGCCGACTCGAACGGCCTCGATGAGAATCTCGCCTATGCCAACGCCTACCGCTATCGCGACTATGTCGTGAAGGCGTTTCGCGAGGACAAGCCGTATGACCGGTTTCTGATCGAGCAGATCGCCGGGGACTTGATGAGGGAAGAGAAGAACGAAGAACCCCTCACCCTAGCCCTCTCCCCGCAAGGCCGGGGCGAGGGGACAGGAGATGCAACCACTTCTCTTTCCTTCGACCTTCGACCTTCGGCCATCAATTCCTTCGACGCCCTCACCGCCACGGGGTTCCTCACGCTCGGGGCCAAGATGCTGGCCGAGGACGATCCTGTGAAGATGCAGATGGACATCATCGACGAGCAGGTCGATACACTGTCGCGCGCGGTGATGGGGCTGACGATGGGTTGTGCCCGTTGCCACGATCACAAGTTCGATCCGCTCACCGCCGAGGACTACTACGGTTTGGCGGGCGTCTTCAAAAGCACGCAGACGATGGACAACTTCAGCGTCGTCGCGAAGTGGCACGAGCGTCCGCGGGCGACTGTCGAACAGATCAAATCGCGCGATGAGGCGGTGCAGCGAGTCGCCTCGCACAAGCAGACGATTGAGAAAGTGAAGTCCGACGCGACGGAAGTCGTCTTGAGCGAAGCGCGGCAACACGCGGGGAGTTATCTCCTTGCTGCGACGCGCGAGAAGCAGAAGTCCGATCTGCTGGAGAACGCCAAACCGCGCGGAGGCGACTCCGACGTGAAGACGATCGCGGGAGCGGTTCTGATCGAAGCGGAAGATTACGCGCGCGGCAACGTCATCAAGGACCGCGAGACGTATGGCAAGGGGATCGGTGTCCTGCTCAATCGGGGCGAGACGCCGAACTTCACCGAGTACGACATTGATCTCGCGCGGGACGCCACCTACCAGTTTGAGATGCGTTACGCCGCCGCCGGTTCGCGACCGGTCAAAGTGTTTGTCGATGGCCAACTCATTAAAGCCGACGCCGCGAAGGCCGTCACCGGTTCGTGGACGCTCGAGTCGCAAACGTGGTTCGTGGAGAGCCTGCTCGAACTCAAAGCGGGGCGGCATGTGCTGCGGCTCGAACAACCGACGTTCTTTCCGCATATCGACAAGTTGTTGCTGGTGCCGGTGGAACGGGAGTTCACAGACGCACGAGAAACAAAAACCGAAGAACCCCTCACCCTAGCCCTCTTCCCGCAGAGTCGTGGCGAGGGGGCAAAGCCGAAGACGGAAGGAAAGGCAGAGCAGCCAAAGCTCCTCCCATCGCTCGTCGCGCAGTGGGTGAAAGTGCTGGCCGCGACACAGGACGATCCGAAGTCGATCCTTACCGCGTGGCGACAGTTGGTGCGGACGAAGCAGCTCGTGATCGACGAGACATCGCCGCACAACGGGGTCGCGCGGTTGTTGGGTGAGGCTCAGCCTGCCTCGTTGTCGGAGTTGGCCGAGCGATACGAAAGACTCTTCGCAGATGCCGCCAACGCGTGGAGCGAACTCAAAGCGACCGAGAGTGGCAAGTCGGCGACAGCGCTCGCCGATCCGGTCCTTGAAGCGGCGAGGGTCTTCATCGCCGATTCAAAAGGACCGTTCGCGGTTCCCGATGACATTGAGAGCACGTTCACTCCGGATGTCGTTGCGAAGTTGAAGGTAGGACGCGAGGAGATCACACGACTGGAACAAGCGGTCCCGAAGTTCTCCGAAGTCATGGCCGTGGCCGACATGAAGCCGGAGAACCTCAAGATTCATCTGCGCGGCAGTCATCTCACACTGGGACGCGAAGTCCCGCGGCAACTGCCGCGCATCCTGACGAGCAACGTTCCACAGCCGTTCGCCGAGGGAAGCGGCCGGTTGCAACTGGCTCAATGGCTGGTCAGCCCCTCGCACCCGTTGACATCGCGCGTGATGGTCAACCGCGTCTGGCAGTGGCACTTCGGCCAGGGACTGGTTCGCTCGGTCGATAATTTTGGGAGACTCGGCGAACGGCCATCGCATCCCGCGCTACTCGATTGGCTCGCGGATGAATTGAGTCGAGGTGAGCGGAACTCATGGAGTTTGAAGTCGCTCCACCGCCAACTCACCGCTTTGGCCACGTACCGCATGAGCACCACTCACGCAGCCAATGCCGCGTTGGTCGATCCCGAGAACCGACTGCTCTGGCGGTTTCATCGGCAGCGGTTGGAAGTTGAACCGATGCGCGATGCCCTGCTGTTTGTGAGCGGTCAGTTGGACGAGACGACCGGCGGGACGCTGCTTCCCACGGCGAATCGGGCTTACGTGACGAGTACCGCCAACGTGAATCCCGCCGTCTACAACAGCAACCGGCGGTCGATTTATCTTCCCGTGGTGAGGTCCGCACTGTTCCAAGTCTTTACGGCGTTCGACTTCGCCGATCCGAGTACACTCAACGGCCAACGCGATCAAACGACCGTCGCCCCGCAGGCACTGTTCATGATGAACAGTGAGTTCGTCCTGTCCCAAAGCCGAACGCTGGCCGAACGACTGCTCGCACACAACAGTTTCACCACGCCAGATCGCATCCGCGAACTGTACGAACTTACCTACAGCCGCCCAGCCACCGAAGCCGAAGCCTCAAGAGGGACCGCGTACCTCGACCGCCTTCGCGCCACGCTGAGCCAGTCCGGCGTCGCGTCTGATGATGTCGAGGCCAAAGCTTGGACGAGCTTTTGCCGCGCCGTACTGGCGGCGAATGAGTTTGTGTATGTTGAGTGACGCGATGCCCGAGTATTCTGCTCCCTGAGATGTCGTGTTTTCTAAGGAGACCGATCATGTCCGCCGTCATCACCTGCGACCCGCCGATTCCCAAGCCGAGTGCCCTGCGGTCGCTCGATGCCTTTCGGGAGTGGATGCAGACCGCCGCTCCCGAACGTGGCCGGTTCTGGTTCGTCCGTGGGAAGTTCGAGGCTGACATGAGTCCCGAGAAGATTTCAGTTCACAACTTCGTCAAGGCGGCGCTGTATGGCACGCTGGTAAATCTTGTTCAACAACGCGATCTCGGCGAGGTCTTTCCCGATGGCGCGTTCCTCGTGAATGAGTCTGCCGATCTGGGGACCGAACCGGACATGATGTTCTGTTCCTGGGAATGCCTGACCGAGGAGCGGGTTCAAATCCGGGCTTGGCGGAAGGAAACCGATGGCGATGTCGAGGTTCACGGTGCGCCCGACATGGTGGTCGAGATCGTCAGCGATTCGTCGGTTCGCAAGGACAACGTCGAGCTACGACGAAGCTACTTCGATGCGGGCATTCCCGAGTACTGGCTGATCGACGCGCGCAATGATGACGAGATCCGCTTCCAACTTCTCGTACGCGGAGCCGATGAGTACGTGGCTCAGTCCGCCGATGCGAAGGGCTACATTTTGTCACCGTGTTTTGGTCGCAAGTTCCTGCTGACTCGCAAGGCTCACAAAATCAGCGGTTGGTCGTACCGGCTGCTGTCTCGTGCGGAGTGACACTGATGTTTTGCCACGACTTCACTCCAGTGTTCTCTCGTCGCGAGATGCTCAAGACGTGTGCGGCGGGGTTTGGTGGGCTGGCTTTGGCCGGATTGGTGGCCAACGAAGCGCGGGCGGATGCGGCGCGAGACACTCGCTCGAATCCACTTACATTGAAACCGTCGCACTTCCCTGCGAAAGCCAAGCGGGTGATCTTTTTGTTCATGCACGGCGGGCCTTCGCAGGTCGATACGTTTGACTACAAGCCGCTGCTGGAACGGGACCACGGCAAGCCGCTGCCGTTTGATAAACCGAGGGTCTTCTCAGCCCCGACCGGCAACTTGCTGAAGTCTCCGTTTGCGTTCAAGCAGTACGGCGAGAGCGGGGCGTGGGTGAGCGACATCTTTCCGCATGTCGGCTCGTGCGCGGATGACCTGTGCATTATCAACGGGATGCACGGATCAAACTCGCGTCACGGTGGGGCACTGCTGGAACTGCACACGGGGAGCGACACGTTCGTCAGGCCGAGTATGGGGTCGTGGATTACGTATGGTCTCGGAACTGAGAACCAAGACCTGCCCGGTTTCATCACGATGTGCCCGACACTGACTCACGGCGGAGTCAATGCGTACAGTTCGGCCTTCATGCCCGCGACCTACGCCGGAACACCGCTCGGCAACGCGAGTATTCCGGCGGATCAAGCGAAAATCCCATTCATCGACAACGCCGAGAAGCAGTCGCGCGCGTTGCAGAGATTGGAACTCGATCTGCTCCGTGAAATGAACGTCGAGCGGATGGCAGCGACCGGTCCCGACAGCACGCTCGAAAGTCGGATTGAATCGTTCGAGTTGGCCTTTCGTCTCCAAACGACCGCACCGCAGCTTCAAGACATCGCGGATGAGACCGAAGCGACTCAAAAGGCATACGGCCTCGACAATCCCGCAACGAAGAACTTCGGGCGACAGTGCCTGATGGCTCGGCGGTTTATCGAACGGGGAGTCCGTTTCGTTCAATGCACGCACAGCTACAAGTGGGACCAGCACGGGAACCTCAAGGCGGACCACGCGAAGAACGCGATGGAAGTCGATCAGCCGATCGCAGCGTTACTGAGAGACCTCAAGGCGCGCGGCCTGCTGGAAGACACGCTGATTCTGTGGGGAGGCGAGTTCGGTCGGACTCCCGTCGCGCAGGGAGACGATGGCCGCGATCACAACCCTCAGGGCTACACGATGTGGCTGGCCGGTGCCGGAGTGAAGCCGGGCATCCGCCACGGCAAGACCGACGACTACGGATACTTCGCAATCGAGAACAAGGTCCACTTGCACGACCTCCACGCCACAATGCTCCACCTGCTGGGAATGGATCACACCAAGCTGACCTACAAATACGCAGGCCGAGATTTTCGCCTGACCGATGTCCATGGCGAAGTGGTGCGCGAGATTCTGTTGTGAATCACATAAGGAAGCGGGAATTGAGCGAAACCGGACAACAACTAAATTTCCAAACCGTCGATCCGCGTGTAGTCGATGTCATTCGTGGCCGTCGGACAATTGGGGCGTTTCGGCCAGAGTTGCCTCCGCGTGACGTGATCCTTGATGCGCTCGATGTCGCGCGGTGGGCACCGAATCACAAGAAGACCGAACCTTGGCACGTTGTCTGGCTCGGGCCGGAGACCAAACGTGCGGTGATCGAATTGAACGCGCGTCTTGTCGCCGCAGTGAAGGGATCGATCGAAGCAGAGTCCAAGCGACGGAAGTGGGCGGAGGTTCCCGGCTGGCTCGTCGTCACCTGCGATCTTGCTGACGATCCACTGCGGCGTGAAGAGGATTACGCCGCGTGTTGCTGTCTGATTCAGAATCTCTCGCTGGCGTTGTGGTCTGCCGGAATCGGCACGAAGTGGACGACGGGCGATGTCACGCGGCACGCGGAGTTCTTCGAGGTGCTTGGGATCGACGCCGCGAAGCAGCGCGTTGTCGGGCTGATCTGGTTCGGATATCCGGCAGTCACTCCCGCGCAAACACGCCGCGCGGTCGAGTCGTTTCTCTCCGAGCGACCGTAGGGTTGTCTCCGGTGTGCCCACGTTTCGTCCGTTGTTCGCATGTCTTCCCACTCAAGGGATCTGATATCCGCATCGCTTGAGCAGTGTCGTCAGCGCGATCAGTGGCAAGCCGGTGATCGCGGTGTGGTCATCCGATTCGATTCGCTCAAACAGTGTGATGCCGCGTGCTTCGAGTTTGTACGAACCGCAACAGTCGAGCGGCTGGTCGGCGGCGAGATAGCGGGCGATGGACTCCACCGGAATGGGGCGCATCGTCAGGGTCGTGAGATCAACATGTGTGTGAATCAGACCTTCATGCCAGACGCAGACCGCCGTGACCAGACGGTGCGACCGGCCCTGCAAGAGCGACAGTTGCTCGACGGCGGCTTCGAGTGTTTCGGGCTTCCCTAGGATGCGGCCATCCACATCGACGACCTGATCGCAGCCGATGATCGTGGCCAGCGGAAACGGCGTGACCAATTTCAACGCCTTCTCCGTCGCGAGCGTTCGCGCCAAGCTGATTGGCCCAATCCCATCTAACTTGAACGCGTCTTCATTCAGCCTCGAGGGATGGCATTCAAAAGATAGTCCCAAACGCATCAGCAGTTCCCGGCGGTAAAGGGATGTGCTGGCAAGAATCAAACTCACGATTGTTGCTCCTCAAAACATGCAGACTCAATTCACCGTTCGCTTGGTGGCATTCGTCACAACGCGGCTCCAGCCAAATCCGTTCGCAGCGACGAGTCAGAATTCCCCCCGTTTTTTTATCGCAGAGTCAGGGGCTGAAAAATAAGGATGCCACCGAGAGACACGGATCGTATTCGCGGTCTCGCTGGAATCCTATACCTCACGCGACGCAAAGTGAGGGGTTTCCTAAGCCCTCCGTTTCTTTCAAAGCGGGCTTACGCCCCAAAATTGGCGGCTTACGTCGCCCCGCTCAGATGTCTCATCACTGACCGCGCGAGGTATAACCACCCTCGCGTCGAGTGTCTTTCGAGGTTGAGTGAGTTGATGTGTCTTGGAACGCATCAAGCTTGGAAACACGGGAGCCTCGGCGATTCGCACCGGGTAAAGTCGGTTGTTACAATCGGCCCGCGTTTGATTCCGGCTCCGTTTCACTTGGGTTTCGTCATGACTGACCGTCGCAATTTGTTCAACAAAGTTTGGGATGCGCACTCGGTTCGCTCGTTGGCTTCCGGCCAGACGCAGCTTTTCATCGGACTGCATCTGATTCACGAAGTGACCAGCCCGCAGGCATTTTCGATGCTGCGTGATCGCGGGTTGAAGACGCTTTTTCCCGAGCGGACTCTGGCCACGGTCGATCATATCGTGCCGACCGAGAGTCAGGCGCGACCGTTCCTCGACGTGTTGGCCGAAGAGATGATGTCGGCCATCGAAATGAACTGTCGCGAGTTCGGCATTCGCCTCTTTAACCTGGACGACAGTCGGCAAGGAGTCGTTCATATTGTCGGCCCTGAACAAGGACTGACGCAGCCCGGCATGACGATCGCCTGCGGTGACAGTCATACGAGTACCCACGGTGCGTTTGGCTCGATCGCCTTTGGAATCGGCACGAGTCAGGTCGCCGATGTTCTCGCCACGCAGACGTTGGCCCTCGGCAAGCCGAAGGTGCGCAAAGTCGAAGTGACCGGCACTCTGCGACGCGGCGTTTACGCGAAGGACGTGATTCTGCACATCATCCGCAAGCTCGGAGTGCAAGGAGGCGTTGGTTACGCCTATGAATACTCGGGCGAAATTTTCGACCGGATGACGATGGAAGAGCGGATGACCGTCTGCAACATGAGCATCGAAGGGGGCGCTCGCTGCGGCTACATCAACCCGGATCAGACGACGGTCGATTACATCAAGGGCCGCCCGTTCGCTCCGCAAGAAGCCGACTTCGATCGCGCGGCTGCGTGGTGGCTGAGTCTCGCGTCACCGAAGGACGCCGAGTTCGATGATGTCGTCACGTTCAATGGCAGTGAGATCGAGCCGACCGTCACATGGGGGATCAATCCCGCGCAGTCGGTTGGCGTGAGCGAAAAACTCCCCGCGCTGGCTGGTTTCTCGCCCGACGATCAGAAGGGAATTCAAGACGCCTTCGATTACATGGACCTCAAGGAACAACAGCCGATTCGCGGCGTGAAGATCGACGTGGCGTTTATCGGTTCGTGTACGAACGGCCGCATCTCCGATCTGCGTGAAGCGGCGTCGATCGCGAAGGGCCATCATGTGGCTCCCGGTGTGAAGGCGCTCGTCGTACCGGGGTCGCAACTCGTCCGGCAACAGGCAATGGAAGAAGGCTTGGACAAAGTCTTCGAAGCAGCGGGTTTCGAGTGGCGCGGTGCAGGCTGCTCGATGTGCCTGGCCATGAATCCCGACAAGCTCCAAGGCCGCGAAGTTTGTGCCTCGTCCAGCAATCGCAACTTCAAAGGCCGCCAGGGCAGCCCGACCGGACGCACGCTGCTCATGTCTCCCGCCATGGTCGTCGCCGCCGCGATCAACGGCTGCGTCAGCGATGTCCGCGAGATGCTGTGAACGTTTATGATTGTTGTGAACGGGACCGAGGAACGTTGTCGTGTTGTCGCTCGTTGAAGTTCTGAACTACCGGTGTCTGCGTTACGTGCGTCAACCGTTGGAGCGTTTCCACGTCCTCGTCGGC
The DNA here is from genome assembly GCA_043749505.1 of Schlesneria sp. Classification (GTDB taxonomy): domain Bacteria; phylum Planctomycetota; class Planctomycetia; order Planctomycetales; family Planctomycetaceae; genus Schlesneria. Next base: position 458 of record JAYVDI010000407.1, on the reverse strand, counting down.
CCCAACGCGAGTGGCAAGACGACTTTCCTAGACGTTGCCAGCTTCATTTCGGACTACGTTTCAGACGGCTTGGCGGTCGCGTTGGAGAAGAGAACCCCCAACTTCATCGACTTGTTGTTTGGTAGAAAAGGCTCAACGTTCGAGTTTGCCTTAGAGATCGCTATCCCTGAGACGCTCTTGCATAAAGCTGCGGAGTTCGCGCAGGGTGCAACCTGTCGGTACGAGCTAGTTGTGGCCGTCAATGAAGTAACGAATGAGGTTGGGATCGAAAATGAGTCCGTTCGGTTTCGGCAGCGTAAGCCGCCGAATGGACCGAGTCCTCGATTGTTGTTTCCTAATCCGATTGAGCAACCGGACACGCTAGTGCGTATCCATATTATTCGTAGCGGTATCCGCAGTGCTTGAAATAACCTCGGCATTCTTTCTCGGGGAAGAAATCGAGGATTTTTCCACAGAGT
>JAYVDI010000406.1:0-13512 GCA_043749505.1 Schlesneria sp. | reverse complement strand
GTACGGCTCGTCGCTGAAGACGGCGACATTGGTTCCGCGCAGCAGGTCGGCCACGTCGCGCAGATCCTGCCGCGTCATCACGCCGCCGGTCGGATTGTGTGGCGAGTTGAAGAAGATCGCCTTTGGAGCCTTGTCCGTCTTAAGGAAGTTCTCGATCGCCGACATCTCTGGCCGGAAGCCGTTCGATTGCTTGAGCGGTGCCAACACCGGCCGCGCATTGCGTCGCAGGATGTTCGGCAGATACGTCGGGAAATACGGGCTGAAGACTAGCACACCGTCATCCGGATTGAGGAACGCTTCGCAGAAGTACTGCTCGAACACCTTGGCCCCCGGCGCGACGACGATGTTTGCCGCCTCAGCCGGAATCCCGAACTCGTGCTTCACAAACCGAGCCGCCGCTTCACGGAACTCGGGCAGACCGGGCGAAGGACAGTAGTGCGACTTGTTCTGCTGAATGGCCTCCACGCCGGACGCCTTCGCCGATGCGGTGCTGTCAAACGGACTGTCGCCAATCTCCAACTCAACGACATCTTTACCAGTGGCCTTCAGAGCCTTAGCCACAGCCAACACATTGAAAGCCGTTTCGACAGAAAGAGACTTGGCGAATTCACTGAGCTGTACGGGCATCGTTGTCACCTAGCTGTAGAGGAGGAATGAAAAACAATTCACCACGGAAGTTCACGGAAAAGAATAGAGTCTGATGGGAGGCTGCTGGCTTTGATCTCTTGCGTGGTTCAAGTTTTTGAAATTCGGCGTTATTTCGTGGCGATCGCCTGTTGTAGCGGGCGCAGCACCTGTTCGATGACGTGCGATTCCAGTAGCTGTTCGGCCGTGGTGCGGAGTTGCGAAAACGTTTGTTCGTAGGACATGTCGGATTCGAGACTACCGTACTGACGGACTGTGAAGAAGACGCTGATTTGCTCTTCGGGGAACTCGCCACGACGGACTTGGTAGGCGTTGGTGCGGGTCTCGATCATCAGTCTCGCTTGGCGGCGGCAAGATTCGTCGAGGGCGATCGTGATGGTTGGCTCGTAGTTCAGCACCTTCATGCCGGGGATGTCGATGATCCCTTCCATGGCCGATCCGACGCCGAGGGCCTCCGCCACGAGTTCGTCATGGTTGCCTCGGTAAGCGAAATCGAAGCCCATCAAATAGTCGAGGGCCTCACAATCGAGCGGACTGACCGACAGCATGAACGGGATGAGATCGAGGATCAGCGAGTGTTGCTCGACCGCGTGTTCGACATCGTCCGGGTTGATGTGTCCGCTGCACACGCGACGCGGTTCGAGTGTGACCCAGCGCTGGTGGCCCATGTCCTTGTCTTCCTCCAGCACGAAGTCGCCATTCTCGCGCGTGTGGAAGTTCCGCATCGTTGGGTACTTCTTCTGAACCCGTTCAAAGAACCCAAGAATCGTCTCCCGACCGGCGGGAAGCTGCATCTCGGTGTTCAGATTCATGTTGATGTAAAAGTCATCGGCCAGTGATGAGTACGGGTTCATTTGCGTGTTCCTCAAAAATCTCAAGGAGCCTCGTGGCCGAAAAAAGTTGTGTGGCTAGAACCGCGTCGGAGCGAGCGTCCCGAACTACGGCTCGACCAACAAAAAGTGCCGGTTTCCAAGCGATTCGGCTCAAATCAGCCATCGCCTGTCCGGCACATCCTCCCATCTCTTTGGCATGGGTCGTCCGTCGATTGCGGGCTGCACATGGAGTCCGCAAACTGCGGCGGCATTCTATAGTTGAGTCCCACACCGGTCAAAGAGGGGTCGAGAATGGTCATTCGCAGAGCAGAGCTTGGAGTCATTGAGTCCACGAGACTGTGTTCGTTCTCGTCATCGATCGGTTGGATTGGGATTGTCGGGCGTGACGAGATCGTTCGTGCGGTGTTTGTCGGCCATCCCTCGGCAGCGTCCGTGCGACGTGCGGCCGCGAGTTGGTGGGCCGAGTGTTCAACGAGTGGCTCACTCAAAGAAGCCGATTGGTTTCCAAGGCTGCGCCAGCAACTGCTCGCGTACGCTGACGGCGAGCGAGTCGAGTTTGATGAGTTTCACTTGGAGCTGCCGAAACGAACGGCCTTTCGAGATCAGGTGCTGGCCACGACGAGGCGACTCGGTTACGGAGCGACCACAACTTATGGAGACCTCGCACGGAAGGCCGGGCATTCCGGTGCCGCCCGTGCCGTGGGAACCGTGATGTCCACAAACCGCTTTCCCATTTTGATTCCCTGCCACCGGGTACTGGCCTCCGGTGGCAAGCTCGGTGGCTACACCGCGCCGTCGGGGACTGATCTCAAGCAAAGGCTACTCGACATGGAACAAGCAATGCGTTCGGCGCGGGTCTCCTGACCCCGCCGAAACGCTCGATCGCAGGTCTCCTTTTTCCCCCATGTCTCACTTGGAACCCGTCCGTATGTCGCGAGTCCTGTTTCAAATGACCGCCGCCGTCACGATGGCCTTCGTAATCACGATCCTGGCGATGGTTTCGATGACGCTCGGCGAACCGACCGCGCCCGTCAATCTCTGGTTCGACAAGTACGGCGGGACGCTGATGTTGGCCGAAGTGATCGGGATCATGCTCTTCGGATTTGCCGCGATGACGGCCGACCGTCGTGACACGCTGCGCGAGCAGGCTCAGAAAAAGTCGCCTGACGTTGCGTCTTGATGCCGGATTCCTCGAAGTTCACAGCCGATTCGATCCGATGGACTCAGGCCACCCGCGCCGCGAACTCTTCGCGGATCGGCCGAGTCGATTTGAGGAGCGGTCTCATGAACGAAGAGCAGGCGTTTTCAATTAGCCCGGCGAGCGAGCCATCTCCAGATCGACCATTCACACGCGAGACACTGCTCGAACGAGTCGGATCGATTTCGGTTCCGGTCTCCGTGCAATTGTGTCAGCGGTGGATGACGCTGGGCGAGTTCCTCGCACTCCGCCCTGGCTCGTTTATTCCGTTTTCGACTCGATGCGATGAGCCACTGAAGCTGCGAGTCGATGGTTCCACGATCGCACTCGGCGAACCCGTTCAAAACGGTTCACAGTTCGGTCTGCGATTGAGCCGCTTTGTGGAGGAGTCGCCTCGACGGTGATCTCAGGCCCGCACTTTGAAACAGGTGACGCCAAACGAAAGACCACTCGATGAATCGGTGTCGCTCGTTTAACCGCGTGGGCAACGCCCCGCGCGTCGATCGCGCGTGCAGGCTCAAACGCGCGGGGCGTTGCCCACGCGGTTAAACGAAGACGACATTCAAATATGAAAGAAGGCCCTCGTCACGACGAGGGCCTTCCGGTTTTTGAACTTATGCTTTGCGGATGTTTCACTTCGCCGGGGCGAGTGACTTGATGCGGACGTTGCGGAACTCGACCGGGTCGCTGTGACCGGCGAAGCCGAAGTAACCCGTGGTGCGTTCCTTGCCGGGGTGCGGGCTGTTCGCCATGTACTCGGTGACCTTGCTGAGATCGGTGTCGAGAATCGTCGAGCCGTTCAATTCGACCTGAATCGTCGAGCCGACAACACGAACTTCTTGATAGTTCCATTCACCGACCGGTCGGTGATAGCCACGCGCGGCGGCAGCCATGCCATAGGCCGAACCATGTGCCTGTCTCGGATCGAGGCCCTTGTACTTCGGGTGTTCGGTGTCGAGAACTTGCAGCTCACACATGCCGACGTAAGCGGTGTCGCCTTGTCCGGGATAGCGAATGGCAAGACCGTTGTTTCCGCCAGGAGGCAACTTGAATTCGAGTCGGACGGCGAAGTCAGAGTACTCGTCTTTTGAATGCAGCACGCCTCCCTTGCCGGGCTTGCAGCGGATCGCACCGTCGGCAACTTCGTAGTTCTCCACGGCTCCCGACCAACCCGTCAAGTCCTTGCCGTTGAAGAGTGGAGTGAAGCCCGCGTCGTCCCGCGCGAGCAGCTTAGCGGCCTCGTCGCCGGGAATCTCTCGCAGGAAAATGTTCTTCCAACGAATCTCGCCGCCGTGAGTTTGAAGCTGGATCGGTCCTTTTGGAACGAGCGGCGTCACGCGGTCCTTGTCGAAGTAATTTTCGAGTATCGCGTTATCGACGACCAGCTTGTCGTTCAACGTGATCGTCGTGCGAGTCCCGATCTGGACGATGTGGAACCGGTTCCACTCACCGAGCGGCTTGTCGGCCAGGACCAGCGGATCCTTGCCCGGCTTACCCGCGCGGTTGTTCCACAGTCCGCCCGATCCTTTGTCGGCCCCGATGCTGAACTTGCTCGGGTCGGTGAAGTCCCAAATCTGAACCTGTGGGGCACCTTTCAAGTAGATGCCGCTGTCCGCCTTCGGGACCGTCTTGTAGTCGATCCACAGTTCGTAGTGGTCGTAGTCTTTGTCGGTTGTCAGGTAGAGACCGAATCCATCATTGACGAGATCGGCACCCTGAACGCTCCAGTGTTGCTTGATGTCGTCCAAGCTCTTCACCCGCTTGGTCGTGCGGTCTTCGTCGCTCATCGCCTGAATCTTGCGCGGGTCTTCCGTGCTGACACCGTGCCAGCCGGACAAATCCTTGCCATTGAAGAGGGACGTGAACCCGACGGGCGGTTCATTATCGGCGGCGGTGGCATTGAACGCACCTAACGCCAGCAGACCTGTGAAACAGCATGCGGAACGAAACAGCATCGTGGGACTCCTTGCTACTCGATGGTGATATGGCACGGTTGCTTGGCAGACACCCTTTCGGGGGGCAGCATCCTATCTGTCGTGTCCGATGGAAACCACGGAGTGCGATGAGATCGATCGTTCGTGTTCTGCCGCGCCGTGGGTTGGTTCGTCGAGACCTCCGACTGTGACGGTTAGGTCGACGCTGACGATTCAGTGAAACAGGTCCTCCATCCCTGCATTTTTGAGCGTGTATTCAGCCTAGGCCCGTGCTAGATTGCCGCACCGTTGCGGCCAGACTCAGTTTTCCGGCTCAACCTTTTTGAGTGGCGTCGATCCATTTCTTTTCGATCAGCCGTCCTGCTTCGCCTAACCTTCGTGTTGATTTTTTCGGTGTTTTTTATTTCGTTTCCGAGTAGTTGGGGGTCGTACCCGTTATGGCGATTCAGATCATCAACTGCCCCTCGTGCGACACGTTTCTGCTCGAGGACACGGCGGAGTGTCCCGAGTGCGGTCACGTCGTCCATGCGGTTCGCGCCGAGGAAACCCAGAGGCGATCGCTCCCCACGGATGCTGCCGTCGATGACGATATGGAGGCGTGTCCGAAGTGTGGCGAGACGTGTCGGCAGGGACTCGTTCGCTGCTGGAGTTGTGGTTCGTTTCTGAAGGCCGAAATTGAAGCCTCGTACTTGAGCCGTCGCAAGTCGGCTCCAATTTCCACAGTGCAGACATTCGACCTCGAAGTGATCGAAGAATCCTCGGTCACGGATGCGGCTCCGGCTCGACGCCGCCATCTGGCGACTCCCGAGTCGTTTTTGGCCACCGCGCCGCTGGCTTCGGAGGAAGACCAAGACGACGATTTTGAATTGGCTGGCGACGTACACATGTCGGAGGCGGATGACGATGCCTTCGACCTGGCCGAGACCGTTCAATTGCGTATCGAAGGGGACGACTCCAAATTCACCGATGAGCCAACGTTTCGCCTGCAAGAGCCTGCATACAGTCTGCCAGGGACCGCAGGCACCGCGCCCGCCGAATTGCATCCGGCAATGATCGAAGAGCTTGGCGGCGGTGACTTGGACACGATCCCACTGATGTCATCTGAGGTAAGTTCCGAGAACAACCCGATTGCGGACACCTTCGCACCGCTCGAACCTGCCAAAGTAGAGCCAGCCGCGCCACAGGTCTCTCCCGAGGATGAGCTGCTGAAGATCGCGGCCGCCGAGGAAGTGGAGATCGCTCGTGCTCGCAAAGGCGCGACCTCACAAGCGACGTTCGTCGTCTTCTGTCCGCAAGGTCATCGCATTCGCGTGCGTGAGAAGTTTCGCGGCAAGTCGGGCAAGTGCCCCAAGTGCGAATCGGCGTTCGTCGTCCCTTCCAAACCGAAGCCCAATGCTAAGAAGAAGACCGATCCCGAACTGGCTGTCATCACTGCGGGTGGTTCGGCAGCCACCGGTCGATTCGCAGAATGGTTGACCGATGTCCGTCTGCACACCGTCGTTCCTGAGAAGTTGAAGCTCAAGGCCGACAGTCTGCTCAACGACTTTCAGCCTGTGGATGTGGGGCTCGGCGCGGACGAACTGCTGCTGGTGACGCTCGTGGGATCGGCGGGGATGTTCGGCAGCAATCTCAAGAAGAAGCCCGCGATTCGCTCGGCGATGCTGGAGCATCTCGCGAAGTCCGACGCCACACTCGACGGACTGGCAGTCGCGACGAAGCGGCAATACGCAAAAGAGACACTCACTCAACTGACGCTGGTCCAGCCCGCACCGGTCGATTCGGAGTCGTTGTTCGGGAACATTCCCGTATTTGGCGGAGGCCGAATCGCCGTGAGGCTGCCGAAGGGACCGGAAGACAAGTACGCGCAGTACCTCTCGTTTGTGTTGTCTGAGTTCCGCACGTTCACACAAGCACTGCATTCGGTCTGTGGAATTGAAGGCTTCGGCACAAACACCGAAATCCCACTGACCGATCACTACGAATCGTTCAAGTGCCACTACAGCGAAAGCGCGGTCCGCGATTTGGCCAGCATCGGTTACTACCGCAACGATCCCAGCTTCAAGATTGAGATCGGTGGCTGGAAGTGTGCGGGCTGCGGCCTGATCGTCAGCGAAGAGGCTCGCAAGAAAGAGAAGCTCGGTGGATTGAACGGCAAAGGTCTGGCCAAAGCCAAGTGCCCGAAATGCACTCAAAAGTTCGGCAGTAACGCGCTGGTTCAACTCGCCGTGACCGAAGCCGCCGCTTCGACCACTTCAGGTGGTGAGGCAGCCAGCGGACAAACTGCCGCTGGCTGACACGACGCGCGTGGTCCCTGCGGTCAAACGGCACAGCCACTCGGCCGCAACCAAGAAGAAGCGGCGGAACCACAGATTTCACGGATGACACAGATCAGCCAAAAGCCAAACACTCTCCTCCCTCTTCATCAGTGCTCTCTGTGAAATCCGTGGTCACTCTTCTGTCTCGTCCGTTGGTTTCATCTGCGGGTTTTAAAAAGCGCGCGGGACGACAGGAAGCTGCAGCTCGCACTGCGAGTCCCTCCTTCCGTGCGGGTTGTTGGCAATCCCGCACGCCTTGCTCGCCGGTATTGGCTTTGCATATCGTGCCTCGCCAACGCTCGTCGCCCACTGGCAAATCGACCTCCGTCCACCGACGAATTATCTCAGGAGAGACTCCGTGCCGTCCCCTTCGCCTCGTGAAGTGTTAGCCCTCTGCCGTGAACGGGAGATCCGGGCCGTCGATCTCAGATTCATGGACTTTCCCGGCACGCAGAAGCACTTCACCATTCCCGTCACCACGCTGACAGAGAAAAGTTTTGAAGACGGCTTCGGGTTTGATGGCTCGTCCATGCGCGGCTGGCAGGCGATCAATGAGAGCGACATGTTGGTCGTCCCCGATCCGGGGACCGCGTTCGTTGATCCGTTCATGACGCAAACACTGGTCATGACCTGCAACATCCAAGACCCGATCACGCGCGAGGACTATGCCAAGGACCCGCGCAATGTTGCCCGCAAAGCCGACAACTATTTGAAATCGACCGGGCTGGCCGACACCGCTCAATTTGGACCCGAGGCAGAATTCTTCGTGTTCGATGACGTGAGATTCGATCAGAATGAGCACGAGGCGTACTACCACCTCGATAGCGTCGAAGGGCAATGGAACCGAGGCCGCGTTGAGTCGCGAGGCAACAGCGGTCAGAAGATCCGTCTGAAAGAGGGTTATTTCCCGCTTCCGCCGGTGGACACACTGCAAGACCTGCGCACCGAGATCATGCTCACTCTGCAAGATTGCGGCGTCGAAGTTGAGGCTCAGCACCACGAAGTCGCGACCGCCGGGCAGTGCGAGATCGACATGCGGTACGCACCGATCGTCCGGACTGGCGACAATCTGCTCCTCTACAAATACATCGTCAAAAATGTCGCGGCTCGTCACGGCAAGTCGGCGACGTTCATGCCCAAGCCCCTTTGGAACGACAACGGCTCGGGCCTGCATCTCCACTTCTCACTTTGGAAGAACAGCACAAACCTCTTTGCCGGTTCGGGGTACGCCGGGCTGTCCGAGACCGCACTGTTCGCGATCGGCGGCATCCTGCATCACGCTCCCGCGCTGATGGCTTTTTGTTGTCCAACGACCAACAGTTACAAACGGCTCGTCCCCGGATTTGAAGCGCCGATCAATCTTTCGTACAGCAGCCGCAACCGTTCGGCCGCCATTCGCATCCCGGCTCACTCGCCGCGTCCCGAGAACAAGCGGATCGAGTTCCGCTGCCCTGACGCCTCGTCGAACGGATATCTCGCAATGTCTGCGATGTTGATGGCGGCGATCGACGGCATTCAACGCCGCCTCGACCCCGGTCGCCCTTTGGACAAAGACCTCTATGACCTCGCCCCGGACGAACTGACCGATGCCCCGAAGGTTCCCGCGTCACTGGAAGAGTCCCTCGCCGCGCTCCGTCGCGACCATCAGTTCCTCCTGCGCGGAGATGTCTTCACCGAAGACGTGATCGACACGTGGGTCTGGTACAAGACCGAAAAGGAAGTCGAAGCCCTCCGCCAACGCCCGCACCCGTTCGAGTTCGCGATGTACTACGATATCTGACGGTCACAATCACACGAATCTCCACTTCGTTGTCGGCTTGAGCGACTCGAACACATCGGTCAAGACTTTGTCGGCGAGCTGGCCGAGTTCTTCGGACAGATGACGTTTCCGACAAACAGGTGAGCGGGGCGTTGCACTGGTGAGATGCCGCCGCGTCGAGCATCCTGTGTCGCAGTTTGGTCAATCGTGTCGTGAGCGGACTGACGGAACTGAGTGGCGGCACGAACCTGTCGGATCTTGATGGACGACCAGTCGCCGGGAAGGCGGGAGGAATTCGCGGTGAGATCACGCACAGGCTTGAGTGGGCAGAGGTTCTTCCAGATGGATTTGCTTGGTGGCATCGCGAGATGTCACGTTCGCAGGTTGGCCGTCTGCCGGTCTCTCTTTGCATGGCTGCTATTGGGGGCGCTCAGCGGTTGCCACAAAGAGTCGAAAGCAACGAAGCCCGCTGCCACCGGGCCGTCGAAGGTTGCCAGCATCGCAAAGGAGGATCAGCTCAACACGATCGTGCTGACCGAGAAGGCGGAGGAGCGGCTAGGAATCAAGACGGCGGCAGTTGAAGTTCGGCAGGTCCGACGAACTCGAACCTACGGTGGCGAAGCGACGCTGCCGACGGGAGCGTTGATCATTGTGTCGGCTCCGTTGAGCGGGACGCTGCAAGCAGCGGGCAAGGGGCCGGTTCCCGGAGTGGGAGCCACCATCAGTCTCGGTCAGCCAGTCTTCCATTTGTTGCCAATGTTGTCGCCTGAACGCGAAGTGCTCACGCCCGCCGAACGTGTACGTTATGCGGAAGCCCGCAACGCGATTGCCACCGCGCGCATTGACGCGGCGGGGCAGGTTGAGCAGGCTGCGGTTCAAGTCGATGCCGCGCAGATTGCGCTCGAACGAGCCGAACGTCTGCTGCGCGAGATGGCCGGAACCGCGAAAGCCGTGGATGATGCGAAGGCTCAACTCGCGCTGACCGAGAAGGGCTTCGCGGCGGCCAAGGCTCGCAAGGGGCAGGTCGATCAGATCAAGCTGGAAGATGACCGCGAGTCCGGCAAGCTGTCTCCACTACCGATCCTCGCACCGCGCGAAGGGATCATCCGCGCCGAACATGCCGTAGTTGGCGAAGTCGTCACGGCGGGCACACCTCTGTTTGAGGTTATGCAGTGCGACCCCGTCTGGATCAAGGTGCCGGTCTACGTGGGCGACCTGGCGGAGATCGACCAGCGCGCCTCGGGACAAATTGGCACGCTGGCTCATGCGCCAAACTCCCCGTTGTCCGCAGCCGCACCCATTCCGGCTCCGCCCACGGCGACGGCTCTGTCGTCCACCGTTGATCTCTATTACGAACTGAAGAACCCGGACGGTCAGTATCGTCCCGGACAACGGCTCGGAGCGACACTCGCCTTGACCGGTGAAACGGAACAGCGCGGCATCCCGTGGTCGGCCGTCGTGCAGGACGTGAATGGTGGAAGCTGGGTCTACGAAGTGACAGCACCGCAGACGTTCATCCGACGGCGCGTCCAGGTGCGACAAGTCATCGACGATTGGATGGTGTTCGACAAAGGCCCGGCGGTCGGAGCGAAGATCGTCACCGAGGGAGTTGCCGAGTTGTTCGGCACCGAGTTTGGATTTGGGAAGTAACGCAACATGACTTGGCTCGTTTCGACATCGCTCAAGTTGCGTGTGATCGTGTTGGCGCTCTCCGTGGTGCTGATCGTCTTTGGCGTGCAGACCTTGAAGACGGCACCGCTGGATGTGTTCCCCGAGTTCGCGCCTCCGCTGGTCGAGATCCAGACGGAGGCCCCCGGACTCTCGACGGAAGAGGTTGAAAGCCTCATCACGATGCCACTGGAGAACGCTCTCAACGGCACTCCGTGGTTGAAGACGCTCCGGTCGAAGTCGGTGCTCGGGCTGTCGTCGGTCGTGATGATCTTTCAGTCGGGGACTGATCTGATCCGCGCGCGGCAGCTCGTGCAAGAGCGACTGGCTGCGGAGGCGGGACGGCTGCCGGCCGTGGCTCATCCGCCGGTGATGCTGTCGCCGCTGTCATCGACCAGCCGGCTGATGAAAATTGGCGTGTCATCCGCCACGCTGTCGCAGATGGAGATGACGGTCTTGGCCAAGTGGACGATTCGTCCGCGACTGATGGCGATCTCCGGTGTGGCGAACGTTGCCATCTGGGGCCAGCGTGACCGACAGTTCCAAGTCCTCGTCGATCCCGATCGGTTGCGAGCACACGGAGTCACGCTCGATGCCGTGCAACGAGCCGTCGCCGATGCGGTGACGCTCAGCGGCGGCGGGTTTGTCGATACTCCGAACCAACGACTGGCGTTGCGGCAGATTACGGGAGTCCGCACGGCTGCGGACCTTGCGGAAGCGATCGTCGATTTTCGGAGCGGCGCCCCGATCCGACTGCGCGAGGTGACCGAGATCGTCGAAGCGTTTCCGGCTCCCATCGGGGACGCGGTCATCAACGACGGACCGGGTTTGTTGCTCATCGTCGAGAAGTATCCGTGGGGCAACACGCTGGAAGTGACTCACAAAGTCGAAGCGGCATTGGAGGCATTGCGGCCCGGCTTGAAGGGTCTCGACATCGACCCGACGATTTTTCGTCCCGCCACCTTCATCGAACGGTCTCTTGGCAATCTGACGCACGCGATGCTAATTGGCTGCCTGCTGGTCGTCGTGATTCTGGTCGCCTTTCTATACGACTGGAGAACGTCACTCATCAGCCTGACGGCGATCCCGCTCTCTCTCGTCGCTGCGGCACTGGTGCTGTACTACGCGGGAGCCACGCTGAACACGATGGTCATCGCGGGCCTTGTTATCGCGCTGGGCGAGGTCGTGGACGATGCGATCATCGATGTCGAAAACATCCTGCGACGAATGACGCTGAACCGAACGCTGGCGAAGCCGCTCCCCGCGTATGAGGTCGTCTTGCAGGCGTCGCTCGAAGTCCGCAGCGCGGTCGTCTACGCCAGCCTGATTGTTACGCTGGTGTTTGTCCCCGTGCTGTTCCTCGACGGTCTGGCCGGTTCGTTCTTCCGGCCGCTCGCCGTGACTTACATTCTGGCGATCATGGCTTCGCTGTTGGTCGCCCTGACCGTCACTCCCGCTCTGTCGCTGATGCTGCTGCCGAATGCGAAAGAGCGCCGCCACGACGCGCCCCTCACGCGGCTTCTCAAGCGGATGTACAGAGCCGTTCTGCCGCTGTTCATGAAGCGGCCCAAGAGTGCTCTGGCGGTGATCGTGTTGATGTTCGGCCTGACCGGCTACGCGGTGACGACACTCGGTGAGGAGTTTCTGCCGAACTTCAAAGAGACCGACTTTCTGATGCACTGGGTCGAAAAGCCCGGCACGTCGCTCGAAGCGATGACGCGCATCACCATCCGAGCGAGCAAAGAACTGCGGGCGATCCCCGGCGTGAGGAACTTCGGCTCGCACATCGGTCGCGCGGAAGTGGCCGATGAAGTCGTCGGTCCGAACTTCACCGAGTTGTGGATCAGTGTTGATCCCAATGTGCCGCTCGACGAGACGACGGCGAAGATTCAAGAGGTGGTCGATGGCTATCCCGGCCTGTACCGAGACCTGCTGACGTACCTCAAGGAACGCATCAAGGAAGTGTTGACGGGAGCCGGCGCGACGATCGTCGTCCGCGTCTACGGTCCCGACATGGATGTGCTGCGCGCGAAGGCTCAGGAAATCTACAAGGAAGTGACCAGCGTCGAAGGAGTCCTCACGCCGAAGGTGGAGCCTCAAGTTCTGGTGCCGCAGCTCCAAGTCCGGCTTCGTCCCGACGCAGCCGCTCGTTTCGGGCTGACGGCCGGACAGATTCGCCGCGCGGTGGCGACGCTCGTGAAGGGGACGAAGGTCGGTGAGATTTACGAGGACCAGAAGAGCTACGCGGTCGTGGTGTGGGGCGTCCCCAAGTTGCGGACGGACCTCGCCGCACTTCGCCGCTTGCCTATCGACCTGCCGCTCGGCGGAACCGTTCCATTGGGCGATGTCGCCGACATCGAGACTGTTCCCGCGCCCAACGAGATCAAACGCGAATCGGCCTCGCGCCGCATCGACATCACCTGCAACGTGAAGGGTCGCGATCTCGGCTCGGTCGCGCGGGAGATCGAAGCGAAGGTGAAGAAGCTCGATTTCGACAGCGGCTATCACCCCGAGTTCCTCGGTGAATACGCCGCGCGAGCCGAGTCGCAACGGCGGCTGTTCACCCTCGCCGCGATGTCATTGATTGGCATCCTGCTGCTCCTGCACATGGACTTTCAATCGTGGCGGCTGACGTTACTCGTGGCCTTTACGATTCCGTTCGCTCTCGTCGGAGGAGTGGTCGGCACGATGTTCGACAACGGCGTGCTGTCGCTCGGTTCGCTGGTCGGCTTCGTGACGGTACTCGGTATCGCAGCCCGCAACGGCATCATGCTCGTCAGTCACTATCGGCATCTGGAGGAAGTCGAAGGTGAGGCGTTCGGCCCAGAACTGGTGCGACGAGGCTCCGAAGAGCGACTCGCCCCGATTCTGATGACGGCGCTCTCAACCGGCCTCGCGCTCATGCCGTTGGTGATCGGCGGCAACCTTCCCGGCCACGAAATCGAATACCCGATGGCCGTGGTCATCATCGGAGGCTTGGTCACCTCCACACTGCTTAACCTGTTCCTGCTGCCGCCGATCTATCTGGCGTTTGGACGATCTCGGTGCGTTGATTCGCAGGTCTCCTGACATATCCCCGGTTGAAGATCAAAGATTGGCGAGCCGCATGCCGTAAGGCTGCGGGTTTCTCTGGCAGCATCGAAGAACCCGCAGCCTTACG
>JAYVDI010000405.1:0-3744 GCA_043749505.1 Schlesneria sp. | reverse complement strand
TGATCGCGATCATTGCGGTCTTAATCTCGCTGATCTTGCCAGCGGTACAACAGGCGCGAGCGGCCGCTCGACGTACGACCTGTCGAAATCATCTGCATCAGTTGGGACTCGCTCTGCACAACTATGAATCGACGTTCGGCCTGTTGCCGTCGGGGTACGTGTACCGACCAGGGCCGCAGGGCAACGAGGCGGGTTTTAGTTGGGGAGCGATGATCATGCCTTATCTGGATCGTTCATCGGTCTATATGACGTTTGATTACAACGTCCCCGTCTTTCATCCCTCCAATATCAACGCGAGGGAAATGCACCTCCCGCTGTTTCTCTGTCCTGATGACACCTTCTCGGCAGATGGCTATGTCGAAATGGGATCGGAACGCTACGCATCGGCCAGTTATGTCGGTTCGTTTGGCCCGCCCGATCTCGACGACACGCAAGAGAAACGTGACGGCCTCTTCAGCCGGAATAGCAGCACGCGCTTTGGCTCCGTGTCAGATGGGCTGTCGAACACGCTGATGGTCGGTGAGCGGACCAACGGCCCGTTTCGGATCGGTGCCGCGCACGGGATTCACTTCAGCTACGAAACGGCCTGGGCTGGAGCCATTCGCGAAATCACCGACCCCACCGACGATCATGGCCACATGGTCCTCTTCCAAACGGGACACACGCCCAATCACTCGCAGTCGGACGATCGCGATGTCTCCGCTCCGCACATTGGCTTTGCCAATTTCCTGATGGGCGACGGGTCCGTCAGATCGATCATCGAGTCGGTCGATTTCTCAATCTACGTGGCCTTGAGTACGCGCAGCGGCAACGATGTGATTGGGGAGTTTTGATCGCGTGGTCGTGCTTGATTTGGCCCCTGCGTTCGACTTGAGAGGCGCAGTTGAGTGGCAAATCAGCGAGACGGCGGTCGTTAGAAATCGACTTGGCAGCGCATGCCGGCGATATCGGCGTTGCTTTGGCCGAGGGTGGGGTGGTCGAGCATCGCGTGGATGTAGTTGAATTGCATTTTAGTATAGCCGTTGAGGTACCAGTTCAGGCCGGCGGTGAGGTCGGTCAGTTGGCCGCCGTTGCGGTTGGCGCTGTTGAGGTCGATGGTGGACCAGCGGGCGGCGAGTTCCCAGGCTCCGGGGCCTTGCAGGCAGCCGTGATCGTGGATGAAGGGGCGCATGGGGACGAGGCGATCCAGTGCGCCGGTCTTCTTGTCGTAGGGGCGGCTTTCTCCGGTGAGGAAGTAGCTGGCCTGCGAATAGGCTCCCCAATAGTGAAGTTGCGGGCCGAGCATCTGATTCACGGCGGCGACTGTTGATTCGGATTGGAGAGAGAAGGGGCCGTGGACGAGCAGGCTCTCGAAGCCGACGTGCGTGAAGTCGTTGACGAGGAACGTGCCGGTATCGACGAACGGCGGCGTTCCTTGTGCCGTCGCGGGAACACCGACCTTGCTGGAACCGGCCGCAGACGTACCGAACTCACCGACGAAGGCTTCGGGGATCGTGGCGTAGCGGAACTTATCGTTGCTCGGATTGCCGTGCCAGTAGGCGACGCCGAGATGCAGGTAATCGAGGCGATCGCCGTTCTTCTCGTACCACGGCAGATGCGTGATGCGCCCGGCGGTGGACCAGCCGCCGTTGTCTCCAATGTCGTTCCCGAACTGGTCATTGCGGGTTCGGAACATTGTGAACTGCCACGTGGTGCTTTCGTCCTCGCTCCAGTCATAGAAGCCCGCGCCGACATGTCGGAAAGGATCGAAGGCTTGGAACAGGACCGACCGTTCGAGGAATGTTTGATAGCGCACGCTCGACACGACTTCGAGACCGAACGGCTGCTTCCACTGGCCGACGCGCACATGACCGAGGACCGGCACGTCAGTCACCTCGGCCCAGAGATCGGTGAAGGTGGGACGGCCGAAGAAGCCGAAATCGAACTGCATGAAGTAGTTCACGTTGTCGGCGACGGCTCCCTTGGCGGAGAGTCGCGCACGACGAAAGCCCGCGCCGTCTTGAATGTTGCCGTTGAAGGGCGGGACCGCCGCAGGATTGGCGAGGGCCGCGCGGTTCTCAGCGTCTTGACCGAACCAAAGCGAGTCGGCTTGAAAGAAGCCGTTGACCGTGACCGACGGGTACTTCGGTTTGGCGGGTGCAGCCGGCGGTGCCGTTCCCGCAGCAGCCTGCAGCGCCATCAGCCCGGCTTCGGAAAAGTAGCCCGGAGCAGGGGGGAGGTATTCCGAGTTGGTGCGTTGCACGCCGTGGTTGGAGTCGTTGTTCGCCGTCGGTAACTGAGCTGGTGCCGCCTTGAGGCGACTCACTTCCGACTCCAGCTCATCCAGCCGTTTCAGAAGTTTGTCGTACATGAGTGGCGGGAGTTCGCCGTCTTGGGCGCTGACCGATGTCGGAGCGAGCGCCATGACGATGAGCAAGAGCACGACCGAGTTGAGACCGTTCCAAGAGAGCAGCATGGTTTTCCTCCGTGATTTCATGACGTGCGATCCTCGCACGAGTCCGGCTCAGGTCAGACCGCCGCAGAAATACGGGCGGGTGGCGATGACATTCACAAGTTGGCAACTCCTTGTGAATGAAACCCACTGAGACAGAGACTGTCCGTTGTCTATCGGCTGAACAAAGCACCGTCGCGCCTGAATAGTCCGTTGGATTTGCCCTGCATTCTGCAAACGGGTGTTTGGCACCGTCACAATCGGGAGTGACTTTTCACTCGCGCAAGAACTGCCGACGTGCGCCACGACGACGTGCTGGTTGCGTGCGATATACTCCGCGCGGCTGGAGGTGGTTCGTTTGTACCGCTCGCGGCCTGCAGAGAGACCTTCACCCGTTTCACCGCGACCCTCTGGGGAGCGCGTTTCCACAACGGTTTGCCCCGGCAACGCGCTCCCCAGAGGGTCGCGGTGAAACATCTCACTTTGGACCGCGTGAGGCATAATCCGAAATGTAAACGAGGAGATGTGTTGCGTTCCTCGCTCACGCTTCGGGTTAGTGACACCGCGGGCCGCGCGAGATCTAAATGCTCTGCTTCGGGCTGATCGAAGGCAAAACCACCAAGAATGGATGTTCAATGAAACAGCGGCCAGAAACAGTTGCCAAGCGGATTTTCCGGGCTGAGTGGGAACATCTCAGCCCCCACGAGCGCGAAGTCATCGAAGGGGTGCTGCACCGGACCAGCCTGCCGCGAAATCCCAATACCGAGTTCGCTGATCGCCGAACATTTGGCCAACGGGCTTCGGACATGATCGCAAAGTTTGGAGGCTCGTGGACGTTCATCCTGCTGTTTTTGGCGTGGCTCGTATTTTGGGCCATACTCAACACGGAGATCCTGGGGCCGCTCGACAAAGCCTTTGATCCGTATCCCTATATTTTTCTCAACCTCGTTCTGTCGATGATCGCCGCCATTCAAGCGCCGATTCTGATGATGTCACAGAACCGGGAGGCCGCCCGCGACCGGCTCGAAGCGGAGATCGATCATGAGGTCAACGTGCGTGCGGAATTGGCCATTCACCAATTGGATGCACGCCTGCACATCATCGAACGGCATTTGATTGAACTCGTTGGAAGTGCGGAGAATCGCGTACTGCCCCCGCTGACGCCGAACCGAGAGCAGTCCTAGGCTTTGTCGGAAAACTATCAGCCGGAACGCGCTAGCGTCCGGTTTCTGCGGGAAACCGTGGGCTAGCGCCCAATGGCACTTACTTTAAGAGTCTGGTTTGGGTTCGGGAGTTTTGGGTTTTCGTTTTTG
>JAYVDI010000404.1:0-16270 GCA_043749505.1 Schlesneria sp. | reverse complement strand
TACGCCCTCTTCCGTCACATGTCGGTCTACGAGAACGTCGCCTTCGGAATGCGAGTCCGTCGAAAGCCGCAGGCTGAAGTCGATGCCCGCGTCCGCGAGTTGCTGCACCTTGTCCGGTTGGAAGGGCTTGGCCAGCGTTATCCGTCTCAGCTTTCGGGCGGTCAGCGACAGCGAGTTGCCCTGGCCCGCGCGCTGGCCGTACAGCCAAGAATTCTGCTGCTTGACGAACCCTTCGGAGCACTCGATGCCAAAGTGAGACAAGAGCTGCGCCAGTGGCTGCGCCAGCTTCACGATGAGATTCATCTGACCACCGTCTTCGTCACACACGATCAAGAAGAAGCGTTCGAGGTGGCCGACAAGGTCGTCGTCATGCGCGCCGGTCACATCGAGCAGGCCGGTACGCCGCAGGAGGTCTTCGATCACCCGGCCACTCCGTTTGTGATGGACTTCCTCGGCAACGTCAACGTCTTCCACGGACGAGTCGAGAACGGCATGGCCATGCTCGGCGCGTTGAATGTCGCCTATCCCGAGTATCCGCACGCCGAGTCCCGACAAGCGACCGCCTACGTGCGACCGCACGAACTCGACATCGAACACACGCCGATCGGCTCATCGAGTCTCGAAGCCCGCATCATGCAGATCAACCCGGCCGGATCGGTCGCCAAAGTACGAGTCTTCTCGGAAGAGTTCGGCCTCGCCCTGAACGTCGATCTGAACTTGGAACGCTACGCCCAACTCCGGATCAAGACGGGCGACCGCGTTTACGTCGCCCCGCGCAAAGTCCGGGTCTTCATGCCCGAGGCACCCGACTATGTGATTTGAGTCGGGGCGTGTTGTTGTTATTTCTTCTCGATGCGGCCTGCTCAGCGAGGCGGTTGAAATTGATCGGACCACTTGGCCGAGCCGCCATGTCGCATGGCGAGGTTCGCGAGGTGAGCGGCCGACGCGGCCGAGACGCCCGCCTCGATGGGGGCGTTCGGTTGCTTGCGGCTGCGAACACAGTCGATCCAGTTCGTGAGGTGGACCAACTCGCCATCAGGCTTGTTGTAAAAGTCGGCGTTGCGCCAGGCCGGTTCCGTACCGAGGATCAGTTCGCTGGCCGGAACCTTCGACTTTCGTTCGGGGATGACCTGATAGCCGCCGCGGTCGATGTGAATGGAGGCTTCGGTCCCCTGGAACTCGATCCGCGCGCCGTTGCGGGCATTCGAGAATGTTCCTTCAAAGTGCATCTGAATGTTGCCGGGATAGGTCATCACGGTCTGGACCGAATCGGGCGTCTCCCACAGTCCCTCGCTGTTGATGTGCTGGCCGATGCTCACCGCGTGTTCGGGATGATCGACGTTCAAGACCCAGTGCGCGACATCGATCCAGTGAACCATCAGGTCGGTGAAGATGCCGCCGCCGAAGTCCCAGAACCAGCGCCAGTTGAGCAGCCGGTACTCGTCGAACGGTTGATCCTTCGCGTTGCCGAGAAACTTCTGCCACTCGACACTCTTGAAGTCGAGCTTCGGGATGTTGCGCTGGAAGCGATCCTGGTTGCGATTCCAGCTCATGTGGACTCGCATGACCTTGCCGATGTGCCCGGCGTGGATGAGGTCGCGAGCCGTCACGATGTGAGGCATCGAGCGCTGCTGCGTCCCCACCTGCACGATCCGCTTGTGTTTTTGCGACGCCTCCAATAGCGTGGCCCCTTCGGACAGATCGTGCGTCAGCGGCTTCTCAACATACACATCCTTGCCCGCCGCACACGCGGCCAGAGTCAGCGGCGCGTGCCAGTGATCGGGAGTTCCAATCACCACGGCGTCGATGTTCTTGTCATCGAGCACCCGCTGCCAGTCCTTCACGACGACCGCCTTGTCATCCGCCAGCGGCTTGGCGAGGCCAATCGGATGATCCCAGATGTCGCACAGCATCGTGATCTTCACACCGGGAATGGTCCGCAACGACTCCATCAGCTTGCGGCAGCGGCCTCCCACCCCAATGCAGCCGACGCGAATCGTTTCGCTCGCAGCGAACATCCTTTCGGGTGAGAAGAGGGCGGATGATGCGGCGATTGCTCCGGCAGCTTGCAGAAATTCACGGCGAGTCGGGTTGGGCATGAGAATCCTTTCGTGGGATCGATGCAGAAAGAGGAACACAGATTTGAGGCTAATCGAAGCCACCTCATCCCAGCCCCTCTCCCCGCAAAGCCGGGGCGAGGGGAGAGGTATTCAGTTCAGGCTGAAGTTCGGCGGGAACGGTCGTTCGAGCGCGGTCGTCTGTCGTTGTTCGGCTTGTTTGAGGAGCTGCCACAGCATCCGGCTGCGGACATCTGGGTCGAGTTCTTCGAGGAACTGTTGGCTCAATTCGGAAGCCATCGGAATCGTCGAGGCGATCGTATCGCAGATCGCGCCGAGTGACAGATCGACCGAGATTGCCTGCTGGACGAGTTGTTGGAACTTTTGCCCCGGAAAGAGACGGCAAAAGAGCAAGACGATTTCTTCGGCGCGCGACCGTCGGTCGAAGTCGCAGACGGCGGAGACTTCTTCGTGGCACAGTTCGAGCCGCCCGATGCGATAGGGAAGGTCCACGTACTCCTCACACAGGACTCGCGCGCGGGCAAGGCCGCGCAGCACGAGCATGTAGCGGCCATCATCCATGCGCTGGTGAGCGATGATCTGGCCAAGTCCGACCATCGAGTGAATCGGCGGCGGCGTGTGGGCCGGTGCGTTTTGCCAACCGGGACGCAGGAGACTCATTGCGATCAGTTGCTCCCCTTCGAGGGCATCGGCCGTCATTTGACGATAGCGCTCCTCGAAGATGTGCAACGGCAGTAGTCCGTGTGGAAATAGCAGCTCGTTGGGGAGGGGAAAGAGTGGGGCGAGTCCCGAGAAGTGTTCGAGAGCGGCTGGGGTGAGACTGGGCTTCGTCATTCAATGAGGCCCTCCACCGTGGCGTGGATTTTCGGGACCAGTTCATCCTGGATCGCCACCGTCGTCGGATAGGCTTCGGCGTTGTCGAGCAGTTCCTGAAAGCAGACTTTGAAATCGGCAAGGAACCGGCCGAGAGCGATTCCCATGTACTCGTCGCCAAACGGAGTGAGTTTGTCGCGGGCTGAGTTATAGAGCTTCTTCGCACCGCCAAAGTTTTCATTGCCGAAGTGGAACAACGCGACCGCCGCTTGAATCAGCCCCTGCAAAAACTTTTTCGGTTCGCCAAGCGTCTCGGACCAAAGCTCCTCGATCACCTCGTGACACTCGAAGAAGTCCTCGGCGTTGAACAGCCGCAGCCCCTCGCGATACTGTTCCGGATAGTCGGTGGTCACGCGAGAAGCTCCTGTTCGTTCGGCAAAAGTCTGATGGCGACGGATTCTAGCCAGCCCGTCCCGCCTCGTGCCACGACGAACTTCATCAAACCTTCATCGACTCAACACCTTCACCCCGGCGAGATCGAGTTGCATGGCCAAGTCCCGTTCTCGCAGCGCTGCCGATGACCGAAAGCCACGAATTCGCCAGATCGTGGCGAGCCTCGCCAAGGCGTATCCGGTGGCAATCTGTGCATTGAACCATGTGTCGCCGTTTCAGTTACTCGCCGCGACGATCCTGTCGGCGCAATGCACGGATGAGCGAGTGAACTTGGTGACGCCCGAACTATTCCGGCGTTGGCCAACGCCGCAGTTCCTCGCCGTGGCGAAGCAATCCGACGTGGAAGAGGTCGTTCACTCGACCGGCTTCTTTCGAGCCAAAGCGGCGAATTTGATCGGCATGGCAACGGCATTGGTCCAGCATCACAACGGTGAACTGCCGCGAACCCTTCCCGAACTGACCGCCCTTCCCGGTGTTGGTCGCAAGACGGCGAACGTCCTCCTCGGGACGGCATTCGGCATTCCAAGCGGCGTCGTCGTGGACACGCATGTCAAACGAATCTCGACTTTGCTCGGCCTGACCGAAGCGGCGAGCGCCGAACGCATCGAACAAGATTTGATGGATCTGCTGCCGGAAACAGAGTGGATCAACTTCTCACACCGCCTGATTCACCACGGCCGCCGCATCTGCATCGCCCGCCGCCCAAAATGCGACGAGTGCCCGCTACGACCGCACTGTCCGAGGATCGGCCTGTCAGAGTGAGCCGCCCCCCTACGAGTCTCCCAAGTTGTGTGAGCGACCTCGATTTGTGTCGAATGCACCCCGTCCAACGTGAATACCAACTGCCAACTTGCATCGTGTTGAATCGGCTACTACCATGTCGCCCCTTCCGCCCTCGGCTGATTTATCGGGGGAAACGAATGAGAAGCGATCCGGCTGCCGTCAGTTGGCATTCCGCCGAGATTGAAATACGTGTCCGTGTGAGGGTGCGAATCTGCCTGCCAGCGTAGGCCGGATTCGCGAGAGGAGTTGGTCAACGTGTCGATCGACAAGAGTTTGAAGCGTCGCAGTCGTCTCGCCCGAGTTCGCAGCGTGCTGACGCGGCCCGAGCGCATTGAGCAGATGAAGGCGAACGAGCAGTGGATCGAGGGAACCAGCCCGTTTGGAATTCCCAAGACGCGCATCATCAAGTTGGTGCTCGGCAAGAAGAAAAAGAAGAAGGTTGCTGATCCAGCCGATGCCAAGGCTGACAAGAAAAAGGGCGCTAAGAAGAAGTAGTAAGCTGCTGTGGTTCACACCGCTTGGTAGCGGTGAGTCCTTCGCTTTCTATTCGCTTGGTTGTGTAGATCGGCGCTGCCGTTTGAATACAGGGGCAGTGCGGGATCGACCGAAAATGGTCGGCTCCCGCGCTGCCTTTTTTCACGCGCCTAGCGATTCTCCTCACACCACTGGCCGTGCCGCATTTGATTTCGTTTAGAGCGGTTCCATACCGCGATGCCGCCGGACTTCAAGGCGGGAGCCAGATGCTGCTCGACCCAGGCGCGGAACAGCGGTCCGTTGATCGGCCCCTCGACGGTCAGCGGGGCGAGGAATCCTTCCGTACGCAGCGCGCTGAGGAACTATGAAACCTCCCCCTTAAAGGTGGCCCCACTCTATCGAGACCGCCCGGAAGCGCGCTACACCGCTGATGGAACCGCTCTAAAACTCGCGCGGTCCAAAGTGAGACATTTGCCAAATGCTTCGTTGGTGAGCCGGGTGGCGTCAGCCCAATGGCACTCACTTTGGCCGCAAAGTAGCAGGCACACTCCGTGTGCCGTCCGCATTTCGCCGGTTACGGCACATGGAATGTGCCTACTACTTACTAAAGTGAGTGCCATTAGGCGTCAGCCCCCGGATTTCAAGTGGCTGAGTCCGGGGGCTGACGCCGCACCGCTCCGCAAGAATGATTCAACTCTGACCGCGCGAAGCCTAACGCCCGAGAATCACGCATTGCGTTCCATCGCTGCTGTTGGCGATTCGACCAACGAATGCGGCAGCGGCAACTCTTCAACGCGCGAGGCGCTGACGTTGCGGATCGTGTACTGCGGCTTGCGGTTCACGTTCAGATGCAGTCGCCCGAGGTACTCGCCCATGATCCCGAGCGACAGCAACTGAATGCCGCCCAGCACGAGGATCGACACGATCGTGGAGGCGTAGCCCGGCACGCCAATGCCGTCGCGCAGAAACAGCACGAGGTAGTACGCGCCGGTCGTCAGTCCCGCCGCCGCCGCCGCGAAGCCAACCAGCGACACCAGTTGCAACGGCAGCAGCGAGAAGTTCGTGAACAGGTTCAGCGCGAGTACGATCAGCTTCGACAACGAGTACCCCGTGCGGCCTGTGCGACGTGGGTGATGCTCGACGATCACTTCACCGATCCGCTGCGTGTTCCACGCGAGCAATCCATCCACGAACGTGTAGTTCAACGTGTAGGACAGCATCGCTTCCAGCAGTTCGCGACGAATGATCCGAAAGCTGCTGATCGTGACCGTCGTTCGGAAGAGCGTTCGATATACGAGGTTCACCACCCACGATCCCAGGTTGCGCCATACGCGTTGCTGTCGCCGATCCGCGCTACCGTAGACCAGATCGAAGCGGCCCGTTTCGATCGTGGTCAGCAATTTGGGAAGCTCTTCGGGAGGATGCTGCAAGTCATCGTCGAGCGTCACGACATACCGACCCTGTGTATGCCGAAAGCCGCACATCAGCGCGTTGTGCTGGCCGAAGTTTCGCATCAATTGAATGGCGACGATCCGGCCGGGATGCTCACGCTGCAATTGGCAAAGCAGCTCCCACGAGTCATCGCGGCTGCCGTCATCGACGAACACGATCTCGTAGCTGCACCCGAGTCCATCCAACGTTGCGACCAACCGTTCGACCAACCGTCGCAACGTGGCGGTTGAGTTGTAAACGGGGAGTACGACCGACAAGTTCATGAGACACGCTTTCTCGACGCAAGATGAGTCGCTCAGTGCGCGGGGCGTTGCCTAGGCCGCTAAACGACGGGATCCAGCCGCTTGCGAAACACGAACAATTTTTGCGTGCCGTAGTCTCCCGCCGCAGGCATCATCGACAGCCAGCGGTTGAGTTCGCTGAGCGGATTGGGAACTTCCGACTGCCGTCCGGTGATTTGTCCCAGCAGCGGCTTCAACACGCGCGTGCCGACGTAGTACGAGCTGGCGAAGTTGTTGATCTCGACCAGTTCGCATTCGAGTCGCAGTCCGTCAGTAACTCGATCTTGATCGAGATAGTTGTTGAACTCCGGCATCTTGATGGGCGGCATTCCCCATTCATCACGCAAATCATTCAGCCGAGACCACCCCTGCACCGTGGCTTCCGAAAGTAACAGCATCCCACCTGGACGCAGCACGCGCACGCATTCGCGCAGGCCGACAAGTTGTCGCTCCCAGTCTCCCAGATTGATGATGACGCGAATGACCACAACCATGTCGAACTGGTTGTCGGGGAACTGCAATGAGGTGGCATCACCGACCGCGAATGAAGCCGTCCCCGCCAGATCATCAGCCATCGTGTTCAGGGCAACGTGCGCGTGCGAAATCATCTCGGGAATGTAATCGACTCCGGTGATCGAGACTCGTTTGTGGCGGGCAAGCTGCAACGTCGAGAATCCGTTGGCACAGCCCACGTCGAGCACCGTCTGTCCGTCTCGCAGATACTCGACGATGGTCCGCAGTTCCATCTCCATCACGCGCACATCGGTCCACGAAGCCTCCGCTTCGACGCCGTGTTCGACGGCCTGTTCGGTCCAGAAAGAACGAATGCGATCACCGGACCAGCGCTCGGTCGAAAGGTTGGGGTCATCCGTGTGAGGTGTGGTGTGTGTCATGAATGAGGATCTCAATGGCTAGGCGTCATCGGGTGAGTGGGGGGGGTGGGGCAGGCTTACGTTCAATCCACATTGTTAGAGCGCATTTCAAAACTAGCCCGACGCGCAAGCGAGGGCTTCACCTCCGTCATTGAATATCCAGCCCTCGCTTGCGTGTCGGGCTCGTTTTTTGAGGCAAAACAGGTTTTGAAACTGCCTCTAATTCACTCGCCACTACGACCGATCCCTTTGTCCGGTGCAGGAACTCCGTCAGGCATTCGATGACTCTCGATTGATCGGCGTCACTCAGGTCGTAATAGAGAGGCAACCGCAACAAGCGTGAGGCCATGTTTTCTGTGACTGGCAGCGAGCCGGTACGACCACCGCATTTCAAGCCCATTGGTGACGTGTGCAGCGGGATGTAATGGAACACCGCCAGAATACCCTGTGACTTGAGATGGTGCATGAGGGCGTCGCGCAGCGTCATGTCGGGCAGCAGCACGTAGAACAGGTGGTAATTGCTTTCGCAGTCCTCGGGGATGCGTGGCAGTCGCAACAGGCCCTCGGCTTCGAGTGGCTTCAAGCGGACTCGATACGAGTTGTAGAGCCGCTGCCGCCGTCGCGTGATCTCATCCATCTGTTCGAGCTGGCCGTAGAGGAACGCGCTGGCGATCTCACTGGGAACATAGGATGACCCCACATCGACCCACGTGTACTTATCGACCTCGCCGCGAAAGAACTGCCGCCGATTGGTTCCTTTGTCACGGATGATCTCGGCTCGTGCGAGCAACTCGGGATCGTTGATGCAGAGCGAGCCTCCCTCGCCGCAACTGAAGTTCTTGGTCTCGTGAAAGCTGTATGTGCCGAGATCGCCGAGCGATCCCAAGGCCCGGCCGTTGTAGAAGGCATTCACGCCCTGAGCCGCATCCTCGATGACCCGTAACCCGTACTGACGCGCGATCGTGAGAATGCGATCCATCTCGCAAGCGACCCCCGCGTAGTGAACCAGCATGATGGCCTTCGTGCGCGGAGTGATCGCCGCTTCGATCAGGCTGTCGTCGATGTTCAGTGTGTCGGGGCGACTATCGACAAAAACCGGGATCGCACCGAGTCGCACGACGGCATTGGCGGTCGAGACGAACGCATACGACGGCATGAGGACTTCGTCGCCGGGACCGATCCCGCACAGTTGAGCCGCCATTTCGAGAGCCGCCGTGCAGGATGGCGTCAGCAGGACGTGACCGATCTGGAACCGTTCTTCGAGCAGTCGGCAACACTTCTGCGTGAAGGCTCCGTCACCGGCGATGTTCCCCAGCGTGACCGCCTGCGCGATGTAGAACAGCTCGCGCCCGGCGATGAACGGTTTGTTGAAGGGGATCGACATGCACAAGCCTAGCGTCCGGCGCGGTTCTGCGGCGACGGCGGTGGGAGGAGAGTAGATTTCTGGCAGGGAACCACAGGCCGTCGGCTTCACAAGTGAGAGACGGTCGAGGTCGTCGAGCGGACGGTCAGGCAATAGGCCATTCCGCCCGGAGCATCTTCAGTGCCAGCGGTCGTGCGCGAAGGTACTCCGTTTGCTTTGTCAAACGGTCGCGTGGGAACGAGGTCCATTTTTTCACCGCCAGCCAAAGGCGAACGCGTATGAGCGTGGTTCTGTTCGATCGCGCTCGCCTTTGGCTGGCGGTGAAACGACCACGATTTACTACTCGCATCAGCCCCGACTGCCGCAGCACGGCGTTCAATCGAAACAATCCTCGCAAGCGTTGTGACCGGCCTCGTTGCGCGTCGTCTCGTCTTGTGGTGTTGAGCAGCCGGATCACGATTAAGCCTCGTTAAACAATCAAAACAGAAACGCCAATGCCCCTGAACAACCGTGACGCCGCTTCGACACTTGCTTTGCTGCCCGTTCAGTTCCTGTTTTGGCTGGCAGTGATCATCGCGTTGAAGTGGCCAACGCTCACCGAACCACCCGTGTGGGACGCCGCCTTTGGACTCTTTCCCGCCGCCGGTGCCTTGGCAGACAGTGGCTTCGATTTGCGGGCCGTGATGCAAATGCCGACCTACGCGCAGGGCGGCCCGAACTGTCACGCGGACTCACTCGTGACGTGGTTCACAGCGGCAGTGTTAATGGTGGTCGGCAAAGGTCCGCAGGCATTGGCCGTGTTGCACGTGCTCCATTTTTGTGCGGGAGCGTGGACGATGGCGGTCCTCCATCGTTTCGTCTCTGACAGCATCGGACGGCGTGAGGCATGGCTGGTCTGCGCTGCGCTGCTCGCCTGTCCGTTGTTCCGCGTACAGATCGGTACGATGTATTTCGAGCTGCCACTGGCCGCCTGCACGATCAGCGCGCTGCAGGCGTTTGCGAGCGGCCGATTCGGACGCGCGATGATCTGGTCCACGCTCGCCGTGATGGTGAAGCAATCAGGCGTGATTGTGGCAGGAGCTTTGATCGCGGCGGCCTTGGTCCGACGTGGATCGTGGTCGCGCCGCATCGGCCTCGCCGCCGCATTCGGTCTGACGAGTGGCATCGCCGCTGCATGGCCGTTGATCGGCTCGCTACAACTCGCCGCCATTTCCTCGAAGACCACGTTCGAGAATTGGTGGGCCTACATGTGTTGGTATCACGTTCCCTACCTGCGAGCCGTTCCCGACATCACACTGGCATTTGTATTGTTCGTCGTTTTTGGTTTGTTGCGAATTCACCGCGTCTACGACTCATTGCGAGCGATTCCGGAACCGGCTTCATTATGGCTGACATCGCCGCATCCAGAGACATCGTTGCCTGACGCACGACCAAATCACCTTGGCCTCGCCTACCTGCTGTCGCTCGCGTTCGCCGGGTTCTTTTTCTTCGTTCCGTTCGTGGGCAAATTGGACATCTTCTGCCTGCCACGCTACTTCGTGTCGATCATGCCGCTCGTCATCTACGGACTGACTCACTTGGCATGCGTACAGGTGTCGCGACGCGCTGCGTCCGTCTGCCTGATCGGCGCGATCATTGGGTTCGCCGCAAACCGCGATGGTCGTTGGTATCCCGAGTCGCGCGGCAACAACCTCGCCGTGATCGAGCGGACAGAAAGCTATCGCTGGCTGGTGCAGGCTCAGCAGGCAGCCGCGCGAGCCTCCGCTGACATCGTGGGCGACGACCTGCTGCTGTACGGACTGCCCGAGTACTATTTCTTCCACTACCCGTGGATGGGCTACTCAAACCAGACACCTCCCGGCGGCCGTTGCGTGACACTCGCGCGAGAACGCCCGTCTCCCTTTCAAGTCGCCGCACTTCCCGACCGCTTCTTCGTGCTGCTCGATGCCAGCCTGCTGGGGGGCCGCGATCTGAAATCGCTGCTGCGTGAAGCGGAGTCCGACCCGACTCGCAAAGTGCGACTCACACGCGGCTTCACCCACGGCCCGTTCTCGGTGAACCTGTTTGAAGTCAAAACGGTCGAACCGCTTGCAGACCCAACGCAGTGAATCAGATTTCTGGTTCCTTTCTTGCAAGGGGACGAGGGCCGACAACGACCGCGTCTCTCGCCACCGCCCACAACGTAGGCAGTCGTCGGCCGCGCGGGTATCGTTTGTGGCTGTCGTTGTGCCGCTCGCTCGCGGCTTTGCTCACTTTCTTTTCGGTGTTCGGCTCTCCATGAAAATCTGGTTCAACAAGGTTCACGAAGCCAAGCGCGTACTCATCGAATCGGACTCGGACGAGATTCGCATTGGCCGCGATCCGTCGAACACCATCGTGCTGCAAAGCCCGCTCGTGTCGAAGCGGCATGCCGTGGTGACGCGCGAAAACGGGCGGCTCAAGCTGGAGAACATCGGCGTCAACGGGTGTCTCGTCGGCGAGCAGGAAGTTCTCGGTGGGAACTCGGTGCTGTTCAAGGCGGGTGAGACCGTCCGCATCTGGCCCTTTTCGCTGACGTTTGAATCGGACGAGGTCTCGGCGATCAGCCTCTCCGCGATGGAGGCTCATCTGCGGTCGATCATGGGCGACCTGAATCAGCGGGTTCATAAGAAGCTGCTCGAACGACTTGACCTGTACGAGATCGAGAACGAACGGACGAGCGACGCCGACACGATCGTGCTGCTCGAACGAAACATCGAGGACGTGTGCCGCGAACTCAATCTGTTCGGCAACGAAAACGAACCACTGCTGGAAGAGATCGTCGGCCTGACGCTGCGCGATCTGCTCATCAACCAACTCATTTTGGAAGGAGGCGGCGCGGGGTTGGACCTGCTGTCGCGGCTGACCTACAACGAGTTCGACCTTCCCGCGACACTCGTCCCCGAGCGCGAAGCCGAACTCCAGAACCTGCTGATCTTCGCCCGCGAACGGATGAAACTCGAAGACCTCCCCGACCTCAGCGCGAAGATCAGTCAGGTTGAGCGGACGTTTGGAGATGTCTTCCCCTTCGTGCGGCCGCACCTGCATCGCGAGATGCGCAAGTACGTCATCCTGCGGTCGCTCAAGAAGGATTTGAAAGACACCGTGTTTGGATACGGCCCACTGCAAGACCTGCTGCGTGCGCCGACGATCAGCGAAATCATGGTCGTGAAGAGTGACCAAATCTTCGTCGAGAAGGACGGCGTACTGGAACTGTCGGGCCGCCGATTCATCTCGGACAAGGTGACGGAAAGCATCGTCGAACGGATCGTCGCGCAGGTCGGCCGTCGCATCGACAAGAGCCAGCCACTGGTCGATGCCCGCCTGCCGGATGGCTCCCGCGTGAACGCCGTCATCCCGCCGCTGGCCGTGCGCGGGCCGTGCCTCACCATTCGCAAGTTCCCGGCGCATCGCTTCACGGTCGATGATCTCATTGAGCGCGGTTCGATCACGTCCTCCGCCGCGATGTTCCTGCGTGCGTGCGTCATCGACCACCGCAACATCCTCGTCAGCGGCGGGACCGGCACCGGCAAAACGACGATGCTCAACATCCTCTCCAGCTTCATCCCGGTGAAGGAGCGGATCGTCACCATCGAAGACACGACCGAATTGCAGCTTCATCAGGACCATGTTGTCACGCTGGAGAGCAAACCCGCCAACGTCGAAGGGATCGGCGCGTACACGATTCGCGATCTGGTGAAGAACGCCCTGCGCATGCGACCCGACCGCATCATCGTCGGGGAGTGCCGCAGCGGCGAAGCGCTCGACATGCTCCAGGCGATGAACACCGGCCACGACGGTTCAATGACCACCGTCCACGCCAACAGCACCGAGGATGTCATCAAACGATTGGAGGTCTTGGTCCTGATGGCCCTCGATCTGCCGATCGTCTCGATCCACCGCCAGATCGCCAGCGCGATCGACATTGTGGTCCAGATCACTCGCTTGCCCGGCGGCAAGCGCAAGGTCTCCCAAATCAGCGAGATCGCCGGTTACGATGCCGACCGCGGCCAGTTGGTCACCCGCGACATCTATACCTTCCGCGATGGTGAAGTCCTGTACCCGACCGGCTACCTCCCCACGTTCATCGACTCCCTCATCGCCAAGAACCTGCTCAAATTGGAGTTCCTGTACGGAGGCGATGTGAAATGAGTTTTGAAGTCATCCTCAGTTCGATCCTGTTCGGCAGTGCGGTCGCGCTGTTTGCGTGGGCGGGCGAGCCGTTTGTGCGACGGGTACTCGATTGGATTGAGGCCGATCATCGGGAGAAGTTGAAGAAGTTGCGGGTCTATCCGCGGCATTTGCGGGCCTCGATCATCGCGTGGTGGGCATTTGTGATCGCTCATTTTCTGACGATGGCACTCGTGTTCGACATCCCGGTACTCGGGCTGTTGATGTCGCTGCTGTTACTCGTGTTGCCGTGGTACATGCTGAAGCGGTGGACCGAGCAGCGGCGGGTGATGATCGAAGACCAGTTGGCCGACTCGATGGTCTCACTGTCGAGTGCCATCAAGGCGGGGCTGTCGCTGGCTCAGGCTTTGGAAATCCTGGCCAAGCAAAGTCCGAAGCCGATTAGTCAGGAGTTCGGTCAGATCGTGGCCGAGTACCAAATGGGTAAGACGCTGGAAAAATGTCTCGACGAAGCGCGTGCTCGCCTGCGGAGTGAAAACTTCGCCCTTTTCGCCGCCGCCATGCAGGCCAGTCGCGACAGCGGCGGCAAGCTGAACGAGACCGTCGAGCGGATCGCAATCTCCGTCCGCGAGATGCAGCGACTGGAGCGAAAGGTCATGGCCGACACGTCTCAGGCCCGCACTTCTGCGCTCTACATGGCCCTCGTGCCGATCGTGATTCTCGCCCTCTATTACTTCGTCGTGGACCCGGTCAACACCGAGAAACTCTTCACGACCGTTCTCGGCCAAATCTTCCTCTGCACGTCGATCGTCCTCAACGTGACCGCCTACCTGTGGGCGAGGCACATCCTCAATCCGGACATCTGACGTAGGCCGGGCCCTTGGTCCGGTCGTCAATAACGGCCCGAATCAAGGGAACATGGCCGCACAGAATGTGTGTCCCGGTATCCAACACAAAACGAAGACCGCCACCGGACAACACGTCGCACAGATGCTCAGTTCCGGCTAAAGAATCGTGATTGAAAATCCGGCGCGAATGATCTGCCCGATTTGTATGGTGGACTGGGGTCGGCGTTTCGCCGACCCCAGATTGGAGCGTGTCCAGCTTCACTGGGGGCGGCGAAACGCCGACCGCAGCCACACAGCCCACCATGAAAACAGCGCGACTTCTGATGGTGGGCCGGCGCTCGAAGCGAGCTGGTCCCACCCTACTGGTGATTCTCAACGGGCCGCCAAGCAGACCCGCAGTGAAACTTGTGCAGGTGAGCCGGCTGAGATTCCTTTGGCAGTTCAGATCTCGCGAGTCCACTGGGTCGCGCGCGTGACCCCATTCAGCGACGGGACCGCGCTAGGTGACTACTCGGCCGCGAGTCGTTCGAGCTTCGCGCCGAGATAATTGTTGTTCCGGTCCACGATCAGCGTCAACAGGTTGTTCGATTTCACTTGCCAGACATGATCGATGATCCCTGCGTTGGTCGGTTCAACCAGCTCCATCCGGTCGCCTCGCACGGCGAACTTGCCGAACAGATTGTTCCCCTTCTTGCCGCCGAGCTTCACGCAGCCGTCCTCGGTCAACGTCGCTTCCGCCTCAAACACAAAGCCCGCTGGCAGCGTGAGCATCCAGCGCCCGACCAACTTCGCCGCCGCTTCACGATCAGTGGCCTTGAGTCTCTCGGCTCGCTGTTTTCCCATGTCGTTGATTTTGGCGGGTACCGCATCGCGTAACGCCAGTTTTTCGGCGGTGTATTTCAGATCGACCTCGGAAACCTTGTCGTCCTCGACGCGAACGACCAGATCCTTGTTGAGGTATCCGCGCCGCTCGTGCCAGACGGTGAAGTGGTGTTCGCCCGGCGGCAGGTCGCGAATCTCAAACCGACCGTCGGCGTCGGTGATCGCCGCGAACGGATGATCGAGGGCTAGCAGATAACCGCTCATCCACGGATGGACGCCCGATCCAAAGAAATTGGGCAGTCGCTCCGATTGCGTGTACGGCGATTTAATCAGCTTCTCGTCTCGTAAATTAATCCCAACGTTTTGCTCCGATGCACGAATCGGGAGGCTGTGGAAGTTCGCGGCTTCTCCCAACGAGTTCTTCACCATCAGCGATTGCCCTGCGCGGATGAAGATCATGTGAGGCGAGAAGCGGCGTTCGACCGCTTCGATGACAACCGGATCACTCGGCGGAGCAGACGGCTTCCAATTGGCGGGAGCCTTCCTCAAGTAGATCGCCACATTCGCGATGCCGCCTTCCTTGCTGATGACGAGCGAATCGTCGGGAATCTCGACCACCGGTGCGGCCTTCTCTCGCTCCTCGTTCCGCAAGTCTTGCTCTCGGTTGCGAGGAATGATCGCGCGAAACGTCGGCTTGATCTTCCGCGACGGCACCACCGGAATCGGCCCGTCGATCATCACGCGCCCTCGGATGCACAGTTGAACGCCATGCCCGGTCTGACCGGGCTTCGGTTCTGCGCCGGGTGCCACTGGCAGAGGCATTGGGCTGCCAGTGTTTTTGTTTTCGGCTGGCGAAGGCACTGGCGGCTCAGGGCTGCCGCCAGTGGCACCCGGCGGCCTCTCCTTCGGGAGAGGCACCTTGGCTGGAGGCCCTGTTGGCAGGTCGAACTCATCCCAGTCAATCGTCGGTGATCCAGCTTCCAAGATGAGCGAAATCTTCTCCCCCTTCACATGATGCGTCGCAAGATCGACCCATAACCGTTCGGCCTGCAACTTGATCGGCTTCGCACTCGGCTGACGAACGAATTCGAGCGTCACCTTTCCCACGAGTTCAAGCTTCAACAGGCTCGTGACGGGAGATCGCCCGTCGAACAAATTCGTCTGATCGTTGGCTTCAACCAGGATGATGGCGCGATCTGCTTGGAGACGAAGTTGCGCACCGTTGCCTTCAGTGACTTCGATCTCAATTCCACCCTCAAGCAGAGTCTGCTGAAGAGGCGGAACAACGTCGTTCTTGGTGTGGGTCGTGACATTGAATGTCGCACCGTTCCCTCCGCGCGGTTTGATCCGCATCTCACGCTGATCAGGATCAAGCGGCTTCTCGGCTCCTTCGGCCTTTCCGTCACCGCGATCTTCGGGACGACCGGACAGGAACATCAGTGCGAAGCTGGTGGCGATCAATTCGTTCTCGGCGGCGCTCGGCCCCATCCAAGCCCCGTCGTGGCGCTGGTTGTCGATCAACCGTTTCGTCACGATGCTCTTCCAATCCACGTCACCAAACCGAACCGTGTCCGTGAGATGCCCGGCCCGTTCGAGGCAGTGGAAAGAGTAGAACGGCCACGAGAACGTAATCGAGGGAATCGTTTTCGCAATGAACTCGTGCGGTTTGCGCAGGGCCGCCTCGCGCGCTGCGGCTTGTTCGTTTTTGGGGAGGTGGCGATGAGCCGTCGCCAAACCCGAGACTCCCGCGAGTGACATCGATAACGTCGGGCGCGATTTTGCTTGGTAGCCCCAGCCGCCATTCTCCTGCTGCGTCTTCAACCAATATGTGGCGACGCGCTGCCACGTCTCGGCGCGGACTTCAAACTTCGCCCGTTTCGCG
>JAYVDI010000403.1:0-15173 GCA_043749505.1 Schlesneria sp. | reverse complement strand
AACTTGTGCTGCGGGCCGAGGCACTTCAGTTTCTGCCCCTGAAGCTGCGCGATCGGCTGCCCCTGCGTGATCGACTCGGGCATCGGCTGCCCGTCCTGCCTCTGCAATTCCGGCTTGAAGTCGAGCGTTTCGAGATGACTGGGGCCGCCCGCCATGCAGAGATGGATGACCCGCTTCGCCTTCGCCGGCCGATGCAGCGGCGTGACGACTCCCGGCCAGCGAGTGCTCGCGCGGGCAGCGGCTCCACTCGCCGAGGCAGTTTCGGCGGCCTTGAGCAATTTCGGATCGAGCAGCGATGCGAGAGCCATCGCTCCCATGCCCGTGGTCGTGCGCGTCAGGAACGAGCGGCGCGAGACCTCGCGCTGAAGAGATTCGTACTGAGACTCGAACAGGTTCATGGAAGCGTTCCTTGTGACGAGGGACTCGAAGGTGCGGGGTTGCGGATCATCAACGCGGTGCGATGAAAACTCAACGACATGAGAAGCAAAAGTGAACGCCGGGATGCAGTCGATCCGTGATGAGGCGAGCCGTGTGCCGTCAGGCCACGGGTTTCCCTGCGACGATTCAGAACCCGCAGCCTGACGGCATGCGGCTCGCCAAATCCTCCTCCCAAGCCGCGAGTGGAACGCGGGGGGCAGTCGATTATCGGCGGCTCGCTTACGCGATGCGTGTCGGTCGGCCTTGCCTGACGATGATCTCGGAGCCATCGGCGACGAAGGCGGAGCTGGGGCGGTTCGACAGGACGTTCACAAACTCGGGGCCGTAGAGCGTCGCCACGTCGCCGTCGAAGTGGCTCGTGGCGGCGGGCCAGACGCGCCATGAGGGGTGTTCGACGCGGTATTCGAGCGTTGATCCATCGCGCTGTGCGGCGTAGCCCCAGTAGTGTTCGGTGATGAACTCCGCTTCGGAACCCGCGATGAGCGGACCCGGTTCGCCCTCAACCTGCGCCACGAGTTCGTTCCAGCGGCCCGCCCACTTCCACGAATAACTCATCGACCCGCGAGCGGAATTGGAGTCGGAGGGCAGTTCGATCTCGCTGCGCATCGGCAGGGCGATGTATTGCTCGTTGTAAGCCCACCGCGCGACGAGGGCGATCGCTGTGCGTGGCACGATCTCTTTGACGAACACCACGCCGCGCCGCCACTCGTCGCCCGAACGGTGTCGCACGTAGAACCGCAGGTTGACCTCGTCGAAGTTCGTATGAAATGGAATGCGAAACCCGAGAACGCGCGTGTCGAGAAACCGGAAGCCAACGAGGCTCACAAACGTGCGACCGTTCCAAACATCGAGTTCCGTCCCGTGCGGCACTCGGCTCGCCAGCAGGGCCGGATTAACTTCGTAGTTCAGCATCACCAGATGCCGCCAGTGGGCGGTGAGAAACGCTCCGATCGCAACAGACGCGGGGTTCGTCGGCATGAACAAGTCTTTCCGAAAGTGGTGTCCGCAAACAGGACGGGGATTTGTAGTCAGCCCGGCACTGTATTTCTTCGTTGATGGCAGGTTACAAATCGGATGGCGTACCCAAATTCGTTTATACCTCTCGCGGATCAAGAGGAGAGTTTGGCGAGCCGCATGCCGTCAGGCTGCGGGTTCTTGATTGCGTCACAGGAAACCCGTGGCCTGACGGTACACGGCTCGTCAAAACAATCTCACGCATGCCCACGCGGTGAAACGATTGCCACTCACTGGAGAACGACATGTCCAAGTTTGTACTCGCTCTGGACCAAGGGACGACTTCGAGCCGGTCGATGGTGATCGGGCGCGATGGTCGAGCAATCGCGTCGGCGCAGCAGGAGTTTCCTCAGATCTACCCGCAGCCGGGGCATGTCGAGCACGATGCCGAGGCGATCTGGGCGACACAGCTTCAAACGGCGAAGGACTGCCTCGCGCAGGCCAAGCTCAGCGCGAGTGACATCGCGGCGATCGGCGTCACCAATCAGCGTGAGACCACCGTGATTTGGGATCGCACGACGGGCCGTCCGGTGGCGAATGCCATCGTTTGGCAAAGCCGCATCACGGCGGACATCTGTGCGAAATTAAAAGCCGATGGCACTGAGCCCCTCTTTCGCAGCAAGACGGGACTGGTGCTGGATGCCTATTTTTCGGGGACGAAGATCAAGCACCTGCTCGACACGATCCCCGGTTTGAGGACTCGGGCTGAACGAGGCGACGTACTGTTCGGGACAATCGACTCGTTCCTGCTGTGGCGGCTGTCGGGAGGCAAGCTGCATGTGACCGACCCGAGCAACGCCAGCCGGACGCTGCTGTTCAACATTCACACCGGTCAGTGGGACGACGAGTTGTTGCGGTTGCTGGACGTGCCGCGTGCGATGCTTCCCGAAGTTCGTTCATCGAGTGAAGTCTACGGTGAGACCGATGCGAGTCTGTTTGGCGGTTCGATCCCGTTGGCGGGCGACGCGGGTGACCAGCAAGCGGCGACATTCGGGCAGTGCTGTTTTCAAACTGGTTCCGCGAAGAACACGTACGGCACCGGTTGCTTCCTGCTGATGAACACCGGTTCGCAACCGGTCGCGTCGCAATCGGGATTATTGACGACGGTCGCGTGGAAGATCGGCAATGAGACCACGTACGCGCTGGAAGGCTCGGTCTTCATCGCGGGCGCGGCGGTGCAGTGGCTGCGGGATGGACTCGGCCTGATCGCGAATGCCTCTGAGATCGAGGCCCTCGCGGCGACTGTCCCCGATAACGGCGGCGTCTACTTTGTGCCGGCACTGTCGGGACTCGGGGCACCGTACTGGGATCCTCACGCGCGCGGGACGATAGTGGGGCTGACGCGTGGAACGACGAGGGCTCACCTTGCACGCGCCACCTTGGAAGCGATGGCCTGTCAGACGCGCGATGTACTCGGTGCCATGCAACGCGACTCGGGAGTCCCACTTGCCGAGCTGCAAGTGGACGGCGGTGCCTCAGCCAACAATCTGTTGATGCAGATTCAAGCGGACTTGTTGCCCGCTCGCGTCCGCCGTCCCGTCGTGCAAGAGACGACGGCTTTGGGAGCGGCGTACCTCGCGGGACTGGCTGTCGGCTACTGGTCGGATCGCGAAGACCTGCGTCGCAACTGGCAACTCGATCGCGAGTTCACACCCACGATGGACGCGATCCCTCGCGAGCGGCTTTACGCTGACTGGCAACGCGCCGTCGAACGGTCTCGCGGCTGGAGCGTATAAGGCGGAACTAAAATCGGCCGCTCATCCGAGGTTTCTGTGGGGGATACGCGACATGGCGCGAAACGGATGTCGGCCGGTGTCTTCATCCTGTAAGGGATGTCCGCCATGAATCGGCAATCCCCCCAAAACTACGGATGAACCTGTTTATACCTCACGCGGCCCAAGCTGTGAGATTGGCGAGCCGCATGCCGTCAGGCTGCGGGTTTTAGGCCGTCGCAGGAAACCCGTAGCCTGACGGCACACGGCTCGCCTCGAACATCTCACTCATGGCCGTGCGAGGTTTATTCCTCCGCGCGGTAGTAGTCATCGGTCATCCACTTCACCAGTAAGTCAAGTTCCTCCTCCGATAACCGCAGCGTGTCGAAGGCCAGCATCGCGTTGTTGTCGCCGTAGAAGTCAGGATGGCCGGGAGTTCGCAGGAACCGCTTCAACCAATCGTGGCCTGCGTAACCCGTCAGCGTTGGGTAGCCGGGGCCGGCCCCATCACCGAGTGATTCTGACTTATTCGACGCTGTCATCGCATGGCAATCGACGCAACTGGAATTGAGCGTCCCGGACTTTAAGGCTCCTCCTTTGAAGATGTCTTTTCCCGCAGCAACGAGTTTTTCGTCGAACGGCCCTTGATCGGCGCGACCGCTCTGCGCGGCGAGGAATTCCACCAGTTCCTTCACTCTGTCGGAATTGGCTGGGTCTGAAAGAACGGCCTTGTTCTCGCGACACCATCCGGCCATTTCGCCATCGAGAAATCGTTGCCCTTTCTCACCGGCGTTCTTTAACGGGGCGAAGGTCTGGTCGTAGTCCGTCAGCACGCGACGGACCCATTCGCGCGAACCGAAGCCCTTGAGATCCGCGGCTGTCGCGGGTTCTTCCTCGCTCACCGGATGGCCGTGCGCGTCTTTGACCGCGTTGCCCTCGGCGTCCAGCTTGGCCTTCAGAATGCGCTGCCCCGTTCCATCGTGGCCGTCGAACCGATGGCAGCTTGCGCAGTGCCGGGCGAACAGTCGCGGACCCTGTGAGAACGGATCGCGGACGAGCAACTCCCGGGCACCGTTCTGGGGGATTCCTTCACGACGAGCCAACTCCACAACTCGATGGGCGTCTCGTTCGGCGAACTTCAACTTCGCCTGGTGAGACTCATTGTGATTGTCTTCATAGATCGTCAGCGCCGTCAGCGCGGCCACTCCCACGAGCAATCCCACGAGGGACCACCGATTCAATTGGTGTCCGAACTTCGACTTCCCAAAGAACGGCATCAGAAAAATCAAAGTCATCACGATCCCCGGAATGATGATCGCTCCAAACGCGACCCCCAGCTTGGAGACCGCTTCAAATTCCAGGAAGCGGAAGAGGAACAAGAAATACCATTCGGGTCGTGCGGGAAAGTCTTCGCCGGGATCGGCCGGCGCAGCCAGTTCCGCGCCGCGGGTCCATGTGAGAATCAGCACCGCAGCCAGCACGACCAAGCATCCGACCGCATCGTAGAGAACCTGCGTCGGCCAGAAAGTCCCCACCGGCTTGCCTTCCGCAGACTTGTGGACCGTGATGCCATGCCGCCGAAAGACGTAGATGTGCAGAGCCAGAAAGCCAACCAATAGCGCCGGCAGCAATCCGGCATGCAGCGCAAAGAACCGCGTCAGCGTGTGATGTCCGTAAGACGAACCGCCCTGAGCGATCGCCTGCACCTGCTCGCCAATCAGAGGTGTCGCTCCGGCGATGTTCGTGGCCACCTTCGTCGCGTAGTAGCCCTTCTGGTCCCACGGCAACAGATAGCCGGTCAGCGACAACCCGATCACAATCTGCATCAGGACGAGACCCAGCCAAAAATTGACTTCGCGCGGCGCGCGATAGGCTCCGTCCCAGACGACCTGCAAGAAATGCAGCCCCAATACGACCATCATCGCCTGCGCCGCAAAATGGTGGATGCCGCGCAACAACCAGCCGAAGGACATCTCGTTCTGAATGTAGTAGACGCTCTCCCACGCGGTCTGAGTGCTGGGGGCGTAACCACACCACAGGAAGAAACCGGTGATCGCCTGCACGACGAAGCAGAAGGTCAACATGCTGCCGGTGATGTACCGCCAACGCGCTCCACCGGGGATCGGCTCGTTCAGCGCCTCGTGCAGCAAATTCTTGTAGCCGGTTCTTGAATCGAGCCAGTTGAGCAGGGCCTGCATGACGAGGGTTTCCGTGAGAAGCGTGAACTCAAATCACGCGAGAGAGCCAATCAAAAATTGCCAGACCGTCATCTCGCGACGGCCTTCTTCTCCGGCGTCGCCGTCCGGAAGTTTTGATACTTCACCCAGACCTCGCCGGTGCGAACCGAGACCTCCAAGTCATCCATGTCGCGTGGAGGAGTCTTGTTCTGCTTCTTGCCATCCAGGTCGAAGGCACTTTGATGACACGGACAAAAGAAGCGTTTGTTGGCAGCCTGATAGTCCACCTTGCAGCCCAGGTGCGTGCAGGTGTCGTTGAAGGCAATGACCTGACCATTGGGCATCAGCCGCAGATACACACTTCCCAGCACGCGGTCGCGGTACAGAGTCCACGCATCCATCACGTCGGCTCGCAGAGTAAACCGTTGTGGTGTGCCGTCGGTTGGCAACTGCGACAGGTTCGCCGCCAACTGGAAGCCGTCTGCACCGAGTGCCGACTTGCGATGCCTGATGATCGGATCGAGAAAAAACAACAGGCCCGATGCCAGCGGGACCAACCCCGCCAGTCCCCCAATCACGATGGCTCCCGCCTGAGCGAGAAAGCCACGACGCGGTTCCGACTGATGACTTGAGACTGAGTGCTGACACGGGGACGAAGATTCAGACGACGGTGAAGACTCAACAGGCTGATCGGCCATGAGCAGGCTCTCCAAAAACGAGGCGATGCACTGGGGAACGAATTCGGTTTGTAGACGCACAAGCGGGGAGCGTGAAGCAAATCGGCGGGGCGTGGGCGGAGCAATCGGCGGGAGGAAAAAGCGGCAAGCGAGAGCAACAATGTTTTATCGACGGCGACATCACACTCGATGCCACCGAGCAGCGTCAAGAGTCTGAGACAACCGGTGCGGTGGATCGTGCGGAAACAACGGCCGTCTGCATCGCGTCCAACGCCCGGGCGATCGCGTCCGCATACGGCCCAGCCAGCGTCGCACCGGCCGCCTGACGATGACCACCTCCGCCAAACTGTTCCGAAACTTGGGACACATCCACTGCTTCGGTGCGGCTGCGGAAGCTCACTTTGACCTGATGATTCTGAAGTTCGATGGCGATGAACGCGGCCTTAGTCCCCGCGATTTTCAAGCACTCGTTGACGAGGTCTTCGGTGTCCGAGGAGGCCGCTTTCAACTCAACAAAGTCCGACCACGGGATCGTGGTGTAGGCGAGTTCTCCGTCGCACTCCAGGACCATTCGTTGAAGTGCCCGCCCGACGAGGTGCATCCGCGCGAGCGACGCCTGTTCGTACAACTCACGGAACACGGCCTGGGGTGAAGCGCCCCGTTCCATCAACTCGCCGGCGATCCGCATCGTCCGGCTGGTGACAGCGGAAAATCGAAACCATCCCGTGTCGGTGGCGATCGCGGCGAAGAGCGCGGTCGCGGCGTCGGGCGGCAGAGTCACATCCAAGAACCGCGACAACTCAAAGATCAGCGAGCCAGTCGCCTCGCTCGAAGTATCCTTGAATTCCACCGCTCCGAGATCGTCGGCGCTGACATGGTGATCGATCACCACGCGGCGCGCCGACGATTCGCGCATCGCCTTGCCCACATCAGACAACTGCATCCAAGAACTGGTGTCAACGACGAAGTGGACTTCAGCCGCCGCCACGTCCGCCACCGTGGTCCCCGTGCCGAACTGCTTGGCCTCGCGCGTCGGGTCGAGAAAGTACAAGTTGGTCGGAGTCGGCGACGTATTGATGATCTGCACCGTCTTGCCGAGTGACTGTAAGACCCGCGCCAACCCGATCTCGGACCCGATCGCATCGGCGTCCGGTCGGACATGGCTGGAGATCACGAATCGCTGGCTGGCGGCAAGAATTGGTCGCAGTGGTTCCCATGGAATAGTCATGGCCGCATCGTGGTTAGCCTTCCACCAATTTGCAAGTTGGAGACGGTTTCCGCACGAGTGATCCCTCGCGCGGCGGGCGGGGAGGTCACATTTCACACCAACTCGAAGCGTAAGCGAGGAGATCCTGTGCTTCCTCGCTTACGCTTCGAGTTAATGTCCGCTTCTCCCGCGCGAGGTGCATCACCGTGCTCCCGACCCCAATTCGACGAAGGTAGCCCTGTCGCTCCGCGACAGGAGGCACGAGCAACCAAGGGCATCCCTCTGTCGAGTCCCTCGAAATCAACGGCAAACGCCACTCGGGCGTTCTCGCTTCCTGTCGCGGAGCGACAGGGCTACCACCAAGGAACGACTGCACTCGTGGAAGCCGTGTCAGCGTGCCGCCGGAACGGGGCCGCTGCCGGTCAGGCGTGAGGTTCCGAATCCGTTTGCGGCGCTGGCGGGGAAGACGTGCGACGGCGGTAGGTTTCCCTCCAACAGTGACAGCACCCGCTTCCACATGTTTTCGTCGAGGACGGTCTGTGCGTCCTTCCCATCGGAGAGGATCGTGATTCCAAAGGTGTCGTTGCTCAGTTCGTGCTTCGATTCCCAGATCGCGCTGCCGCCGGATTCGTAGGCGATGCGCAGCACGGCGGCTCTTCGTTGAACTGTCACGTCTGGCGGTTTGACTCCCCCGCGCCCTCCCAGCGATTGGAGTGTCATCGTGCCTGTGGCGGGAGCGGTTGCGATCGTCACGACGAGCTTCACCGACTGCCCATCCTTCACAGTCAGGCCGTTCTCTTTGATCGTTGCCTCGACAGCGGCGCGGGCCTTCTGTGCGTAGCCGGGCGTGCCGGGTGGCTCAGCCACGTCGAACTGAAGGCTAATCGAGGAACCGGGTTTGACGACGGCCTGCTGTTCGATGTTCTTGTTGCCGAACTGCTTCTTTGCGGCCGGCTCGGGAAGCGCGACAGCGGTGATCTGACGGCTATTTCCTTTGCCTGTTGTCCCCGCCATCCAGAAGCGGCCGTCGAAAGAATTCTTGCCAAACGCCACTTGGTCAGACGTTCCATAGACGTATGACCACAGCACTGCCTTGCGACTGAGATCGACCAGCGTCAGTCGGTGATCGACGTTCATTCCTTTGGCGGAACTATTAATGCTGCCAGACTGCGGGCTGCCGAGAATGAGTTCGTTCTCTCCGCACCAAACGAGCGGCGCGATGGATTGCGGCACGGGAACGTTTGTCGGTGAACCGGTGGACAGATCGACAACGATCACTCCGCTCCCTTTGCGACCGTTGAAGAGTACGGCCAGCCGATCACCTTTCGGTGAGAACGACATCGCTTGGACATCGCCATCACACGGAACGAGGCCTCGTCCTTCTCCCGTTACCGCATCGCGCAGCTCGACCTTCTTCTCGCCACATGTTGCGATCAGCTTGCCGCCTGCTGAGACGGCGAGGACACCGGCATCGGCCACGGCGAAGATCGGCTCGCACGAGGGCAGGCGGAACACGATCA
Organism: Schlesneria sp.; assembly: GCA_043749505.1. Classification (GTDB taxonomy): domain Bacteria; phylum Planctomycetota; class Planctomycetia; order Planctomycetales; family Planctomycetaceae; genus Schlesneria. The sequence goes on along the minus strand of JAYVDI010000403.1, from coordinate 6,428 downwards.
AATGATCATCAATGCTGCACGCCGCAACGGTATTCGCGTCAAGGAACGAGGCCGAAGCGATCTCGCGGTTTTTCGTTTCGGGATCGTCCTGATACGGACGGCAGCCGGCGACGTGCGAGCCATCCGCCGCGAAGACATCCAGCCGCCCCTCACCGCCAATCGCCTGAACGAGAACTCGCGTGCCGTCGGGGCTGACGGCGAGCAACTCGCACGGAAAGTCGATATCGATCCGACCCGCCGGCGCGCGCTTGACCGCGTCATACAACTCGAGCCAGTTCTTGCGACACGGGACGGGCGGAATGCGTGTGCGAGTCCGGCTACGGCCTGCGCCATGGATGTAATGCGATTGCAGAACCAACCCCAAGATGTTGGCCTTTGATTCATCTTCTTCATCCGAGATGCGGACACAGACGAGGCCCACGTCGGGCTGCGAGCTATGCAACTCGCGCACACGGCCATCGCCCGACTTGAGCGGGATCGAATCGCCAAGCTTCGCGCCACCCGGCCCCGGATCAGCCGCAGCCTTCCACTCGCCACCCATGCTGGATCGATCCGCAGCCTTTTCGCGATCGAACGCGGTCAGTTTGGGAAGCTTCGCGTCGAACATCAGACCTCCCGCCGCCGCAACTTCCTTGGCCCGAGCGATGTCGTCCGCCTTGACCTCCATCGGCACAAGTGCCGCCGTGTTTTTAGTCCCTTCCCAGGCGGCAACCATCGTGTCCGTGACAACACGGCGCGTGCGCGACGTGGCGAAATCCAACGACGGCTTGGGGAATGCAAACACCACACTTTGTGAAGCACGGTCGATGATGTAGGCACCACTTAAGAGGAGCCGCTTTCCATCGGGGAACCACTGCAAGCTGGTCTTGCTCGTCGAGACATCGTGCGACCGTTGATCGGGATCAGGAAGTTCAAAGTCGGACACGATGGAGCCGTCCGCGACATTTCGAATCACGATCCGTTCGGAGGTCTTGGTATGTGACTGACCGTAAGCGGCAGCGAACTCCTTGCCGTCGTGCGAGAACGCCATCCCCATGAGATCGGTGGTCGCCCTGTCATCCACGAACTCGATGGTGCCAGCACGTTCTCCGGCGTCCAAGTCGAAGATTTCGATCGACTTTTTGAGGTAGTCGCTCACGACCGCCAGATATCGCCCACCGGGTGTGAAGGCACGGCGCGGATCGGGCTGGCCGTTCTGTCCCAAAGTGATTTGGTGTTCCAAGTCCCCCGACGGAAGCTTAAAGGTGATGATGCCTGGATTCACATTTGAGACCGTGACGAGCCGTGTGGAACTGGGGAGAATGACGGCCGCTACGTTGAATTTCTTGCCGTCCAACGTCAGCGCCCCGAGCGATTTTTTCCCAGCAATGTCGTAGACCTCGACACCGCTACCAGTACCCTCAAATCGGAACCACGCGATGTACTTACCGTCGGGGCTGAAGCCCAAATCGTTGCCCGAAATGCGTGGGCCTTTGATGACTCCACCCTTGGTTCCTGTCAGGAGATTCCAAACCTCGCGAGATTCTTTGTCCGAACTGTTTTGGCCGACCAAGGCAAATGGGCTGGGTGTTTCCGGGTAGACAACATGATTGTCGCGCAAGAAGCCCGAAACCGTTTTGATGTTGAACTTCTTGGTGACATCACCGGCCAGCGTCTCGGCCGAAGGATCGACTTGGACTTTCCAGTCTTTCGGTGGCTTGAAGCCCTTCGAGCCTTTGCCGACGTTGAATCCCGAGGCCGCCGCCGGGCCGGACGGAGCGGGGATGGCATTCGCACCCGGATTGGGTGCGGCGGGGTTCGTGGCTCCGGGATTCGCGGCAATGCCCGGGACCGTTGGACTCGGCTGCGCTGGATTGGGTTGAGTCGGAGCCGCAGGCGGAGTTCCCGGCGGAACAGTTGTGTTCGGTACGGCGTTGTTCTGGCCAGCGGCGGCGGGGTTGTTCGCCACGGGTTGAGCATTATTTGCAGGAAGAGCGGCGGGCTGGCCGCCGTTCTTCATCAGTACGGCCACCAGTCCAAGCAGCACGACCGCACCGACTCCGCCGCCGATCATGACTCCCATACCGACGCCCGAGCTTTGCTGCTTTTTCTTTTTGCCACCGCTCGCCCCGCGACGACGACCACCGGGAATGTCGATGTCCGAACCGCAATCTTTGCAGGCGACGGTCTCACCGGCTCGTTCCTCCGCGAAGCGATATTTCTTGCCACAGTCGGGACAGGCAATCTGGAGGGGCATGATGAGTACTCGAATGAAGATGGAACGTGATGTCGAGCGATGCCGGAACCTCGGCGAATGCCGGCACGGGCGGCGAGCGTATCTAGTTCCAGAGTGATCGTTCAACCGTGGAAATGTGATGTCGTGAGCGGTCCCCAAACCCGCCAACTCAGGAACGAGGTCGCAATAACTTTCCTTCCTTCCCTTCCATGCTGATAGCAGCCTGCTTCACTTCACGAACGGACTACGACCTTGGTTCGCCGGAGCGGAGGTCTCGCTCTATACTCCGCCGCGACTTTGACCTGTGCGAGACCCTCGTTCAGAGGCTCTTGCGAGGCACGCCAATCACCCGCTCCGATCAGCATGAGTTCCCATGTCCTTGCCTCGCTTCAGTGTTCGCAATCCGATCCTCGTCAATCTGCTGATGTGCGTGATTCTGCTGTGCGGCAGTCTCTGTGCGCTGACGATGACGCGCGAGATGTTTCCCGAATCGCGGCCCGAGAAGCTGCTCATCACGACCATCTATCCGGGGGTCTCGCCACAGGAGATCGAGAAGGCGCTGACGATCAAGATTGAAGAGGCCGTGCGAGATGTCGAAGGGGTCGATCAGATCGACTCGACCGTGATCGAGAGCATGAGCGTCAGCAAGCTCACGCTGGTGGCGGGACTGCGAAACGTCGACCGCGTGCTGCAAGAGGTGAAGTCTGAGATCGACGCGATCGACGACCTTCCCGAAGAAGCCCAGAAAACGACCGTCACGAAACTCGAACCGAAGCTGCCGGTCATCGCTGTCGCGCTGTTCGGGCCGGGCAGCGACGCCGATCGCAAACGCGCTGCGCGGGCGTTGCGAGACGACCTGCTCCTGCTGCCCGGCGTCAGCAACGTCGTCATGAATGGTGCGAAGTCGGATGAGATCAGCGTCGAGATTCGACCGGCCAAGTTGATGGAGTTCGATGTCACGTTCGACGAGGTCGCGGCGGCCATTCGTACCGCAAACCTCGACGTGACCGGCGGGCAGATCGACGGCAGCCGCAGCTCGATTTCCATCCGGACGCTGGGGGAAGAGCAACGCGGCGCGGACCTCGATCGCATCCTGATCCGCAGCCGCCCCGATGGACGTTCGGTCTACCTATCCGACGTGGCGACCATTCACGATGCCTTCGTCGATGTCGATCAAGAGGGCTACTTCAACAGCCACCCGTCAGTCGATTGCGTCGTCTACCAGTCCACCAAACAGGACGCGATTCGCATCTCGCAACTCGTGAAGGCTTACGTGCTGGGCAAACAGCAGTTGCCATTCGATCCGCACGGCTTTGAGGCGGCAAGTCGAGCCGTCTGGTACTGGCGACCGTTCGCACTCGGCTGGGCCGGAGCCGCGCGCGTGGTCGGCATCTGCGTGGGTCATCCCGACCCGCAACGCTTCTACGAACAGAGCCGCGCCAAGCCATTCGATCACAATTTTGAAGTGGCTCTGCACACGGACCTCGCCCGATTCGTCGAGGGCCGTATCGATCTGATGGTGGACAACGGCTTGCAGGGACTGTTTCTGATTCTGCTCGCGCTGCTCGTCTTTCTCGATCGGCGCGTCGCCTTCTGGGCCGCAGCCGGAATCCCGGTCACGTTCCTGGGGACGTTCATGATGATGTCGCTGCTCGGCGTCACGTTGAACCTGGTCAGCCTGATGGGCCTGATCATCGTGCTGAGCATCGACGTGGATGAAGCGATCGTCATGGGCGAGAACATCTATCGCCACATGGAAGCGGGGATGCCCGCCGATGAAGCGGCGATCCTCGGCTCGGAAGAAGTCCTTTGGCCCATCATCGTCATGACGGGCACCACGATCGGCGGCTTCGTTCCACTGCTGTTCATTCAGGGCCAGTTGGGCGACTTCCTGAAAGAGTTGCCACTGGTCTGCATCGCGGCCATGAGCATGTCGATGCTCGAAGCCCTCGTGATGCTGCCGTGTCATCTCGGCCACGTCAAAACGACGAGCATGAGTCACGGGCACAAGGAAGTCCGGCTTTTCTTAAAGCCGGACTTCCCTCCAGAGGCCAAAACTTCGGAGGCCGGAAGTATCGACGGAAGTCCGGCTAACAAAGCTAAGCCGGACTTCGACCGTGGAGGCTGGCGCGGGCTGCGAGACCGGGTGGTCCGGATGAAGGACTCGTTCTTGGATGGCCTCGTTGAAGTCTGGTACGACTGGCTGATTCGCCTGCTACTCCGCTGGCGTTACGTGACCCTCGCCGGTGCTGTGGCGACGCTCTCACTGACGATTGGACTCGTCGCGGGAGGGATTGTTCCATTCGTCCCCGTTCCAAAGATGGACAGTGAAACACTCGTGGGTTCGCTGGAAATGCCCGTCGGGACACCGGCCGCTCAAACCAAGAGCCGCCTCAAACAACTCAGCGATCATCTGGTGTCGCTTCCCGAGGTCGTCAACGTGCAGATGCTGGTCGGCCTGCAAGTGGACATCGCGGGCGAAGGAGCGGTCGGCCAAAACCTTGGGTCGCATCTGGGACAAATCATTGTCGAACTGACCGAGGCGTCGAAACGGTCTCGCACCAGCGAAACGATCCTCGTCGAACTGCGTCACGAGGCGGAGAAACTGAGCGGCGTCAATTCGGTCACATGGACCTCGCTCAACGGCGGACCCGCCGGCCGTGCGATTGAACTCAAGATCACCAGCGACAAGTTTGACGAAGCTCTCGCCACCGGCGCGACCATGCGCCAAAAACTCGCGACCTACGACGGCGTCTTCGACATCGACGACAACGTCAACGCGCGGCAGCGCGAAGTGCAATTGCGGCTGCGCGAATCGGCTCGCCCGACCGGCATCACCGTCGCCATGCTCGGCAACGAAGTTCGCAACGCCTTCTACGGCCGTGAATCCCGCCGCATCACGCGCAACCGCGAAGACGTGAAGATCATGGTCCGCTACCCCGAGGAGTATCGGAACGACGACTCGACGCTCGAAGCGATGTACATCCCGACACCGGCGGGAGTCGGTCGCCATCACTGGGTGCCGCTGCGCGAAGTGGCCGAGTTGACCGAGGACAAAGCGTTCGCGTCGATCCATCGCAGCGACCTGCGTCGCGCCGTCACGGTCTATGCCGACGTGGATGACACTCACAACTCGAACGAGATTGCGATTTCGCTCCAGAAATGGATCGACACGGAACTCGGAAAAGTTCATCCGTCGGCACGAGTCGAGATGCGCGGAGCCACGCTGGAGAACAAGAAGTTCATGGACAGCATGCTGCTCGCGTTCCCGTTGTCGCTGCTGATCGTTTATGTCCTGCTAGCCGCTCTGTTCCGCTCGTACCTCCAACCGTTGGTCGTCCTAATCGCGGTCCCGTTCGGCATTGAAGGAGCCATCGTCGGCCACTGGATCATGGGCTACGACCTGACTATCATGAGCGTCATCGGTTGCACGGCATTGATCGGTATCGTCGATAACGACTCGCTGGTGCTGGTCGATTTCATCAACAACCGCGTCCGCGCCGGCCTGAGTCACTTCGAGGCCAGCGTGACGGGCAGCAAGCTCCGCATGCGAGCCATCGTGCTGAACACGATCACCGCCGTCGTCGGGATGTCACCGCTGATGTTCGAGACCAGCTTTCAAGCCAAGTTCCTGATCCCGATGGCGATCACTCTGACCTGGGGCCTGATCTTCGCCACCGTCCTGACGCTCGTCGTGGTTCCCGCGATCAACATGGTCTTCTTCGACGCTCGAACACTGCTCAGCGGTAGTTCCCATGAGGAAAACGGTGAGTCCGCTGGCCGCTGAGCAATTCCGCCCGGCATTGAGACAGGCTCGGGGCACGCCGTAAATGCGGTCAACTCACATCAGCAGTCGAGGCGATACAGGGCCATCGCCTTGTTGGGTCTGCGAAATCTGTAGGGTGGGACCAGCGGCGCTTCGCCGCGCCGGCCCACCATGTTTGCACGTGATTCCATCCTGGTGGGCCGGCGCTCGAAGCGAGCTTGTCCCACCCTACCTTGAAAAGGCGATTGCCTGTATGCCGCGGCGGTGATTCTTGCCAAATCGCGCCAGACCCAACATAGTTTCGCGGCCGTGGGAGGGGCTGTCGTCACAGCCCCTCCGCTCGATGGCGGCGGATTCCAGGACGTTTCGAGGGACGGCGACAAGCGCGATGCCGCGCGGGGGTAATGCCAAGTGATTCAGTTCGTCTGCCCGGAATGTGGTACGAAA
>JAYVDI010000402.1:0-10123 GCA_043749505.1 Schlesneria sp. | reverse complement strand
GCAAGGACTGGAACCGAACTTTCTTGCTCACGCGGCGGGTTGGTGTGGGACGCTCTTAGCACGCACCCTCCCACACGACGGATCTCTCCACCCATGTCTGACACCGTCTTCCTGATCGACACGTTTTCGCTGATGTTCCAGGTCTTTCACGGTCTTCCACCGATGACCAGTCCGGCGGGATTGCCGACGAACGCCGTGTTTGGATTCAGTCGTGATCTCGTGTCGCTGCTGCAAGTCCATCGGCCGACGTGGTTGATCTGCGCGATGGAATCGGTGGGAGTCGGCAAGCGGGAGGAGCTGTATCCGGCGTACAAGGCCAACCGCAGCCCGATGCCGGAAGACTTGAGACCTCAGATTCCGCTGCTCATCGAAACGGTCGAGGCGTTTGGCATTCCAGTCGTCCATTGCGACGGTTGGGAAGCGGACGACGTGATCGCCACGCTCACGAGGCAGGGCGTCGCGCGAGGCCATCAGGTCCGGATCGTCACCAGTGACAAGGATGCGCGGCAGTTACTCGGGCCGCAGGTGCAGATTCTCAACTTGCGCAAAAACACGTATCTCGACGAAGCCGCGCTGCTGGCCGATTGGGGTGTGAGACCCGATCAAGTCGTGGACTTCCAAGCGTTGGTCGGCGACGCCGTCGATAATGTGCCGGGCGTGCCGCTGGTCGGGCCGAAGAAAGCGTCGGCGCTGTTGAAAGAATTTGAGACGCTCGAAGGCGTTCTCGCGAATGCCGACAAAGCTCCCGGCGCAAAGCTCAAAGAGAACTTGAAGGTCTTCGCCGATCAGGCGCGGCTGAGTCAGACACTCGTGCGGTTGAATCAAGAGCTAGAACTGAACTTCGACTGGGACGCGACGCGCAATCCTCAGCCCGATGTCCCCGCTTTGCAGACGCTCTTCCGCAAGTTCGGCTTCGGTCGGCTCATTAACGACGTGAACCAGTTCGCGCCGAAAGGGACGAAGTTGAATGAAGCCGCGCCGTCGAGTAGCGCAAAGAAGTCGAAGCCGCGCCCGTCGGGACGGTCGTTGTTTGGAGATGAGGATGAAAGTGATGCGAGCGCCGAGCCTCTTGTCCCCTCTCCCCCGTCTTCGGGGGAGAGGGCTAGGGTGAGGGGGCCGAGTGGCGAGCACGCTTCCGATGAGGCTCCTCCGTTTGATGTGAGTCCGAGCGACATCACTGCGCAGTCGTCTCGCGTTGGGATGCCGCTCGACTCCGAAGCACCCCCTCACCCTAACCCTCTCCCCCCCAAAGCGGGGGGCGAGGGGACAAGAGAAGAGACCGACGTGCCGTCGCTCGACTGTTCGGCTTCGCTTGCAGCGCAGCCCGTCGTGCCCGCGATCACTCGTCGTTGGGAAGTGATCGACACGCCCGAAGCTCTCACCGCGTTCGTCGATCAACTGCGGCAGCAGCCGCGCTTCTGTCTCGACCTTGAGACGACGGGGCTGGACCCACGCTCCTCGCGCATCGTCGGATGGGCGTTCTGCTGGGAGCCGGCGATGGCGTACTACCTGCCGACGCGCGGGCCACTCGGCAGCACGCTGCTTAATGAGGCAAAAGTGATCGCAGCGCTGAAGCCGGTGTTGGAGAACCCGTCGCTGAAGCTGGTCAATCAGAACATCAAGTTCGATCTGATGTTTCTCGACGCGAACGGCATCTCGGTCCCGCCCGAGTCCATTGATGTCGATCCGATGGTTGGCGACTACCTGCTTGACGCGGGAGCACGTTCGCACAGTCTCGACACGCTGATCCAAAAATATCTCGGGACGACCGGCATCCCGATCAGCGACTTGATCGGCAGCGGGAAGAAGCAGAAGAACATGGCCGACGTGCCAATCGACCTGATCGCCGAGTACGCGACCGAGGACGCGGACTTCACGCTGCGGGTGGCCGATCTGGTCTCGGAGCAACTGCGGGCGCAGGGCCTCTGGGATTTGTACTGGGGCTTGGAACGACCACTCATCCCGCTGTTGGCTGAGATGCAACAGACCGGCATTCGTGTCGATGCCGATGAACTGCATCGTCAATCGGTGGATCTGACTCAGCGTCTGGACCGATTGATGGGGGAGATTCACGGCTTGGCGGGGCGTGAGTTCAACATCGACTCGCCAAAGCAGCTTCAAGTGGTGCTGTTCGATGAACTGAAGCTGCCCATCAAACGAAAGACCAAAACGGGAGCCAGCACCGATCAGGAAGTCCTCGAAGAGTTGGCTCCGCTTCACCCGCTCCCGGCGAAGATCATCGAGCATCGTCATCTGACCAAGTTAAAAGGGACGTATCTCGACGCGCTGCCCTTGTTGGTTCATGCGACGACCGGCCGCATTCACACGTCGTTCAACCAGGTTGTCGCAGCGACGGGACGACTCAGTTCGAGCGATCCCAACCTGCAAAACATCCCGATTCGCACGCCCGAAGGAGAACGAATCCGCCGTGCGTTCATTCCGGCCGAGTCCTCGTGGAAGCTGCTCTGTGCCGACTATTCACAGATCGAACTGCGTGTCCTCGCACACTTCAGTCAGGACCAAGAGTTGATCGCGGCGTTCGCGCAGGGAATCGACATTCACACGGCCGTCGCGGCGCAGGTCTTCGGTGTCGAACGCGATGCCGTGACAAGCGACCAGCGGCGCATGGCGAAGGCGGTCAACTTCGGCGTCATCTACGGGCAGAGTCCGTTTGGCTTGGCGGCCGCGCTCGGCATTCCGCAGGACGAGGCGGCGACGTTCATCAACGGCTACTTCGCGAAGTACTCGGGCGTGATGCAGTTCATTGATGCGACGTTGACCCAGGTCCAGCGCGTCGGTCGGGCGACGACGATCCTCGGCCGCCGCCGCCCGATCGAAGGGATTCGCGCCGTCCGCACCGGCAACCTGAACATGCCCGAACGGACGGCGGTTAACACGGTGATTCAAGGCTCCGCCGCAGACCTCATCAAACGGGCGATGCTTGCCGTGAGAAAGCGCCTGCGCGACGAAGACCATCCTGGTCGGATGCTTCTCCAAATCCACGACGAACTGGTACTGGAAGCTCCCGAGTCGGCCATCGCCTCCTTGATCGAACTCGTTCGCCACGAGATGCAGCACGCGATGGAATTGTCTGTCCCGCTCGTGGTTGATGTCTCGGTGGGTGACAATTGGCTGGAGACGCACGCGGTGGGGTGAACGACGGGAACGAATGAGCAACAAACGTTGAGACCGACTGTTCTGTCACATCAAGGCGAGAAATCATGTACAGCCGATGGAGCAGCGTGAAACGGTGTTGGTTCATCGTGTGTTTCAGTGCCATCGCAATTGCTTCAGTGGCGGCCACGGCGGACGAACTGACTTGGCCACAGTGGCGCGGGGTGACTCACGACGCGATCTCGGTCGAGACAGGCTTGGCGGAGTCATGGCCTGAAGCCGGTCCGCCGGTGCTGTGGACGAAGGAAATCGGCAAGGGCTATTCGAGTTTCATCGCGGTCGGTGATCGCGTCTGGACGCAGACTCAAACGCTGTACGAACAGGCGGTGGTATGCCTCGACGCGGAGACGGGTGAGACGATCTGGTCGCAGCGGTACGGCTGGCCTTACGACGGTGGCGGTCTCTATCCGGGACCACGCTCCACGCCTGCGTGGCATGATGGTCGCATCTACTACGCCGCTCCCGAGGGAACGATCGGGTGTCTCGACGCGCAGACAGGTCGTCCGATTTGGGAGACGAATCCGAAGAAAATGTTTCACGGACGCGGGACCGACTTTGGCTGCGCGGCCTCGCCGTTGGTCATGGATGGCAAGGTGATCGTGCCGGTCGGGGGACTCGATGCGAGCGTCGTCGCGCTCGATGCGAAAGACGGTGCGCTGGTCTGGAAATCGGGAGCGATGCCCGCCAGCTATGCGTCGCCGTTGCCGATCACACTGAACGGGCGACCGCGCGTCGTGGCGTTCTTGGAGAACTCGCTCGCCATCCTGGACCTTGCGAGCGGACGCCTCTTGTGGGAGGACGAGTTCTCACACAGCTACGACGAACACTCGGCAGCCCCGCTGTATCGCGAACCGTTTCTGATGACGGCCGGGCCGTTCCGAAGCGGGGCAAAGTGCTATCGGCTCGTGGAGGAGGAGGGAGCGGCGCTGAAGCCCGTGACCGTGTGGGAGACTCCCAAGTTCTCGAACGATGTCGCTTCGAGCGTTCTCGTCGATGGCCACGTTTACGGGTTCGATCTGAAGGACGCGCAGTCGCGGCTCAACCGGCCGTCGCGCGGTGAGTTTCGGTGCCTGAACTTCGAGACCGGCCAGATCGCGTGGTCCACGGACAAGGTCGGTCACGCCAGCATCATCGTCGCGGAGCGAAAGCTGATCCTGTTCAATGACAAAGGCGAAGTGATCCTCACCCGCGTCAACCCGCAGCAGTACGAAGAACTCGCGCGCGTGACAGTCTTTCAGGATGAACTCAGTTGGTCGGCGGCAGCACTCTGCCACGGCAAGCTGTTCCTGCGCACACCGACTCGCGCCGCGTGTTTGTACCTCGGCGAGAAGTCACTTGAACCGAAGTTCGAGACCAAGTTGGTCACAGACATTCCGCACGTCCGCTCGTTCGACCCGACGCCGCTGCTCGGCGGAGAGCGCGAGTTCCCGGCAACGGTTCCCGAATGGTTCGAGCTGCGCAGTTGGTGGCTCTGGAGTCTGGCAGGATTGTTGCTCGCCACGGTCTGCGCGGGGTTGATCCAGTGCCTGATCTGGGGAATGCGTGTTCGTAGGCCGGACGCCTTGATCCAGACGAGAGAAGTGGATCGACCGCCCGGCAGTACTCCGATTGCGATTCGTCCGGGCCAAGGGGTCCGGCCTACGGTGGCGCGAGTCGTCTTCTGGGCGATGACATTCCTCATCGGAGCCATCGGCAGCCCGCTGCTCAATCAACGCCAAGCGGCACAACTGCACGACGAGTACGTCTTTCTTTGGCCGCTCCTCCTGTGGGCGGCGTTGCAACTGACACTGCTCGCGGTGACATGGGCCGAGTCTCAGCCTCAGCTCGCGCGGCGCAAGGCGCGCTGGTGGTCGAGGCTTGCGGGACTGAGTCTGCTCGCGACCAGTGGCCTCTATTTCCATCTGTGCCGACGACTCGGATTGTCGATCGAGTGGGGCTTCCTTAGTGGCTTCCTGCCCGCGTTCCCCGTCGCGGCCCTTTGTGCTCGCGGCTTACTGGCGCGACATCGGTTCGCACTGGTGAGCGACCTGCTGTGTGCCGCCGTGTCGTTCTCGGCTTACTTCTGGTCGTGCGGCCTGTTCCTCAAGTGGTGGCTGCAGGTCGGTAGCTGAGGGTGCGAAGGCCATCACAAACAGTCGTTTAACCTCCTGCCGAAGGCGAGTGCGGGATCGTGTGGCAGGGGGCGGCGTAAAAAAAGAACCGGGGAGGTTAGTCCCCGGTTCCTGAGGAAGCCGTTTTCGAGCCGCCAGTACACAGATCGCACAGTCGGGCGAACGGTTTGTCGGCGGCTCATTCGTCCGCCCGAATTACTTCGGAGGGAGTTGGAACACGCCTTCCAGAACGACGAGCCGTTGTTCGCCGAGAACCTTGCAGACATCACCGACGCGGGCTTCAGGGAACGTCGGTGTCATCAGGACACCGTTGCCGTCGCCGTTCAGCTTGATCGTGCCGACGGCCACATGGTTCGTGCCTCGTGAGAAGCCGACCCCCACGGTTTTTCCTGCCAACGCCTTCAGTCCCCCGACTTCGACTCGCAGTCCTTTCTTTCCTTCCAAGTTCAATGCGATCACAGCCGATCCTTGTCCAACCTTGCCCGCCAGCTTCGCGCCCAGTAGAGGCTTCGGAGGCGTGACCGTCGCGGCAGAAACACCCGCGTGCGGGATGGCCATCACGGCCGCCACCGCCAAAAGTAACGCACCACACATCGACCGACGATTCAACATCATACTCTCCTTCAGAATTGACTCACCCTGTTGCGTGACTCTCGGCTTGCGGCACCACGACGCAAGCCAGCACCCATTCGTTGCAACCCGACGCTGGAATGCGGCCCTTCAAACTTCGGTTCTACTTTTCCTGCGAAATATCGCTGCCTGTTTCGCAGTTGCTCGGACTGCGCTAAGGTCTCGGTTTCGGAACGAGCATTCGCAGAGTTGTCCGGTTGCGACGTTGATCATTCGCAATACGCAGATCAGCCATCGGACTTGCCGACCTGAACGGCGGCTGATCGGGCGTGGGGCATGAACACGGCCACCGTGAAATAGTTCCGCGTGCGGACGAATCTTTTTTGGTGTGAGCGGCAGAAATGTCTGCCCCGCCCACACCTCCCCGCACCGTGAGCGAGAAAGTGCGGTTTGGCGCGCCGGCTCGCGCTGTTTCGACTGCAACCGCTGCGATGTCCTCGCGCACGCTGCGGGTGGGCGTGGGAAGGACCGTTCCTGCCACCAGCAATGTTGCCGCACGCGTTTGAGGATTCGACGCTGGTCCGTGAGCGTCCCCCGTTTTCGGTGCCGGCATTTTCTGGAAGATTCCCGCCTTGACGCCTCTCGCTCGCGTGCATACTGTACTACTTGTCTAGTACAGAAAGTTAATTCATGTTCTTCCGCATCGACCCCGACAACGGCGTGGCGATTTACGACCAGATTGGGCGGCAGGTGAAGTACGCCGTCGCCAAGGAGGCGTTGCGTTCCGGAGACCTCGTGCCGTCTGTGCGCGAACTGGCGATCACTCTCGCGGTGAACCCGAACACCGTCGCCAAGGCCTATCGCGATTTGCAGAACGAAGGCGTGCTGGAAGCACTGCGCGGCGAGGGCCTCCGCGTTGCGAAGGCTGCGGCCGAACGCTGCCGCAAGGCCAGGCAAAAGCTGCTCGCCGAACGGATGCAGGGAGTCGTGATGGAGGCTCAGCAAAGCGGCCTCACCGAGGAAGAGTTCTTCAAACTGGTGGATGAAGTCTGGGAGACTTCAATGAAAACCAAGGCCGTTCAGAAACGGAGTATTCCCGAAGCGTGAGGGGGAAGGCCGTGGTCAGTGAGTAGGGTGCGTGGAGTCTTCGGAACGCGCCGTCGTCGAGGAGATCACATCGAGCCGGTGCGTTACTCCACGCACCCTACAACCGAGGCACGAACCGTTGTTGGAGTATCCCGTGAATCCCGGAGACAAGTCCGACGAAATCAAACCTGAGTACGTCGCAGCGATTCGATTAACGCTGTGGCAGCAGTTCTCGTGGTTGGTGTTCTGTGCCTTGCTGCTGGATTCCGGACGAACGTTGAGGCTGTGTCTGATCACCGTACTCGGCTTTTGGCTGTTTGCGATGCTTTGTCTTGCGCGGGGGCACCGCAAACCTGATCCTGTTGGTTTGATGTTTCTGCGATGGGGGTTCTTTCCGCTGTTTGCAGTGGTGTGTGTGTTGAATGGTTACATCGGTCCCGTCTTCCCTCGATAGAAGGCACGACATGAGCAGCATCTTCGAGTTTCAAAGCATTACGAAACGGTTCAAGCAGCATGTGGCGCTCGATGGGGTGTCGATGCGGGGTGAGCGAGGTCAAGTGATTGCGTTGCTCGGTGAGAACGGGGCGGGGAAGACGACCGCGATCAAGATACTGCTGGGGCTGCTGGCTCCCGACGGTGGGGCCTCGCGTGTGATGGGCCTCGACAGCCAGACGCACGGGGCCGAGATTCGGCGTCGCGTCGGGTACATGCCCGACCGGCCCGCCCTCTACGAATGGATGACCGTGCGCGAGATCGGCTGGTTCGCGGCGGGGTTCTATCCGCTCGGGTTTCAGCAGCGGTATGAAGACCTCGTGCAGCGGTTCGGATTGGACGACAAGCCGATCAAGTCGCTGTCGAAGGGGATGCAGGGGAAGGTGTCATTGTCGCTCGCGATGGCTCACGAACCGGACCTGCTCGTGCTGGATGAGCCAACGTCGGGTCTCGACCCGCTGGTGCGGCGCGAGTTCCTCGAAAGCATGATCGAGATCGCGTCGGAAGGCCGCACGGTCCTGCTCTCCAGCCATCAGATCGCCGAAGTCGAGCGAGTGGCCGACATCGTCGCCATCCTGCGCGGTGGCAAGCTGATCCTGTGCGAGCCGCTCGATGTCCTCAAAGATCGCGTGAGCGAAGTGATCGTCACGCTGGCCGACATCGAGACCGCTCCTCCCGAAGTCGCTTCCCCCGCGCTGCTGCTCCGGGCACAACGGCATGATCGAGTCTGGCGACTCATGGTGCGAGACCTCAACGACGCGGGACGACTCACGCTGAACTCCGATCCGAATCACCTGCATGTCGAGGAGAAACGGCTGTCGCTCGAAGAGATTTTTGTGACGTGCATGATGACGAAGGCGGAGGGATTTGGTCCCCAGATCGCACCCAAAACAAATCAGGCGAGCCGCGTGCCGTAAGGCCGCTGGTTCTTCACCAACCCCAACCCGAACCCGCGGCCTTACGGCACGCGGCTCGCCAAGAGAGAAAAATAGAGTGAAGGCTCCTCATACTAGCCCTCTCCCCGCAAGGCCGGAGCGAGGGGATCAGAGAAGAATACGAGGTGTTCGATGACCACCGCTCCCGCAACCGCCGCTCAATCGTCGTTCGATGTTCGGCCACTCGGTCGGATGTTCTGGAAGGAGTACCGCCAGCAGAGAACGCTGTGGGTCGGCGTGTTGGTCTCCGGAATCTGCTTGCAGTTGATCGCGCGCATCGTGATGAGCGTGACTCCATTTCCGGAGATGCAGCCCTCGCAGGCGATCCTCTTTCTCTACATCATCCCGTTGTATTTGGTCCCCTTCTTTCTGATCGCGTCCACCGCGATGTTGTTTGCTTTGGAGCGTGAAGAGCGGACGAGCGATTGGTTGTTGAATCTCTCCGCGCCGCCGTGGCCGACGCTGCTGGCGAAGTCTGGCTGTGCGATTGCCGGAGCGGTGTCGCTGATGCTGGTGATGTGGCTGTGGGCGGCGCTGCTGTCGATCGGTTCGGGGTTTGAATTCAAGAATTCTATGAACACCGGTCCGTCGCTGGTTTGGGCCGCAGTGGAACTGATCGGAGTTCTTTCGCTGGTCGGAGCGGGATTTCTGTTGTGGGGCACGCTCGGTTCACTGACGAGCCGCCGCGTGGTGACGGCCGTGCCAGCGGCGATGATTTGGTGGATGGCGATCTACCTCGTCCCGATGGTGACGGTGATTTATTTGAGCTGGCTTCGATACGGAAGGATGCCTCACGACGTAGAACAATATCTTCTATCGCTCTTTCCCAGCTTTGTTGCCGTGTGCTTCTTGGGCACCGCAGCTTTGAACGTCCATCTCGGGTTGAGGTGGTGTCGCGGGCAGTACCTCGACGCTTCGTGGCTGGAGGAGCTGAACGAGCGGTTGACGGCGATGCTGCCCTGGAATCGCGGGCGATCCTCGCGCGTCCCGGTTGCGATGGAGAGCGAACACTCAGGCTGGCGGACTTGGCAGCGACTGGTCTGGCAAGAGCGGCATCGCGAGTCATTGCATACCGGGCTGCTGGCGATCGTCTGTGCCACGAGCGTCTTGTTGGCGATGTACAGCCTCGCCGATCAAGAGGGTTCGATCACGTTTGCGGTGATTCCCTTCCTTGTCGCGCTGCCTTGCGCGATGGGAGTGATTGGATTCCGCTTCGACGCGGGCGGCCAACAGTTGCGGTTCCTCGCCAATCGTGGCACATCTCCCACGATGATCTGGCTGGCCAAACACGCCGTCTGGCTGCCGCGCGCCTTCTGGATTCCCGCCGTCTGCTGGGCCGTGGCGTGTCTGGCGGAATGGGCCTTCATTCCGTGGGCCAACACGCCGTTGACGAATCCTAACTCGGCTGACGGCTTGCGGCACCCGCTGGTCGAGGGTTCGTTCGATAGTCGTGAACGATTCTTTGACGTGGTGTGGTTTGTCTTGGTGAGCTACGCGACGGGGCAGGCGGCCGCGATGTTGTTGCGGCGGATGGTCCTCGCCGTGGGGGCTGGCTTGATCGCGACCATTGCTTTGGTCTGTTGGCAGACCTTTGTGATCGGCGTTCCGCTGCCACGCTGGTGGGCGGTGGGAGGAATCGCGGTCTGGCTGATGTGTCTCACCGGGTGGTATTCGCGACACTGGCTGATCGAACGCCGGAACTGGTCCGTCTTGAAGCGGCTCGCGGTGGGGCTGACTCTGCCACCGCTGCTGCTG